>PAHT02000033.1 GCA_002705045.2 Paracoccaceae bacterium | reverse complement strand
TTATGTCGGTAACAGCGCTGTTTAAAATAAAATTAATACCTTGTTTTTTTAAAATTCTTAAAAAAGTTTTTGAAATTTCTTTATCCATTCCCGCAGCAATTTGGTCGAAGTACTCAATGACAGTAACGTTAGTCCCAATCCTATTGAAAACGGATCCCATTTCTAAACCAATGACACCGCCACCAATGATTACTAGGTTTTTAGGAATTTTCTTTAAATCAAGGGCTCCAGTAGAGTCTACAATCGTTTTTCCATCTGTTTTAATACCTTGAAAAGAGGCGGGTTTAGATCCTGTTGCAATTACAATATTAACGGTTGAAATTTTATTATTGTTTACAAGAATACTTGTATCACTTTCGATTTTTGCCCACCCAACAATATGAGTTATTTTATTTTTTTTGAAGAGATATTCTATACCTTGCGTATTCTGCGCAACCATACTGTTTTTATATTCGAGCATTTGCTGCCAATTTATTTCAGGCCTATTGATTTTTATACCCATCTTCGAAAAATTTTCAATACTATCATGGTAAGCCTCTGATGCGTGTAATAACGCTTTAGATGGTATACAGCCGACATTCAAACAGGTTCCACCTAGTGATTTTTCTCCCTCGATACATGCAACCTTCAACCCAAGTTGTGCAGCTTTAATCGCGCAAACATATCCTCCAGGACCACTACCTATTACCACCAAATCAAAATCAGCCATTGCAGTTATCTCCAGTTTTAAAGGTCCATTAACAAGATATTTGGGTCTTCTAGGCACTCTTTAACTCGGACTAAAAAAGTAACGGCGCCTTTGCCATCGACAATTCTATGATCGTAACTAAGTGCTAGATACATCATAGGTCTGATTACAATTTCGTCATTTAGTGCAATCGGTCTTTCTTGAATTTTATGCATACCAAGAATGCCAGATTGAGGTGGGTTTAAGATAGGTGAGGACATTAATGACCCGTAAATACCACCATTAGAAATAGTAAAACTCCCCCCTTGCATTTCTTCAATGCTAAGGGTTCCTTCCCGAGCGCGCGTACCCATGTTTGCAAGTGCCTTTTCAATATCCGCAAAGCTCATTTTATGAGCGTCTTTAATGACTGGTGCAACAAGACCAGCAGGGGTCCCCACAGCTATCGCCATATTAACATAGTTTTTATAAACCACATCATTTTCGTCTATTTCAGCGTTAACTTCTGGGATCTCAAGCAAAGCGTGGCAACAGGCTTTAGCAAAAAATGACATAAAACCAAGTTTAATAGAGTGTTTTTTTTCAAAACTAGTTTTATACTTTTTTCTAATATCAATTATTGTGGACATATCTACTTCATTAAAAGTCGTGAGCATAGCCGCAGTGTTTTGAGCTTGCTTTAGCCTAGTTGCTATAGTTTGGCGTAACCGGCTCATTTTTACGCGTTCTTCTTTATTTGGGATCATTTGTGATGCGTTTAGATCATTTCCGCCACTTACTTTAGTAAGATGTTTTGTAACGTTGTGGTCAATTAAATCCTCTTTAATTATCCTTCCTCCTCGCCCTGATCCTTTGATTTCTGAGGATTCGATATTCTGCTCCTTCATAATTTTTCGTACGGCTGGTCCATGAATTTGTTCTTCTTTAGTTTCATTTTGTGCTATTGAAGCGCTTTTCATGGGTTTCGGCTGGTTAGAAGGACCGGTATCAATCAGCGCTTTACTATCGGTTTCCTTTATGACAGCTAATAAAGCTTTTAGGCCAACAGTTGTGCCCTCAGGAGAAGAAATTGTCTGAAGTATACCAGATACGGGACTGGGTACTTCAACCGTTACTTTATCAGTTTCCAACTCACATAGCATCTCGTCGACGCTGACATTATCTCCCGGCTTTTTGAACCAAGTTGCAACTGTCGCTTCGGTGACACTCTCTCCTAAAGTTGGTACAAGTATATCAGTCATTTTTTTCTCCTGAAAGACGAAGTGCCTCATTTATAAGTTTTTCTTGTTGACTATTGTGTTGAGCTGCTAGGCCTGTTGCCGGTGACGCCGATGCAATTCTTCCAGCATAAGATGGACGTGCGGTTTTTGTTTTTATCTTACGAAGAACCGATTCTAAGTTTGGTTCCATAAAATGCCAGGCACCTTGGTTCTTCGGTTCTTCTTGGCACCAAGTCACCTCCGCGTTCTTAAATCTAGTCAATTCTTTGATCAATGAAGTTTCTGGGAACGGATAAAATTGTTCAATGCGCAGCAAGTAAATATTATTAATTTTTCGTTTATCGCGTTCCAGAAGGATATCATAATATACTTTTCCAGAGCAAATTACTATTTTTTCAATTTTTTCATCTTTTACAAGTTGCGTAGAAGAAAGTCCTAGTTGGGCATCGTCCCATAATATTCTGTGAAAACTAGAGCCTTTTAAAAAATCTTTTTTGCTACTTACAGCCAATTTATTTCTTAAAAGTGATTTTGGAGTCATTATGACTAACGGTTTTCTATATTTTCGGTGAATTTGGCGCCTGAGTAGATGAAAATAGTTTGCAGGTGTAGTGCAATTTGCTACAATCCAGTTATCTTCTGCACAAGCTTGCAAAAATCTCTCTAACCGAGCGGATGAATGCTCCGGGCCTTGTCCCTCATAACCATGAGGTAGGAGCATAACCAGACCAGACATTCGGAGCCATTTGTTTTCTCCAGATGAAATAAATTGATCGATCATTATTTGGGCGCCATTTGCAAAATCACCAAATTGTGCTTCCCACAGAGTAAGTGCATTCGGTTCTGCCAGTGTATATCCGTATTCGTAGCCCAGCACTGCATACTCTGAAAGCATTGAGTCAATTACTTCGTATTCTGATTGGTTTTTTTCTATATTATTCAGTGGGTAGAACTTTTCCTCACTTACCTGGTCGATAAAAGCGCTATGTCTTTGGCTAAATGTACCTCGAGTACAGTCTTGACCTGATAATCTTACCGGGTAGCCCTCTATTAATAATGATCCAAAGGCAATGGCCTCACCAGTTGCCCAGTCAATATTATTTCCAGAACTTAATATCTTTGTTTTATTTGATAGCATTCTTGATACCGTTTTATGCAAGTTAAAGTCTTTCGGTACTTTTGTTAAGGCTTTAGCAATTTTGGCGAACGAACTACTACTAATAGCTGTTTCTCCGCGCTCATAATCGCCATTATTATTTTTAAATCCAGCCCACCTTCCATCCAGCCAGTCTGCTTTGTTCGGCTTATATGATGCTCCTGCTGTAAATTCCTCCGACAGATAGGTTTGAAATGATGCTTTTATCGTTTTCACATCATTCTCATCTATTAATCCATCAGACACTAATCTATCCGAATATATATTAAGCGTAGTTTTATGTTTTTTAATTTTAGCATACATATTAGGTTGAGTGAACATTGGTTCGTCACCCTCGTTGTGTCCAAACCTTCGATAACAAAAAATATCGATTACTACGTCCTTGTGAAACTTCTGCCTAAACTCTGTTGCAACTTTGGCGGCATGGACAACTGCTTCTGGGTCGTCTCCATTCACATGGAAAATAGGCGCTTCCACCATTAAAGCTATATCTGTTGGATAAGGTGATGATCTAGAATTAAGAGGTGATGTTGTAAAACCAATTTGATTATTAACAATTATGTGAATAGTTCCGCCAGTTTTATGGCCTTTCAAACCAGAGAGCCCAAAACACTCAGCTACTACTCCTTGGCCTGCGAAAGCAGCATCACCGTGCAACAAAATTGGTAATACTTTTGTTCTGTTAACGTCTTTAATTTGCTGCTGTTTCGCTCGTACTTTTCCAAGCACGACAGGATTGACAGCTTCAAGGTGAGAGGGATTGGCCGTTAATGATAAATGCACATTGTTATTATCAAATGCTCGATCCGATGAAGTTCCTAGGTGATATTTAACGTCACCAGACCCATCAACATCCTCTGGTTTGTAGCTTCCTCCTTGAAACTCATTAAATATGGCCCGAAACGGTTTGCTCATAACATTTGCCAACACTGATAAGCGACCTCGATGCGGCATTCCAATGATGATTTCCTTAACTCCAAGGCTGCCGCCGCGCTTAATTATTTGTTCCATTGCTGGTATCAAAGACTCGGCTCCATCTAATCCAAAACGTTTGGTACCCATATATTTCACATGTAAAAATTTTTCAAAACCCTCTGCTTCAACTAATTTATTGAGAATAGCTTTCCTTCCCTCTTTGGTAAATTGTATCTCTTTTCCAAGGCCTTCTATTCTTTCTTTTAGCCAAGACGATTGCTCAGGATTTGAAATATGCATATATTGTAAGGCGAATGTACCACAGTATGTTCTTTGTAATATTTTTATTATTTCTCTCATTGAGGCTGTATTGATTCCCAAGACATTATCAATGAAAATTGGTCGATCGAGATCAGTATCCTTAAAACCGTAGTTTTCAGGTTTTAACTCTGGTTGATAGTCTTTTTTTGTTATACTCAGGGGATCAAGATTAGCTGCTAGGTGTCCTCTTATCCTGTAAGCCCGAATAATCATCAGTGCTCGGATGCTATCTAAAACGGCTTGACGAAGTGACTCGTCTGATATGGTTACATCACTTTTTGATGCTTTTTCCCTAATTTTAGTTTCTAAATCCTCTGATTCTTGAATATTCCATTGACCATCTAGAGCTGAGATGTAATCGCCTTGTGGAGCTGGCGGCCAATCAGATCTGAACCATGAAGGAGAGGATTTCTTATTCTTTACATTGGAGTCTATGGAATTAAATGTTTTAAAATACTCTATCCACGATTGATCAATTCTTACTTTTTTATCTGCGTGCTCTATTTGCAACTTCTCAAGGTAAGATGCGTTTTCGCTGGTAAGAAAGCTTTCAAAATTTGGGTTATTAAGTTTATCAATCATATTTTTTGAACTTTTCCTATCTCTTACAACTTATTGTTACATCTATAATTAGTTTGAGTTTTCAATAGCTTTTCTAATGGCGTCGCTAAGGCCTGCCGGACTTTCAGCCATTATAAAACCAGCTGATCTCATTGCTTCTATTTTATCTTCAGCGCCGCCTTTACCTCCTGCTATTATTGCACCCGCATGGCCCATTCTACGGCCTTTTGGAGCTGTTTTACCCGCAATGAACCCTGCTAGAGGTTTTTTTATTCCTTTTTTTAACCGATCTTTTATAAAGTCCGCTGCATCTTCTTCTGCGGATCCCCCAATTTCACCAATCATTATAATTGACTGAGTCTCCGGATCTTTCAAAAAAAGTTCAAGTGCATCGACATGCTCGGTTCCTTTAATTGGATCGCCACCAATACCAATACAAGTGGAAATTCCCAAGCCTGCTGTCATGGTCTGGGAAGCTGCTTCATATGTAAGGGTTCCTGATCTTGACACAACGCCAACACTACCCCTTTGGTGAATATGGCCGGGCATGATACCTATTTTGCAAGCGTCGGGCGTAATTATGCCTGGACAGTTCGGTCCAATAAGTCGTGAGTCAGATCCTTCAAGGGCTCGTTTTACCCTCATCATGTCTAGAACGGGGATACCTTCGGTTATGCACACAATAAGTTCTATTTTTGCGTCGATAGCTTCAAGGATAGCATCAGCAGCAAAAGGTGGTGGAACATAGATGGCGGTGGCATTAGCATTCGTTTTTAATTTTGCCTCTGCAACGGTATTATAGATAGGTAGATTAATGTGAGTAGTTCCACCTTTTCCTGGAGTTACCCCACCTACCATTTTTGTACCATAGTCTATAGCTTGCTCTGAATGAAAGGTGCCTTGGCTTCCAGTTAGGCCTTGGCAGATTACGCGAGTGTTTTCGTTAACAAGTATGGCCATTGTTTACCCTTTCACAGCATGTACAATTTTTTTTGCAGCATCTGCTAAATCGTCAGCGGCAATGACGTTTAGTTGACTCTCATTAATTATTTTTTTCCCTAATTCAACATTTGTTCCTTCCAATCTTACCACTAATGGAACAGAAAGCGCTATTTCTTTAATGGCTGATACCAAACCTTCTGCAATGACGTCACACCGCATAATGCCTCCAAATATATTAACCAGAATTCCTTTTACATTTGGATCGGAAGTTATTATTTTGAAGGCCTCTGTAACTTTTTCTTTGGTAGCCCCTCCCCCAACATCTAAGAAATTGGCAGGTTCTGAACCATAATATTTTATTATATCCATTGTGGCCATGGCAAGTCCTGCTCCATTAACCATACAACCAATCTCGCCATCAAGTGCTATGTAATTTAGATCAAACTTAGAAGCTGCAAGTTCCTTGGGGTCTTCCTCCGACTCGTCTCTGAGAGCCAAAATACCTGGTTGTCGATATAATGCGTTCGAGTCAAAGGCCATTTTGCAGTCTAGGCATAAGAGGTTGTTATCCATGTTGATGACCAAAGGATTTATTTCAAGCATCTCACAATCTTTATCATTAAAAAGTTTATACAGAGAACTGATCAGGCTCACACATTGCTTGATTTGCTTTCCTTGGAGTCCAAAAAAGAAAGCGATTTGTCTACCATGAAAACTGGACAAACCAGATGCAGGATCAACATTTATGCTTATAATTTTTTCAGGATTTTTTGCTGCGACTTCCTCTATGTCCATTCCGCCCTCTGTCGAGCAAACAAATGAAATTCGTGAAGTGTTTCTATCCACTAATAGTGCCAGATAAAGTTCATCTTTAATTTGCGAGCCATCTTCTATATAAACACAACCAACTTTTTTCCCCCCCGCGCCAGTTTGGTGAGTAGCTAGTGTTCGTCCCAACATTTTTTGCGCTTCAGTAGCCGCCTCAGTTGCGGATTTTGCCAGTCTCACCCCGCCTTTATTTCCAGCACTCTCTTCCAAAAATGATCCTTTTCCTCTTCCACCGGCGTGTATTTGTGCTTTCACAACCCAAATTGGACCGTCTAGCTCCCCAGATGCAGTTTTTGCATCTTCTGCCCTAAAAACAGCTCGGCCATCTAGAACTGGCAATCCATACCCTTTTAACAATTGTTTTGCTTGATATTCATGTATGTTCATTTAACTTTGTCCTACTTTTATGCTTTATCGCTGATGGGTAATAGGTGAGAAAAGATTGTACATTTATTCCTAACAGTATTCCAGATAAGGATTAAAAGAAAAAGAAATTTTAAACTAAAATTTTTTTAAATTGGCTTCAGTACCTTCTTACTCACTCTCAATAGAATATAAGAATATTTAATATATTTTGAGTTTAAAATGGTTACGATAAGCTTTCGTCAATATTTTTACATGCTTCGATCAATCCACCAACTGAATCCACAGATTTCTTAAAATCAGATGCTTCATCTGGATTGAGGTCAATTTCTATTATCTTTTCAACTCCTTCTGCTCCAATTAAAGCTGGCACGCCGACGTAAATTCCGCTTAACCCGTAAGACCCGTCGACATAGGCTGCGCACGGTAATACGCGCTTTTGGTCTTTTAAATATGACTCGGCCATTTGTATAGCGGATGCTGCTGGTGCATAAAATGCCGACCCAGTTTTTAACAATCCGACGATTTCAGCTCCACCATCTCTTGTTCTCTGAATAATTTCGTCTAATTTTTCTTGCGAGGTCCATCCCATCTTTACAAGGTCAGGAAGTGGAATTCCACCTACCGTTGAATATCGAGGTAAGGGAACCATTGAGTCACCGTGCCCACCAAGTACAAAAGCGTTGATATCTTTGATAGATACATTAAATTCTTCTGACAAAAAATGTCTAAAGCGGGCACTATCCAAAATTCCAGCCATTCCGACAACTTTTTTATAAGGCAAACCAGAAAATTCACGTAACGCCCACACCATTGCATCCAATGGGTTGGTTATACAAATGATAAAAGCATTTGGGGCATTATTTTTTATTCCTTCACCAACAGTTTTCATTACTTTTAAGTTGATGCCAAGTAAATCGTCCCTACTCATTCCAGGCTTTCTTGGAACACCTGCAGTTACAATGCAAACATCTGCTCCCTCAATACGGGAGTAATCATTCGCACCTGACACTTTACTATCAAAACCATCCACCGGAGAGCTTTCAGCAATATCTAGAGCTTTACCTTGTGGTATTCCTTCAGCAATATCGAAAACTACGACATCACCTAGTTCTTTCATTGCTGCTAGATGCGCTAGCGTGCCACCAATTTGGCCTGCACCAATTAATGCAATTTTAGGTCGCTTCATATGGAATCTCCAGTTATTCAAAACCGCACACAGTGTTAGCTTGATTTATGCAATTCATCAAGCCCGAAGTGTTGTTTTAACCTCTATTAAAGGGAAATTTTTCGTTTAAATTTAATTATATCCTAATTTAATTGAAAACTTAATTAAGTTTAAAAATAGTTAGTGAATCATGATACGTATCATGTAAAAAAATTTTGTTATTGAAGAAATTTGTCATATTAGTATTTGCGGAAAATTAATTTTAGTTGAGTAAAGTCCTTGTAATTAAATCATTTAAGGCTACAACTAGTGTAGCATTATTAGCAATTCCAATTATTTAATTATCAAAAGATAACTATTTTATTATGACAACCCGTATTAAATCTAATCGTCCACTATCACCTCATTTGACGATTTATAGACCACAATTCACCTCTGTATTATCAATAATGCATCGGCTTACTGGGATAGGACTCATAGCTAGCATTGCATTGATCATAATTTGGTTTAGTGCCCTTGCTATCGGTCCTGGGGCGTTTTCTTTTGTTGAGAACTTATTCAATTTAATTGTAATCCGTCTACTTTTAATATCTTCGGTTTGGGCTCTTTGGTACCATACTTTGACTGGGATTCGGCACCTTATTTGGGATTTAGGCTACGGCCTTGACGTGGGATGGATTCAACCGTCGGCCTATATTGTTTTATCTAGTTCAATTTGCTTAACAATGATCACCCTATATTTAGGATGGTCTATCTGATGGCGTGGGCTACGATGGCTATTAAACTATTTTTGGCCAAAGGTCTAAGTGACGGCACTGACCATTGGGTAAAGCAGCGAATTTCATCTATCATTTTAGTTCCATTGACAGTAATTTTTACACTTTCATTTGTACAGAATTATGGATTGGGTTATGAACAGAATATAATGGTGTATAAACAGCCACTGCGCGCTTTTTTGACATTTTTATTTTTTAGCCTAACTTTTTTACATTTTAAGCAGGGTGCGGAAGTTGTAATCGATGATTACATTGACAATCCGGCTATCCACAGAATTCTTAAAAAAACTAATACAGTATTTTTTTTTGGTATGAATATTATTGTGTTTTTTGCTCTTTCCAGAATTGTTCTCGACTTTTAATTGGAGTTAAAAGATGACCTCTTATGAATATATAGATCATATTTACGATGTAGTTGTGGTTGGTGCCGGTGGAGCGGGGTTACGAGCTACACTTGGAATGGCAGAGCAAGGGCTAAAAACGGCCTGTATATCAAAAGTTTTTCCAACCAGGAGTCATACCGTTGCAGCGCAGGGTGGAATTGCTGCAAGTCTTAGTAACATGGGGCCTGATCATTGGCATTGGCACATGTACGATACCGTTAAAGGCTCTGATTGGCTTGGCGACACTGATGCTATGGAATATTTAGCCCGTGAAGCTCCCAAGGCTGTTTATGAGTTGGAACATTACGGGGTTCCATTTTCGCGGACAGAGAAAGGCGACATTTATCAAAGACCTTTTGGCGGTCACACAACACAATTCGGTGAAGGACCACCCGTTCAAAGAACATGCGCGGCTGCAGACAGGACTGGACACGCTATACTTCACACACTTTATGGTCAATCATTGAAAAATAATGCAGAATTTTTTATCGAATATTTTGCAACGGACCTAATAATGACGGAGGATGGTCAATGTCAGGGGTTAATTGCTTGGAAACTTGACGATGGAACAATTCATAGGTTTAACGCAAAATTAGTTGTTTTAGCGACTGGGGGCTATGGTCGGGCATATTTTAGCGCTACCTCAGCTCATACTTGCACTGGTGATGGTGGCGGTATGGTTGCGAGGCAAAACCTTCCTCTTCAAGATATGGAATTTGTACAATTTCACCCTACTGGTATTTATGGTGCTGGCTGTTTGATTACAGAGGGAGCCCGAGGTGAGGGTGGGTATTTAACAAATTCAGAGGGTGAAAGGTTTATGGAGCGTTACGCTCCAACCTACAAGGATTTAGCAAGCAGGGATGTCGTTTCCAGGTGTATGACAATGGAAATTCGCGATGGTCGCGGTGTAGGTACTGAAAAGGACCATATTTTTCTTCATTTAAACCATTTACCGCCTGAGACGTTAGCAGAACGGCTGCCAGGAATAACTGAAAGTGCTCAAATTTTTGCTGGAGTAGATTTAAATAAAGATCCGATTCCGGTTCTTCCGACAGTTCACTACAACATGGGTGGTATCCCAACTAATTACTGGGGGGAAGTTTTAAATCCTACTCCTAATGACCCTAATAAAGTTTTCCCGGGTCTTATGGCCGTTGGAGAAGCGGGTTGTGCCAGCGTGCATGGAGCAAATCGTTTGGGATCCAACAGTTTGATTGATTTAGTTGTTTTTGGGAGAGCTTCAGCAATTAAAGCTGGCGAAACTGTTGATAAAAAAATACCAAATAAAGATCTTAATAAAAGTTCGGTCGAATATGCCATGGATCGTTTTGACAAACTTAGATTTGCTGATGGCGATACTTCGACGGCTGAATTACGATTGAATATGCAAAAGACTATGCAATCTGATGCTGCAGTATTTAGATCAGATAAAACTTTATTGGAGGGTTGTGACAGGATGACTAAGGTCTCAGACTCGTTAAATCATCTGAAGGTTAGTGATCGCTCTCTCATTTGGAATTCAGATTTAATGGAAACATTAGAGTTAACAAATTTAATGCCAAATGCAATGGCTACGATTTTTTCAGCTGAGGCACGCAAAGAGAGCCGTGGTGCGCACGCTCAAGAAGATTATCCGGAGAGAAACGATGTTGATTGGCGTAAACATACGTTGGCGGTAATTGATTCCACAAAAAAAACGAATGAGCCTGTAGTATTATCTTACAGGGGAGTAGGACTTAAACCTTTGACGGAATCAAGCGATGGTGGAATTGACTTAAAGAAAATTGCCCCGAAAGCTCGTGTTTATTAGAGGATCACTTAGTGCAATACAAATTTTTTTTAATAATGATTTGAGAGAATAAAAATGGTTGAATTTACCCTTCCGAAAAATTCTAAAATAACAACAGGGAAAACCTGGCCTAAACCTGAGGGTTCGGATAACTTTAAACTATTCAAGATTTATAGATTTGATCCTGATAAAACTTCTAATCCCAGAATTGATAAATTCTACGTCGATTTGGATAATTGTGGTCCAATGGTCCTAGATGCACTTATTAAAATAAAAAATGAGATCGACCCTACCTTAACCTTCAGGCGTTCATGCCGAGAAGGCATTTGTGGTTCGTGTTCCATGAATATTGACGGTACAAATACATTAGCTTGTTTGTCTGGTATCGCCGATGTCAAAAATGAAATAAAAATTTATCCGCTTCCTCATCTTCCGGTAATTAAAGACCTTATACCCGATTTAACGAATTTTTATCAGCAGCACTCGAGCATCATGCCTTGGCTTGAGACAAAAACATCCAGACCAAAAAAAGAGTGGCGTCAATCCATTGAAGATAGAAAAAAGTTAGATGGTCTCTACGAGTGCGTTATGTGCGCGAGTTGCAGCACTGCGTGTCCAAGCTACTGGTGGAATGATGATAAATATTTAGGACCCGCCGCGTTATTAAATGCTTATCGGTGGATAATTGATAGTAGGGATCAGGCGACGGACCAAAGATTGGAGGAACTTGAGGATCCCTTTAAATTGTATCGGTGTCACACTATAATGAACTGTACAAAAACATGTCCGAAAGGATTAAACCCAGCTAAAGCTATTGCGGAGATAAAAAAAATGATGGTTGAAAGAAAGCTTTAAGGAGTAGGTTTTAACCCCAAAGTCTATATTAATTAAAATTTATATTCTTAATAAGGATTTTTTATTGAATCTTTCTGTCGACCAGCATGAGTGTTTGATTAAATTACGAGAGTTTTTGAATGAATCTGGTCTTGATTTAAACCATCCAGCGGAAATAGCTAGATCTGAGAATAGTTCAAAAGTAAGTCTGGCGGCAGTGCTTGGTTATGCTGGTACTGGAAAAACTGAGTTGCTTCGTTGTTTGGTTGAAATATTAGAAAAGTCTGATGTAAATTCAGTCAACGTTGATTATGAATCTAAATTAAAAGAGGGAACTCGGTGTTATGCTGTCCTTGCTCCAACTAATAAAGCTGTTGCTGTTTTAAACGCGTTGGGAGTCAAATCCACTACTTTGCATCGGGTTCTATATTCACCACTTTACGATCCAAACTATGAAAAAATTTCTCAATGGTTACAAGGTATCTCTACCAGGCCAAGTTTACCGGAATTTAATGATCAAAAATTAGAAAGTATAAAAACCTTTTTTTCTAATCATCCGTCAATTCCGGGTGCACTGGCTTCCGTGGGAATAAGAACATCCGATTTTATTATTGGATGGAAAAGGCGTGAGCATCCATTAGACATCGGAATCATTGATGAGAGTTCAATGTTAACTCAAACTCAGCTAGATGATCTCAAAAAAGTATTCAAGGTGTTAATTCTGTTTGGTGACCCTGGCCAATTATCGCCTGTGGAGCAATCAGGTCGAATGGTGTTTCATAAATTACCACAGGAAAATAAATTTTACTTAAAAAAGATTCATAGGCAATCGTGCGATAATCCTATAATTTATTTAGCAAATATTTTAAGAAGGCCCGCGTTAACCTATAACGATTTTGAGAAGTATATAAAAGAGCTGTCTCAAGTCGATAACAGAGTTTTAGTATCGTCGCGCGTTTGTCCAGATTTGATGTGTCGATCTCCAGTTCTTGTATGGAGAAACCAGACGAGAATAAGATTAATTTCTGCATTCCGGAGAGCATTCAATATTTCTGAAAATATTTTGGTACCAGGTGAACCACTGATATGTGATGGTGTAGAGCTTCCTGCCAGACACCGAAAAAAAAAGATTGACCTAGAAGAAAGAGGGCTGATTAAGGGCGCGCAAGTTATTTATCTTGGTACTGGAAAAAAGGTTGGATTTTGCAAATTACACGTGGTCGGGTCGAATGTCGCAAATGTTTCTGTAGCATCAATCGTACAAATGGAGAGAGCTGGACGAAGACAGCCAGATATATTAAGCGCTGCAGGCATGGGAGTAGTTTTTGTGCACGGTGCTGCGACTACTATTCATAAGGCGCAGGGCTCCCAATGGAGTGAAATTCAGGTTTTTTCTCCAGATATCGAAGCTAGTGCAAAATCTGGTCTGATCGAGTCTGACATACCTTTATGGAAACGCTTGGCTTATGTTGCAATTACGAGAGCTCAGGAAAAATTAATTTGGGTCACTAATTACCGAATTGCAAATGCGAAAGGTAATTTGGAGAAGTTAGAAACAATGGCACGAAATACCATTAAAGTGGGCGAAGTAACTGATTGATTGTTCATTTTTGAAATCTACGAAATAACGTTGATGCCCCCCACCCAAAAAAAAGCGCCAGAAATATTGAAAACATACCATAAAATAGGGATTGTTCGTGAGCTATCTTATGTAACCATCTTTCCAACCCAACTTTTCGTACTTCGATTATATCAGTCGATAAATTTATTAATTTTTTATCTTGCACTAAATAAATTTTTATTTTGTAATCACCTTCTATTAGATTAGAAGGTAACGAAACTTTAGTTGAAAATAAGGTTTCATCCTTCAGAGTTATTGGATCATTATCAAAAATATATGATCCTTCTTCACTTCTTATCCTGATTTTTGCGTTAATTGCATCTGTGTAGGAAGGGTCTTGGCTATTTGATTTAAAGAATTTTCTTTTCCCTATTGAGCTCTTGGTGAGCTCAGAGTCGCTAAGAATGTTTTCTGGTTTTTCTGTGAAAAGCAATGAGTAAAAGCTTGGGCTATCACTAATTTTGTTAGGGTTGCTATTAACCCAAATACCAAATATTTTCTTTTTCTTTCGAACAGTGATATTTGTTTTTGGACCAATTATTTCAATTATGACGTTTGATGGTATTATTTTTTTGTTGTTACTCCGCTTTATTGAGCCAAAGATGAGGATGTTTGAACCAGTAAAGGTGGTGTTTATAGAGACGCTTTTCGAGCTAAGACCGCCTACTATTGTATCGTTCGCTAGTAGCGTCATGCTCGATACAACAAAGACGAATATAGCTAAAATATGTCTCATTTTAAACTATCTACAGTTAAAGAATAGTATTCATCGGGTGTTACAAGAAGGTCAAACGCTAATTTAAAGCATACCCCGAGTACGATAACTGAAAGCAATATTCTTAATTGCTCAGCTTTTAATTTAACACCTAGACGAACTCCGACTTGAGCGCCAACAACACCACCAAATATTAGTAAAATAGCTAACATTGCATCAACGGTATAATTTTGGGTCGCATGCATTATGGTGGTGAAAGCAGTAACAAAAATTATTTGGAATAAAGAGGTTCCAATGACTACTTTTGTTGGCATTCCAATAATATAAATCATAGCTGGAACCATTATGAAACCACCTCCAACACCCATAATCGCCGCTAAAACTCCGACAACTATTCCGATAAAAAACGGAGGGATTGCACTGATATACAAATTTGAAGTTCGGAATCTCATTTTAAGTGGCAAACGATGCACCCAAGTATGACGTTTTATCTTTTTAGTTCTTTGCGCATTACCTCTTCTGGTAATAGATGAGAGGCTTTCTAGAAACATTAAAGAGCCTATAATACCGAGAAATACCACATAGCATAACGTAACCATAAGCTCCACTTGCCCAATTTGTTTAAGTAATTTAAATACGTAAACTCCTAGAGATGCTCCTAGTACTCCCCCGAGCAGTAATATGACACCCATTTTTAAGTCAACGGCTCTTCGTTTAAAATGAGCTAGAGCGCCTGAGAAAGATGATGCAACAATTTGATTAGCTTCAGTTGCGACTGCTACAGCTGGTGGTATTCCAATAAAAAATAATAATGGTGTCATTAAAAATCCGCCACCGACACCGAACATGCCTGAAAGAATACCCACTAGAGCGCCAAGTCCAACTAACAAAAAAATATTTACCGAAATTTCGGCGATTGGTAGATAGACTTGCATTTGGCACTTTCTAATTACGCTTGAAAGGAAGAGACTGCTAATCTTATTACTCTTTATAACCTAGGCTCCCTAAACCTTTATTATTTAATCTGCAAGCATCCTGGTATAAAAAATTCATTTTTATTCTGTCTGCCTTATTATTATCTTTCTTTTTGATACGGTTGACCGCCCGCTTTAGGTGGAATTGCTTTACCAATAAACCCTGCTAAAATTATTACAGTCAATAGATATGGTAATGTCTGCATAAACTGCACGGGTAAAGTAATGTTGAAGAGATCTATATTTTGATATCGATTGGAGATTGCCTCGAGCAGACCAAAAAGAAGACAAGCTGTTAAAATGTACCAAGGTCGCCACTTGGCAAAAATTAATGCAGCTAAGGCAATATAACCCCTTCCAGCTGACATATCCTTTACAAATCCAGCAGATAAACCTGTTGAAAGGTACGCCCCCGATAATCCGCAAAGAAGACCGCAAATTATAATGGCTGCATATCTTGTTTTGATTACGGATACGCCCGCAGTGTCTAAGGCCTCCGGGTTTTCGCCAACGGCTCTAAGTCGTAGACCAAAAGTGGTTTTAAATAGGACCCACCATGCACCGGGTACCGCTAATAAGGCCACATAAACCAATACCGTATGTCCTGATAATAGCTCTGAGTAAATAGGTCCTATTACTGGAAGTTGACCTATTGGCTCTACAAAAGGGAATGTTATGGGATTAAATCTCGCAGTTCCTGTAAGTGACGGAGTTCTTCCGCCTTGGGCGAACCAACTTTGCGCGATCAATACTGTCATTCCAGCTGCTAAAAAGTTGATCGCAACACCGGATATAAGCTGATTTCCTCTAAATGTTATTGATGCAATTCCATGAATCCCAGAAAATATTAGTGATGCGAATGTTCCTGCTAACAAGCCAATTAAAACTGATCCAGAGGTTGCGGCGGCGGCGGCGGCTAAAAATGCTGAGACTAGCATTTTTCCTTCCAAGCCAATATCAAAAATACCTGCTCGTTCGCTAAAAAGTCCAGCTAGTGCTGCGAAGATTAATGGCGTAGCTAATCTGATACTTGAGTCAAGGATTTGTATTATTGTTAAATAATCCATTAGTTTGGCCTGCTGTTAAGCGTGACGAAAATCTTCTCAAGTGGTATTCTAACTAGATTGTCCAAGGCACCTGTAAAAAGAATAACTAAAGCTTGAATTACGATTATTAGATCCCGTGGAATCGTTGTCCAAAGTGCTAGTTCAGCTCCTCCCTGATACAAAAAGCCAAACAGTATTGCTGCTAAAAATACGCCTACAGGGTGTGATCTGCCCATTAGTGCAACAGCAATACCGATAAATCCGGCGCCCTCTGCCGCGTTCATTACCAAGCGCTCTGCTTCTCCCATAACATTATTGATAGCCATTAAACCTGCAAGGCTTCCAGATATTACCATTGAGATTATTATAATTCTATAGCTTGAAATACCAGCATACTGTGCCGCATGCTCCGAATGACCAAAAGTCCTTATTTCGTATCCCAACCGGGTTCGCCAAATTAAAAACCACACAAAAAAACACGCTATGACGGCAATCAAAAAGGATACATTTGCTGGTGCTGCTCTTGAGAAAGGTATTCCGACGGCAGACAGCATTTCATGGAGTGTAGGAAGATGGGTTCCAGTAGAAAATTTTCTTGTTGCGGGATCCATTGAACCTTCTGGTCTAAATATATTAACAAGTAAATAATTTAATAATGAGGCCGCAATAAAGTTGAACATAATTGTTGTTATAACTATATGACTTCCGCGTCGAGCCTGTAAATAAGCAGGTATTAAAGCCCAAAAGGCTCCAAAAATCATTGCTCCTACAGATGCAGCCATCAGTGCTAATGACCAGTGAGGCCAATCAAAGGCCAGGCAGACGGTAGCCACGCCCAGTCCTCCCAATAACGCTTGGCCTTCACCCCCAATATTAAACATTTTAGCATGAAAAGCTATTGATACAGCTAATCCGGTGAAAATAAAATTTGTTGCATAATAAAGAGTATATCCCCAGCCATAAGTAGAGCCTAAAGCGCCGTCAATCATAAGTTTTAATGCAGCAATCGGATCTTCGCCAATTGCAATTATAACTAGTGCTGATATTAAAAATGAAAGGATCAGGCTGATAAGTGGTATTAAAATTACCTCGGCCCATTTAGGTAGAATGTCCATATAACTCCTAATCTATGCCTGCCATTAGCAAACCCAACTCTCGTTCATTAGTATCAGCTGCTTTTTTTTCACCCATCACTTTTCCATCAAACATGACTAAAATTCTATCAGATAGGGATAAGATTTCGTCCAATTCTACACTAATTAGAATAACTGCCTTTCCAGCATCTCGGAGTTCAATTATTCTTTTATGAATAAATTCTATGGCTCCAATATCTACACCACGTGTGGGTTGACCTACGACAAGTAAATTGGGGTTTTGTTCAATTTCTCTTGCTAAAACAATTTTTTGTTGATTTCCGCCAGAAAAACTTTTCGCGCTTAAATCGGGGTCATCTGGTCGAATATCAAATTTTCTTATTCTTTCTTTAGTTTCTTGTTTTAAAATTTTATTATTCATGAAAACTCTGTTTGGGTTATAGGTCTTTTTGTGATGGTAGCCTAAAGCCATATTTTCCCATGCATAGAAGTCCATGACCAATCCTAATTTTTGTCTATCTTCTGGCACATGTGATATACCTAAGTGCCTACGGCTTCGTGGATTCGAGTCTTTTGAGTCCAAGGAAATTTTTCTTGAATTGACATAAATTTCTCCATCAGCGTTTTTGATGCCTGACAAAACCTCTAAAAGTTCAGATTGCCCATTACCCGCAACGCCAGCAATACCGAGTATTTCTCCCTGCCGGACGTTAAAGGAAATATCTTTTAGTCTTTTAACACCTTTTTCGTCAGTATAATTAAGTTGGCGACAGGAAAGTACTGATGGTCCAACCTGAGCTGGCTTCTTCTCTATTTGGAGCAATACCTTTCTCCCAACCATTAACTCAGCAAGATGTTCGGGATTAGTGTCAACAGTTTTTAAGGTGGCGGTCATTGTACCCTGTCTCATTACGCTTACTGTATCTGTGACACTCATAATTTCTTTAAGCTTGTGCGTAATAAGAATAATCGTTTTACCTTCATTTTTTAGGTTCTTTAAAATTCGAAAAAGATGTTCAGCTTCAGCGGGTGTCAGAACTCCGGTTGGCTCATCAAGAATAAGTATTTTGGCTTTTCTGAAAAGTGATTTTAATATTTCCACTCGTTGTTGCATTCCTACACTGATATTCTCGATTAGGCTATCTGGATTGACGTTTAGTTCGTATTCTTTTGCTAGCTTGCTAAGGGTTTTGCGTGCACTTGCTAATGCTTGTGCGATAAGGTTTCCGGTCTCAGCACCTAAGATAATATTTTCCAAAACTGAAAAGTTTTCAACTAGTTTGAAATGTTGAAATACCATTCCTATTCCTCGATCGATGGCTGTCTGACTATCAGTGATTGAGACCTTTTGGCCTTCAATTATAATTGTACCTTTGTCTGCTTGATAAAAACCGTAAAGAATTGACATTAAGGTAGACTTACCAGCCCCATTTTCTCCAACGATTCCGTGAATTGTTCCTGCATTTATCTTAAGAGAAATATTTTTGTTCGCTTGGACTGATCCAAACGATTTATAGATTGATTTTAATTCTATTATAGGCTGCTTTCTAGTCACCGGCTAGGTCCTTGGTAGTAATAAAAGATGGACAGGAATATTTCCTGTCCATCCCTAAAAATGCTTTAGATTAATTTATTTTACCGGGCAACTATTATCCGACATATAATCATGGACTTTAATTTGTCCACTGACAATCTTTGCTTTTTCCGCTTCTAATGTTGAAACCATTTTTGCGCTAACTAGCGATTCGTTATGTTCATCTAGAGCATATCCAACCCCATCTTCAGCAAGNCCCATTACATTGAAGCCTGTTGTCAAACTCTCTCCCTCGGAAAAAGCGTTATAAACGGCTAAATCAACCCTTTTGAGCATTGACGTTAGTACTTTTCCNGGGTGCATGTAATTTTGGTTAGCNTCTACTCCAATGGAAAGTATATCTGCATCTGCGGCNGCNTGCAATACTCCAACNCCGGTACCACCAGCCGCGGCGTANACTACGTCAGCACCTTGACTAATTTGAGCTTTAGTTAATTCAGTACCTTTAACTGGGTCGTTCCAGGCAGCTGGTGTTGTTCCCGTCATATTCTGAATAATGGTTGCATTTGAATTCGCCGCTTTCACACCTTGAACATAACCACAAGCAAATTTTCGGATGAGTGGAATATCCATACCCCCCACGAAGCCGACAGTNCCAGTTTCTGATGCCATTGCTGCCATCATTCCAACCAGGTANGAACCTTCATGCTCGTTAAAAACTACAGAGCGGACATTAGGAGAGTCCACAACCATATCAATTATAGCAAATTTTGTATCTGGATAATCTTTTGCTACCTCAGCTAATGGAGTGGCAAACATAAATCCTGCCATNACTATNGGNTTATTTCCAGCCTCTGCAAAACGACGAAGTGCCTGCTCTCGNTGAGCATCTGATTGCAATTCAAATTCTCTGTAAGTTCCGCCATTTTCTTTTTTCCATTGTTCTGCGCCGGTGAATGCAGATTCATTAAAAGATTTATCAAATTTCCCACCTAAATCATAAATTATGGCTGGCTCAGCGAATGCAGACCCTATTAGCCCTAGCGAAAGAAAGGTGCTCGTGAAAAGCATTTTAAGTTTCATTNTCATCTCCTGATTTTTATTTCGGAAAAATAACGCGAACGTCATAGTTAGGCTCGTGTCATTTTGAATAAAATANGCTAACCTGTTGGGTATAGCTTTTGCAACTTTTTTTTATCTAATNTAGATTTTTTTCTACACAGATNATATACCATCAATAGGGCNTCGCTTGATAACGGATCGTTAACACGATAATAATTTTTTCTCAATCCGCAAGTTTTAAAACCAACTTTAGTGTATAATTTAGTTGCTTTGATGTTGCTTGAAGCTACTTCGAGGAAGAGTTTTTTTATACCTAAATTTTTTAAATAAGATAGTAAAAGCTCTAATAATTTTGAACCAATACCTTTTCCTTGCATTCCAGGTTTAACTGCAATGGTGATCAAATCAGCTTCTAAGTCAGAGACCTGTATGATTGCTAAACTAATCTCATCATAAAATAAATGATTCTTGTTATTTTCAAGNAAATACAGCATGCTGTCTANACTGTAATTTTGCTGCGAGTCGTTAAAACATGAAGANTGTAACGAAAGTAATTTTTCNGAAAGATCTANANAGTTAACTGTTTTACTTTGAAGTCGAAATTTTAAGAAATTATTTCTGAAGNCGTTCATTTCAAAAAATTCACTTTATGTAAAGCGGTGCAGGTTTTGGGCAATTTGGTTTCAATTTTTTAATACCAATTGCAACGAATTTTTTAAAGGATACCTTGGTTGAATCAGAAACGCTTTTACTATTAATCATGTTTCCTATTTCCGTCGCTTTATAGCCAACCGTTTCTGATTCAAAAATTTCGGTTGTTTCTTTGATCTCGCTTAATGCCATTAACTTTGGTTGATTAATTTCTACTCCATTTGAAAAACTTTGGACATAAACTTTTTCTGCAGGTCCTTTTATCGAGACTAAAACTTTGGGNCTGTTTGTTGATAGAAGNTCAAATAATGAGACACCGCAAGCAGGCTTTTTACATGCTAGAGATAATCCACGAGCTGTAGNTATTGCCACTCGTAAACTGGTATANTTACCAGGACCGATGCANACTAGAAAACCTGCTAACTCATCTATGNTGATANTTGACTCTTTGAGGNTGGTTTCAATCAAGGGGATCAGCATTTCAGAGTGACCTNGATCAGCAATTATTNTTTTAGTAGCTAATATCAGATTNTGTCGTGACAAAGCNACTGCACANTCACCATTAACAGTATTTATTGCTAAAAGATATTTGCTAGTCACGAAATGAATTATCGTTAAGCTGCAACTGGTCTAACTTCTGTCACTTCAGGAATATAGTGCTTCAACAAGTTTTCTATTCCCATTTTTAAGGTCATCGTTGACGATGGACATCCAGCGCACGCTCCTTGCATGTGTAAATATACCACTCCCTCTTCGAAACCATGAAAGGTGATATCNCCACCGTCTTGCGCTACTGCAGGTCTCACGCGGGTGTCNAGCAATTCTATGATCTGNTTTACTAAGTCTTGGTTTNCTCCNNTATGTACAGCATGANTAATGGTACCNGACTGATTCGCCATTANAGGATCGCCNGATTGATAGTGATCCATGATTGCAGCTAGAATCTCAGGCTTCATATGATCCCATTCAGCTTTTTCTGNTTTGGTGACTGTAACGAAATCAAGACCAAAAAATACACCAGTAACATGATTTACTTGAAAAATCTTTTGAGCGAGAGGCGAACTCTGGGCGGCTTNTTCCGAAGAAAAATCCGCNGTTCCAACCTCTAACACAGATTGTCCTGGTAGAAATTTCAAAGTTGAAGGATTAGGTGTTGTTTCTGTTTGTATAAACATGTGATTTCCAATTATCTCGTTNATAGAGTATGCTTACAATAATAGTAAAAGTCAAGTTTTTAGAATTTTTCTAAACTTAGCTTTAAGAAACTGCAATGATATCCTCTTTGGTCATAGAGCCTGGAACAATGGTCACAGGAACAGGTAAAATCCCGCCTTGATGTCCAACTAGTTGAGATACCAGTGGACCAGGCCCCTCTCCTGAGGGGTTTGCACCAAGTACTAGGATTCCAACTTCTGGGTCTTGCTTGATCTGAGCGAGAATTTCTGAAACTTTCTCACCTTCCCTTACAACAAGTTCTGGTTCCACACCTTCNTTTTCGATCATCCATTTAGCAAAAACTTCAAAATGTGCNTCTATTCGTTCTCTAGCTTCAACTCGCATCGCTTCTCCAACGCCAAGCCAATGTTGAAAATCTTCCGGTCCGATAATGCCTAAAATTTCNACCGCGCCNCCAGTTTTAGATGCGCGAATCGCCGCATAACGAAGGGCGTTCAAAAATTCGGGGGAGTTATCCATAATTACCAAAAATTTTCGCAAAATATCTCTCCAGCTTCTTAGTAAGAAGTAGTTTAGACACTATATTAATCGATAATTAAAATTAAACAAACAAGATTGTCTAATTTTGTAGTGATTTATTTTTTTGTTGAAAGCAGTCCAACTATTTCATAAGCGCTCTCAACTATTGGTGTTGCAATATTTTTTGCCTTCTCTGAACCAATTCGTAACACGGTATCGATATGGTTAGTATCATTTAGGAGATTATTAATTTCATTTGAAATAGGAGATAAAGTCTCCACAGCCAAGTCGGTTAGTTTTGATTTGAAGTTTCTAAAAGATGTACCTTTTGTTTCCTCAACTACTTTATTGAGCGATGTGTTTTTTAACGCTGCATAAATGTTCAAAAGATTTTTTGCTTCTGGTCTTCCTTCTAACGCTTGAATATTATCAGGTAAATTTAATGGATCAGTCTTTGCTTTCTGAATTTTTTTTGCAATCGCTTCCGCTGAGTCGGTTAGAGAAATTCGTGAGAATTCAGAAGTGTCAGATTTGGACATCTTTTTTGTCCCATCGCGCAGGCTCATTATGCGTGTTCCAGCTCCTTGAATGATAGGCTCAGGAATAGGAAAGAAACCATACTGAGTGAAGTCGTTGTTAAACTTTATTGCGATATCCCGAGTGAGTTCAAGATGCTGTTTTTGATCGTCGCCAACCGGTACATGAGTCGCATGGTAGGTAAGAATATCTGCGGCCATTAGAGTCGGATATGAAAACAAACCCACTGAAGCATTCTCTTTATTTTTTCCAGCTTTATCTTTGAATTGTGTCATTCTGTTTAACCAGCCCATCCTGGCCACACAATTGAATAACCACCCCATTTCTGTATGAGAAGCAACTTGACTTTGGTTAAAAAGGATGGATTGCTCGGGGTTTAGTCCACAGGCGAGGAACGTAGCGGCGAGCTCTCTTGTTGCCTTTCGAAGGGCTTTTGGGTCTTGCCAGACAGTTATTGCATGTAAATCGACCAAGCAATAAATTGTTTCGTACGCTTGATTCTGAAGATCTACAAACTGTTTGACAGCGCCAAGATAGTTTCCGAGATGAAGATCTCCAGTTGGTTGAACACCTGAAAAAACTCTTCCTTTGTGAGACTTCTTATTCATTTTGTTACCTTTTTTGGGCCTGTTTAAGCATTGTGTAAACTATCGTCAACCTGATGTGATGAAATGACTATCCTCCAATTTTAAGTCAAACATATATTTCTTATTTAGGACCTATCGGTTTAAAAATGATTTTTTTAGGCCAAGCAAATTGCATATTAAGAGGTAAAATATGCATGACATTAATATAATGATTATGAAACTTAGGGGTTTTGTCGTTAAATTCGTTAAAAGATCAGAAAAAAAATAATAAGTAGAAAACAAAAAAATGGAAAAAGTAAAAGATGCTAATAAAAGTTTTATAATTACTTTTTTAAATTTTTCATCAAAACAGAAATTGAAACTTTTTGAGTTTTTCCATAAAAGAAGAGCAATAAGCCAACCAGATAAAGTAGTTCCTACGGCAGGAGCTAGGAATCCAATTACATGGCTTAGACAGATTGCTAATATCAAATTAGTTATCATTCCTATTAATGCGAATTTAAACGGTGACTGCGTATCACCGTTGGAGAAGTAAATTGTAGAAAATACTTTTTGGAAAACAAATGCCGGTAGACCTAGACCGTAAATAAAAAGCGCTTTACTAGTATTTATTGAGTCTAGCAATGAAAATGCGCCTCGTTCAAAAAGCGTAGAAATTATTGGGAAGGGTATCAATAATAAAGCACAGGTTGCTGGCAAAGTTAAGAATAGTGCAAACTCCGTTGAACGGTTTATAATGTTATTACTTTGTCTGTGTTGTTTTTTTGATACAGCTTTAGAAAGGTTTGGTAATAAAACCACTCCAATAGTAATGCCTACAACGCCTAATGGTAACTGATAAATTCGATCTGCGTAATTTAGCCAGGCAACCGCTCCCTCGAAGTATGAGGAAACCTGCCTACCCACTACTAGGTTGATCTGAATGACCCCCCCAGCCAAGGCAGCTGGAACGGCAATCTTAATTAATTTTAGGATTTCGGGAGTTAATTTAGGTCTTTTTATTCGAATTGGAAAACGCTCTTTTTTTAGAAAAAGCATTATTAGTCCTAACTGAGACAGCCCAGCTAAAGGTACACATAACGTAATAGCCCAACCAAAATCTAACTTAAATATATAAGCGATAATGATTGATATTATAAAAAATAAGTTCAGCAAAAGCGGCGCTGCTGCAGTAACACTATACTTATTTAAAGAATTCAAAATTCCACCTAAAAATGCCGATAGAGAGATTAGACAGATATATGGAAACATCACTCGTCCAAAACCAACAGAAAGATCGAATCGTGAATCTGATGAGAAACCACTTGCGGTCCCAAAAACTAATAGTGGCATTATAATCTCAGCTATTGCTGTTAATATTAGTAGCATTGCTATCAGAATAGACAACGCATCTGATGCGAACACTTGAGGGTCATCTTTCGCATCGATTTTTTTTGAAAGCATTGGAATAAAAGCTGTATTAAACGCTCCTTCAGCTAACAGCCTACGGAACATATTAGGAAGTGTGAATGCAACAAGAAATGCCTCAGCAGTTGGACCGGACCCAAGAAATGTTGCAATTAGGATATCTCGAATGAAGCCAAGCACTCTGCTAATGAGGGTCCATAATCCGACAATCGAAAAATTTTTAAGAAGGCGTATGGGTAAGAAAGCTTCTTTTTTCTTCATCCCATCGCTTTCTCGGCGCCCTCTTCGATTGACTCTCTAAGGTTTATAAGAATTTTATCTTGTTTAGTTTTTGAGTGAAGTTTTAGTCCGAACAAATCTTTTACATAAAATGTATCTACTGCTTGCTCACCGTAAGTTGCTATAATAGCTGTAAATATTGAAATATTATTTTTATACAATGTGCTTGTAAGATCATGAATTAAACCTATTCTATCCCGGGTATCTACTTCGATAATAGTGTAAATATCTGATCCTAAATTATCAAAGGTGATCGTCGTTGGTACTTTAAATTCACGTTCTGATCTTGAAAATTTACCTTTCGCATCTAGAACCCTCTTTGGTACAACAGTGCCTAGAAGAGCACTTTTTATTGATTTGATTATTTTCCCAACGGCTTCATTTTCAAACGCAACACTGTTAGAACTTTGAACCCAGAACACGGCAGTCGCCAACCCATCGCGTGTAGTATAGGTACGAGCGTCAACCACGTTCGCACCAATAAGTGCAATAGCTCCGGCAAGTCTTGCAAATATACCAGGATGATCTTGTAGTACGCAACAGATCCGATTTGCATCCCGATTCTTATCCTTTACAATTTTAACTTTGATGTCGTCATTATCGTTACTTCGGAGAAGATTAATAAATTCTAATTGAGTATCAAAATCTATACCCAGCCAGAAATTGTCATAATGCCTATCCAATTGATATTTAATTTCCTTGTAAGCTAAATGTGGGCAAGCTTGGCGAACTTTATTCTTTTGACTTTTGATTCTTTCTGGTCTCGATGACGACATTGAACCTTCATTTAAAAATGCCAGCGTTTGTGTGTAAAGGTCTCTTAAAAGTACGGCCTTCCAATTGTTCCATGCATTTGGACCAACTCCTCTAATATCGCAAACCGTCAAAATTGTCAGAAGTTTTAGCTTTGTGGCGCTTGTCACTTGATTAGCAAAATCACGTACAGTCCGGGTATCTGCTATATCCCGCTTTTGCGCAACATCTGACATCAAAAGATGATTTTTCACTAACCAGACTACTATTTCGGATTCTTCTGGTTTCAAACCCAGCCTCGGAGCAACCGCCATTGCTATGTCAGCACCGATGATTGAATGATCTTCAGGTAGTCCTTTACCAATGTCATGTAGCAAGATGGCAACATACAGGATTCTTCGATTAATATCTCCACTTAATATTTCTGAAGCTATGGGAAGATCTTCAAGTAAATTTTTGTGCTCAATCTCTGATAAGGTTCGAATACACTGAATTGTATGCTCATCAACCGTAAATGAGTGATACATATTGAATTGCATCATTGCTACTATTCGGCCAAACTCTGGGATAAATGCCCCCAAAAAGCCAACTTCATTCATGTGCCTCAGAGCCTTTTCTGGATTATTGTGATTAAGTAACAGGTCTAAGAAAATTTCGTTTGCTTCTTCATTTTTTCTAAAGTTATCATCAATGATTACGATATGGCTAGCGATTAATCTTAAAGCGTCTGGGTGTATCAAGAGCCCACTTTTAAGTGAGGATTGAAACAGCTTGATTAAGTTTATTGGTTGTCCGAGGAAATCATCTATGTTGGAAATATTTAAGCGACCGTGGGTAACAGTTAAGCTGCCAGGAAGTACGGCGTCACTTTTTCTGCCGAAGCCGAGATTAAAGATATTTTTTATTTGACCACTTATTGTTGGTCTTCGTTTAGCATGCTTTGACTCCAGCACAGTCAAAAAAATTCTTGTTAAATCACCAACATTTTTTGCCTGAATGAAGTAAGCTTGCATGAACCTCTCAACGCCTCTCATTCCGTTGCTGTCTTTAAAACCAAATCTTCTGGCTAGTTCTACTTGACTATTGAAATTCAATTGCTCGCTGGCTCTGTTTGATATTATGTGAAGGTTACATCTTACAGACCATAAGAAATTTTCCGCTTTTTGAAATATTGAAAATTCCTTTTTGCTAAAAACCCCAGTTTTTATAAGTTCCTCTTTTGAGCTCGTTCTATAAAGGTATTTGGTTATCCAATACAAAGTCTGTAGGTCTCTTAAGCCACCTTTACCTTCTTTGACATTTGGTTCTAACATATATCTTACGCCGCCTTGTCTCAGGTGACGGTTAGCACGCTCTTCTAGCTTTGCCTCAATAAATTCTGCGCTAGATTTAGTAAATAAGTCTTTCCATAATGTGTTTTCTAGAGTTAATTGAAGAGATTTTTCTCCCGCTAGGAATCTGTGGTCGAGCAGCGTTGTTCTAATTGTTATATCTGTCTTTCCTAGCCTCAGACAGTCGTCTACAGTTCGGACAGAATAGCCTATCTTCATTTTGAGATCCCATAAAATATACAAAATAGATTCTATAACGCTTTCGCCCCAAGCTGTTTGCTTGTAAGGCGTTATGAATAATAAATCGATATCTGAGAAGGGAGCCATTTCGCTTCGTCCATACCCCCCCACCGCAACAACGCAAATTTTTTCTGATTTGGTTGGATTAGCAATAGGGTGGATAAATTTGATGACATTTTTCATCGTCCAGATAATGATTTTATCTGTAAGCTGAGCATAATAACGTAGAGCTTTTGGGGCAAAATTTGGATTAATTTCAAGAGCTGATCCTATCAGCGACTTGCCATGTAAATAAAACGCTTTTAATTTACTGACAAAAATTGTTCGCTCAAAACCTAAGTCAGACGATACATCAGTATGATAATTGGCAATTTTACCGTCAATGAACAAGTTTAATGTTTTAAGACGGTCCTCAAAAGTTTCATTATTAGTATATTTTTTATTAGTAATATTTGTCATGATTTATCATTTTGTAAAACTGGTTTTAGCCTGATCTATCACAGTGAATGCACCAGATTTGACTTCGGCAACGCTTACTTCCCGTTCGTTGTTTCCGTTGGGGGAGAATCGAAATATTCCATTTACTCCTAGGAAACCATTTTCATCTAAAAAATATTTCTTATGAAATTTGTAAAAGGGATCAGCTGAACTGCTCCTTTCTACTATTGCACCTATTAATGCAATAGCATCATACGAAAGTGAAGATATATCGATCGGATTAGAACCAAATGTTTTTTTGTAGCGGTCATTAAATTTTTTCTTAAATCTTTGATCTGGGACAATAAACCATCCATTATTTAGCGAGGACTCGTTAAGAATTTGTTTGGAGCTATCCCAACGTGTTAATCCCATAAATTGAGGTGGTTCTTTATTATCATTATGATAGAACTGGTGTAATTGTTCACTTATGAAGCCTAAACCGCGGGTAGGGGAGTCTGTGAAAATTACAGCATTTGAGTTTGATTGAACTAGCTCTTGATAGATAGTGGATGCTGAGCTTTGAATTCCCTTAAAAGTCAGTGGATATAATGAAACTGTGGTTAATGTCGCGCGGTTTTTCCTAATAGATTCTTTAGCGGCAATTATAGCATCCTGTCCAAATTTTCCCTCTGGGCCAATAATTGCGATTCTGTTAAAACCACGAATTAACGCAAATTCCACTAATCTGTTAGCTGATGTTTGAAAAGTTGTCCCCATGATAAATACGTTTTGACCCGCTACTTTCGGATCGTTTGATAAGCTAATAATTTTTACTTTGTTGTTTTTTAGGGCTTTACCGACGGCCGTTGTTTCAGCAGAATACAATGGTCCAACGATAACTTGTGTACCTCGTTCCACTGCTTCTTCAGCTGCATGAACTGCCCGAGCAGGGTCTCCAGAAGTGGGGTAAACAGATAAAGTAAAATTTAGGTGATCGAGATCTTGCAAGGCAAGCCGTGCCGAATTAATAAAATATTTTGATAGTTTGTTTGTCTGTTTGCTTTGAGATTCCGATGGCAATAGCAAAGCAATCTTTATTACAGCAGAAGAATGGTTTTTCTCAACAATGGTATTGTCGGAGCAATTGTTGATAAAGCTTAGTATTCCAACAATTACGAACATTTTGAAACTTAAATTAAATCTTTTGGGTTGAATCGTGTAATGTTTACGCAATGTCGTTTTGCCTTATAACTGACGTAAGTTGACTTTATCTCAATAAAGAAGTTTAGATTAAGAGCTCAAGAACCTCAAGTAAACCGCCATTAATAGATTTAGGAGAGCATTATGGGTCTGCGGGTGCCAGTCATTAGAGCTGGCTTATATTTGGTTGCAACCCCCATTGGGACTTCAACAGACATATCCTTGAGGGCATTGGATTTGATTTCTAAAGCAGATGTTCTTGTAGCTGAGGACAAGCGAAATTTACTTAGACTTATGAAAATACATCTTATAAAATTAGGAGGAAGGCCTTTACTTTCATACTATGATCATAATGCCCAGGAACAACGTCCAAAAATTTTAAGTATTTTGAAGGATCAAAAGTCAGTGGTATTTGTATCTGACGCGGGAACTCCGCTTATTGCAGATCCAGGATACAAACTTGTTTTAGAATCTATTTCAAGTGGATTTTATGTTAGTGTTGTGCCAGGTGCATCGGCACTATTGGCAGCCTTGACAATTTCTGGGCTTCCGACTGATAAGTTTTTTTTTGGTGGGTTCATTCCCACTAAGATACAAGCAAAAAAAGTTCTTTTTAAAAAGTATTTAAACCTTTCTGCAACGATAATATTTTATGAAAGCCCATTGAGGCTTGGTAAAACTCTTGCTGTTTTGTGTTCTGTCTGTGACTCTCAAAGACAGATTGTGGTTTGTAGAGAGCTAACTAAAAAATTTGAGGATGTCCAAAGGGGTACTTTGAAAGATGTTTCACAATATTTTGCTAAAGCAGGAAAGGTGAAAGGAGAAATAGTTCTTCTTTTGGGCCCCCCAAAATCTCAGGTATTTGTTGATGAACAGTTGGATGAAATTTTGATTGACGCTCGGGAATATCTGTCATTTAAAGATACGATAAGTTTTGTGGCTAAACGTCTAAATTTGTCTAAAAAGACAGTTTATGCTCGAGCATTAAGTATTGAAAAAACGATTAATTGATAAGTATGTACAATATGGAACAACATAATACTATTTTTTTACAGGATTTTTTATGACATTAAAAGTAGCCTTTCAGATGGACCCAATAGAAAATGTAAATATCAACGAAGATACGACGTTTCGAATAGCTGAGGAAGCTCAAAAAAGAGGTCACAAATTATTTTATTTCTTGCCGGAGCAACTAACCTTTTGGGAGAATGACTTAGTTTGTGAGGGCTATGAATTCACTGTTAAAAGGGACCTTGACAACCACTTTTCTTTGAGTTCAGCAATGAGATTAAATTTAGCCAAAGATATTGATGTTTTGTGGCTTCGGCAGGATCCTCCTTTTGATATGTCTTATATTACTACAACTCATTTGTTAGATTTTTTAATAGGTGAAACGCTCGTTGTGAACAATCCATTCTGGGTAAGAAATTATCCAGAAAAGATCCTAGTGTTAAAGTACCAAGATTTAATTCCTCCAACGATTATCAGTCGAAATCACACGATGATTAAATCTTTCAGAGCAAGGCATGGTGACGTAATAATTAAACCCTTGTATGGGAATGGAGGGGCTGGAATTTTCAAAATCGGGGAAAATGATCCTAATCTTAATTCTTTGATTGAATTATTTCAGGGTATATCAAGAGAACCAATTATAATGCAAAGATATCTACCTGAGGTCGTTTCAGGCGATAAGCGAGTAATTTTAGTTGATGGTAAGCCAGTTGGCGCAATTAACCGCATTCCTAGTAAGGGAGAGATACGGTCAAATATGCATGTTGGTGGGAAAGCTGTTCGAGCTGAACTTGATTCCCGCGATCTCGAAATCTGTGAAAGAGTGGGGCCGTTAATGCAAGAGAAAGGACAGGTCCTTGTTGGGTTAGATATAATTGGTGGAATGCTCACAGAAATAAATTTAACCTCGCCGACAGGAGTGCAAGAATTGGAAAAATTTGATCAGATCAATGTTGCAGAAAAAGTGTGGCATTGTTTGGAACTGAAGCACCGCAAGCAATTGCAAGTTCGTTGAGGAGTTATAATTAAAGCTATTATAGTAAAGGTAATTTGATTCAACCTCGGTCTCGCAAAAGTCTTGATTTTTGTCTATTCCAATCACGCTTTTTTTCTGTCTCGCGCTTATCAGTTAACTTTTTTCCTTTTGCTATGCCCAATAACAATTTAGCTAGACCACTTTCGTTAAAATAGAGTTTTAGTGGAACAAGTGTCATTCCATCTCTGCCGATGTTCTGCCACAATTTGGATAATTCCTTTTTTTTTACGAGCAACTTCCGTTTGCGACGCTCGTCGTGCCCAAAGTGATGCGCACTTGAGTAGGACGGGAAATAGCTATTTATGAGCCAAAGTTCATTTTCTTCCACGCTCGCATAGCTTTCAGATATGTTTACACTTCCAGTTCGTAAGATTTTTACCTCCGAACCTATTAAAACTAAACCGCATTCGATTTTGGATTCAATAAAGTAATTATATCTTGCCTTTCTATTTTCTGCCAATAGTTTATTAGTATTTTTGTTAGGCTTTGACTGCATTGATCTAGTTAATTAACCCTGCGTGGGTCATAGCTTTAAGCATTTGAGCTTTAGTATTTTCATCGATCTCGATCAAAGGCGATCTTAGCTCTCCTCGGCATTGACCTAAAACTTCTAAAGCATATTTTGTTGGGCAAGGATTCGGCTCTAGGAAAGCAGCGCGATGCAATGGCAAAAGTCTATCTTGAATTTCAAGAGCTCTTAAGAAATCCCCAGCGGCCATCACTGATTGAAACTCCGCGGAGAGTCTTGGAGCAATGTTTGCAATGACTGAAATGCATCCTTGGCCACCATGAGCATTAAAACCTAATGCAATATCGTCATTGCCGCAAAGCTGTATGAATTCGTCACCGCATGCCTCACGTGTATCTGATACTCTACCTACGTCGCCGGTTGCATCTTTTACTCCAACGATATTTGTTAATTTTGATAACTGCGACATCGTTTCTACGGTCATATCAATCACTGACCGTCCTGGTATATTATAAATAATTATTGGTAGATCGCTACTGTCGTTAAGTGTAGCAAAATGTGCGTAGAGGCCCCGTTGGTTTGGCTTGTTGTAATACGGGGTTACTACGAGGGCACCATCTGCACCAATTTTTGAAGCAAATTTTATTAGCTCAACAGATTCTGACGTATTGTTTGAGCCCGCCCCAGCAATCACTGGAACCTTACCCATACTACTTTTAACGACCACCTCAATTACTTTCTTATGCTCATCGTGACTGAGTGTAGGGCTTTCACCCGTCGTTCCTACTGCAACCAACCCATCGCTGCCCTCTTTGATATGCCACTCCACAAGGCTTTCTAAGGCCTCTATGTCTACAGCACCGTTTTTAAATGGGGTTATAAGAGCTGGAATTGATCCACTGAACATTTCGTTTCCTTACATTTTTGAAACCTTCGTAATACCCATTTAGTTTCACTTCAAGTGCTCTCAGAAGAATTCTTATTTAATTTATAAAACTTGAAGAAAAAAAAAAAATATAAGAAGGTTAGGGTTGTTATAATTATTCATTCTATTTTACCAAAGAAATGGAGCTAAGTTTGATTCGATTATATGTCAGACTTTTTTTATGTCTAATTCCTTTTTTAGGAACTCTACAGCTCTCGCACGCGAATCCTGAGAACCGAAGTCTGGAGCAAATTGGTGCTGATTTTAGTGAAGTGCTCAAATATGCAGATGCTAATATGTGGGATGTAGCAGAAAATAAAGCTGAATCTTTCAATGCCTCGGTCGCTTTTGATATAATTCAATGGCTCAAACTCCGAGCTCAAAAAAATGATTTTTCTGAATATGAGTCCTTTTTGTTAATTAATGCTGATTGGCCTGGGATGACTTTATTGAGATCTCAGGGTGAACGAGCAATTGACGCATCTGTAAAGCCATCACGGATTTTAAAATATTTTTCTAATCAGGAGCCTCTTACGGCTAATGGATCCTTAAAATATGCAGAGGCTCTGTCGTTAAATCAGCAGAAAAAAAAAGCAAAAGAAATCATTAAAAAAAGTTGGTTGGAGCATTCGTACTCAATCAACGAATTTGAACAAGTCAATAGATTGTTTGGATCATTCCTCGCTGAATACAATACACAAAGAATCGATAATTTGTTATGGTTGGATCGCGTGAAGCAAGCTCAAAAGATGCTTTCATTAGTTTCCTCGGATATCAGACGTTTGTCTGAGGCAAGAATCGCACTTAAGAGGCAAAGCCCGGGAGTGGACTTACTAATTAAAAAAGTACCAAAACATTTAAAAAGTCATCCAGGGTTACTTTTTGATAGATTTTCCTATCGACAAAAAAAAGATCTTGTTAAAGGCGCAGAGCAAATTCTTTTAATGATATCGAGTGACGCCTATTCTTTGGGTAGACCTAACTTTTGGGTGAAAGGTAGATTAAGCCGGTCCCGAGGTGCTTTGCTTCGTGGGGATCCAAGAATGGCTTATGAAATTGCAAAAAACCACTTCATAAATTTTACAGATCACGATACTGACAAAGAGGCGGCTGAATTGGAATGGTTGGCTGGCTTTATCGCATTTGAATTTTTGCACAAATATGATTTAGCGCTGGAGCATTTCAAGAGATTTTTTCAGTTTGTGGTACATCCAATTAACCAGGCTAAAGCCAGCTACTGGATTGGAAGGTCATACGAGAAGCTATCTAAGCCTCATGATATGATGGCGGCTTATGAAATTGGGTCACAGTTTCAGACTACTTTTTATGGTCAGTTAGCGGCTGAGAGAGGAAATTTTTCCGCTGATTTAACATTAGTAGATGGATTTGATCGCTATGGTTGGGAAACTGCTGAATTTATGAAACGCTCTACAGTAAAAGCTGCAATACTTTTATTTTATTCGGGTCGGTCGGTTCTGGCTGATAGGTTTTTTAATCATGCTTCTGAAGAATTGGAGCGAGTTGACAGGTTAAAGCTCTCTCAGTTAGCTTTCGATTTAGGTTTAAAGGCTTCGGGCGTTTCTATTGCAAAAACGGCAGGTAAAGATGGAATGTTTTGTCCTGATTTTTTATTTCCAAAAATTGAAAGAAATTTAAAAATCGATAAAAAGTTAGAATCCTTGGTTACGGCTATCATTAGGCAGGAGAGTGGCTTTTTTAGCTCTACAAAATCCTCAGCTGGCGCGATAGGACTGATGCAAGTCATGCCTCGTACCGCTTCGTCAATGGCGAATAAGCTGGGTATTCCTTTTGATGAAAATAAGCTTATGAGGGACAAAAATTATAACATAAAGATAGGGACATATTTTTTAAATACGTTATTAGAAAAATTTGATAGAAGTAAAGTCCTTTCCATCGCCGCCTACAATGCAGGACCGTATCGAGTAAAAGAATGGATATCTCAATTTGGTGACCCGCGATCAAAAGGGATAGATCCGCTTGTTTGGATCGAGCTTATACCGTTTTTAGAAACGCGAAATTATGTAAAACGGGTTTTGGAAGCTGATTGGGTTTATCAGGGAAAAGTCAACGAAGAACCTGCACAACTTAATTTGGGTCGGCAGGCTTTCGGACATAGTTTTTAAACCCCGAGACGATTGAATTTCGTTCAAAAGTGATATTGTTCATAAAAGGTTGGGCTAATTTTTCAAATGAATATTTGATAAAAAAATTCAAATATTTTTATAAGCAACAAGTTAATCAAAATAATTTCTTTATCGCATACGACATATTGTTGTAGCATCTTATTGTGGTACTATATTAAGTAGAGTTTTGATTCTCAAAAGACTCGAAAGAGTATAATTATTGTATTTTTTACAAGGTTTAAAAGAGTGGAATTTTCAAAGTTAAGACTTGTTGGGTTTAAAAGTTTTGTAGACCCTGTCGAGTTGGATATCCTGTCGGGGCTTACAGGTATCGTTGGTCCAAACGGTTGTGGTAAGTCTAATTTATTGGAAGCCTTGAGGTGGGCAATGGGCGAAAATAGGCCCAGCTCAATGAGAGGATCGGCAATGGATGATGTAATATTTGCTGGTGCAGGCGCACGGCCTGCAAAGACTTTTGCAGAAGTATTAATTAGCCTTGAAAATGTTCATCAAAATTCAGGGACCGAAGGTGATCAAAAAGGATCTGTTGAAGTTGTTCGAAGAGTAACTCGTGATATTGGTTCTTCATATCGACTGAATGGAAAAGACGTTCGAGCGAAAGATATTTCAATGTTATTTGCTGACTCTTCAACTGGGTCTCATTCACCGTCTCTTGTTCGGCAGGGACAGATTGCTGAATTAATTAATGCCAATCCGCATTCACGTCGAAGACTTTTGGAAGAGGCCGCGGGTATCTCTGGTCTTTATCACAGAAGACATGAAGCCGAATTAAAGCTCAAGTCAAGTGATAATAACATGACGCGACTTCAAGATGTGATTGAGCAACTCGATAATCAGATAAAAATCTTGGAAAAACAAGCAAAACAAGCTTCTAAATATACAGATTTAGCAGAGGAAATTCGAATTAACGAGGGGTTTTTATTTTGTAAAAAATGGTTTGAATTTGAAACAAATCTACTGGCTCAAAATAATGTCTTAGTTGAAAAGAATAAATTGTCAGCTGAAGTGGAGTTAGAAGTAATTTCTTTGAGCAATCATAGAGAAAGACTTCAGGAGGAGTTACCTGGTTTAAGAAACGAAGAAATTACAGCTGCTTCTGCACTTCAAAGATTAGTGGTTGAGAAAGAAAGCATAGAAAAAGAACAGGAGCGAGCGAAGAGTATTATTTTAGAGTTAAAAATGCGAGCTGATGAGACTAATATGGATTACGATCGACAACATAATTTGATAAGTGATGCTATGGAGGTCGTTGAGCGAGTAAAATGGGAGTCGACTCAGCTAAAAACTCTTTCAGATGGTGAAGATGCGCTGATAAAACAAGCACAACAAGAAGCTGCTGTCACAGCGAAAAAACTTGTTGACGACGAAGTGAAACTGGACAACGATTCTGGAGAATTTGCTAAATTATCTGCTAAATTTCAAAATATCGAAAGGCAAATAGGTAAGGCTGAAGATGATTTGGAGCAAACTGTTAGGGACATAGAAAAGTCNGAAAGTAATAGATTTTATTTGAAGGATGAACTTAAAAATAAACAGCTGGAGCTTGTCAAAACCAAAAGTTTATTAAAAAAATGCGAGGAAGAGGCAATAATTGCTGAGAACTCACTTGAAACTATCGAAAAACTAAGAGTTGAAGCTATCGCGGAGGAGTCCAAAAAACGNGTCGTTTTTTCTGCATTAGAGGGAAAATTAGCTGCCTTAAAGTCAGAACTTGATGCNTTGCNAGGTNTGATAGGGCCCACGGCNGGAAAGTCACATCAAATTTTAGATGACGTTAGAATTGTTGAGGGATATGAGATGGCTTTGGGAGCAGCATTTTCTGATGATATTAAAGCTCCAATTATTTTTTCGAATGATAAATCAGGCTGGTTTCTGCTCCCAGATTTGAAAGAAAACAATGAATTACCAGCTGGGGCAGTTTCGATCACAAATAAGGTTACAGCACCTGAAACGATGAAACGAAGGTTGTCGAATGTAGGATTGGTAGATTCTGCTGATGGACCTCGACTACAAGAATTTTTAACTCCAGGGCAAAAGTTAGTTTCCAAGAACGGATCCCTTTGGCGGTGGGATGGATATTGTCAGATCGAAGGTGATAATCTCTCTGAGACTGCAGTTAGATTAAAACAAAAGAATCGGTTAACAGATTTACTTGCCGAAATAGAAGCGACTGAAGACGATGTAGAATCAGTGAGGATTAACCTTAGGAGAGCACAAGAGGATTCTGCTAAATCAGAGCAGGCTGGGGCTTCAGCTAGAGTTAAGCGTAGTAAGAGTGACGAGCAACTGTCGGACGCGTCAAAGGTTGTTAGCAAAGTTGATTATGAATTAAGTATGCTAAATTCCAAATTAGATGGAGAATATGAGAACTCATTAGCAAGAAAAAAGTATAAAGAATCTTTGGAGATGGAGATTTTAGAGTTACGAAAAGTTCTTCAATCACTTGGTGATCTAGGGCTCCAAAAGCATCTTTTGGAGGAACAACACTCCGTTGTTGAACAGTCTAGAAAGCTAATGGTGGAAAAAAGGGCACGCTATGATCAAGTAAGTCGCGATGCTGATATTAGATCTAAACGATTAGAAGAATTGGCTCTTGATTCAAAGAATTGGGAGCGACGATTGACTTTAGCAAATGAGAGTAAAGTTGAACTTGAGAAAAGGCTTGTAACGATAAAAAAAGAATTAAGCGATGCACGGAAGCAGCCTCAGAACCTGTCGGATAGAAAAGAGCGACTGATTGACCTTATAACGGAAGCAGGGATAAAAAAGAGTGAATGCTCAGAAAATTTATCAAAGCAAGAGTCAGCTTTAAGAGTTTGTATTAGTGAAGAAAGGGAACTGCTCAAAAAAGCGTCCTTGGTAAAAGAAGATATTGCCAGAGCAAACGCTATAACAGAAAATGTGGAATTGAATTTAGCTGAATTACGAAAATCGCTCAAAGAGGATACCTCATCTGATCCAGAAGATGTATTAAAGTCACTTCGCCCGCAATCAGAGCAATTACCTGACATTTCGACAATAGAACGTAAACTTATTTCTCTAAAAAATAGTAGAGATACCCTTGGTGCGGTAAATTTACGTGCAGCAGAAGACTCGAAAGAATTGATCGAGGAGGCAAGAAAGTTAGCTGAAGAGAAAACAGATTTGGAGACGGCAATTAAAAAACTTCGATCTGCAATTGTTACTTTAAACTCAGAGGGAAGATCTCGTTTGCTGAGCGCATTTCAACTTGTAAATAAAAATTTTGGAGAGTTGTTTGAGAGTCTTTTTGGCGGTGGAAGTGCCAAATTGAGTTTTATCGAGAGTGAAGATCCTCTGGATGCTGGTTTGGAAATAATATGTCAGCCGCCAGGGAAAAAACTCACGACGCTGTCTTTGTTGTCCGGCGGTGAACAAACATTAACTGCGCTTGCTCTGATTTTTGCTGTTTTTAAAGCCAACCCAAGTCCAATTTGTGTTCTTGATGAAGTTGATGCGCCGTTGGATGATGCAAATGTGGAGCGTTATTGTGGGTTGCTTGACGAAATGGCTATGACAACCCAGACACGCTTTATGATCATAACTCATCATCCATTAACAATGTCACGAATGGATCGGTTATATGGTGTAACGATGGTCGAACGAGGAGTAAGTCAGTTAGTGAGTGTGGATTTGAATAAGGCAGAGCAATTGCTTGATTTGTAATAATAAGAGCAGTTTTGGATATTAGTTGGTTTTTAGCGGTTAGAGTTTTTGCAAAAAATAAAAGTTCTTAAAGAAGTTTTTGGTTTTGATACGTTTCGTAGTGGTCAAGAAGAAATTATTGATGCCATGAACGATGGTAAGAATGTTCTTGCCGTAATGCCAACTGGCGGAGGTAAGTCGCTGTGTTATCAGTTACCAGCTCTACTTCGAAGTGGTACTTTGCTCATTATTTCGCCATTGATTGCATTGATGCGTGACCAAGTTAAGTCTTTGGTTGAAGTGGGGGTGACTGCCGCGGCGTTACATTCTCAAAATACTGATGAGGAAATTACATTTTTNCTAGAAAAAGCGAATCTTGGCGAACTCAAAATGCTCTATGTGTCCCCTGAGCGCTTAGCTTCTAGAAGGTTTATCAATCTAATAAAAAGGTTAAAAATTAGCTTGGTAGCTGTTGATGAGGCTCACTGTGTGAGTCAGTGGGGATTTGATTTTCGNCCAGATTATTTAAAAATTGGTTCGTTGAGGCAGGCCATAGGCAACGTCCAAATAGCTGCGTTTACCGCTACGGCTGATTATGAAACTCGGGTGGACATTATAGAGTCTCTTTTTATGACTAGGCCAGAAATTTTCGTAAACNGTTTCGATCGGCCGAATATTAAATTCAACTGCAAATTCAAGCATCAGCCCCGAGCACAACTTCTTACATTCGTTCGTGATTATAAGGATCAGTCAGGCATAGTTTATTGCGGTTCCCGAGCAAAAACAGAAGTTTTGGCGCGAGCCCTTCAGGATCACGGTTACAAATCAGAATTTTATCACGCTGGAATGACATCTGAGAAAAGGAAAGAGGTTGAGGATAGGTTTCAGAGAGAAGATGGCTTAATTGTTTGTGCAACTATAGCTTTTGGCATGGGAATTGATAAACCGGACATCAGATTTGTAATTCATGCAGATTTACCAAAGTCGATCGAAAATTTTTATCAAGAGATTGGTAGAGCGGGACGAGATGGGTTACCGGCCGAGTCCTTATTACTCTATAATTTAGAGGATGCTCGATTTAGAAGAATGCAGATTGATGAAAGCTNGGGTGATCTAGAAAAAAAAACTGCTGATCATATTCGGTTAAACGCTTTATTAGGTTTTGCTGAGTCACAAAGTTGCCGACGTTCAAAGATTCTTGAGTATTTCGAAAAGGAATATTACCCAAATTGNCAGAATTGTGACCTTTGCTCTACGGCTCCAAAGTTATTTGATGGGACAGAGGCTGTGAGAAAAATTTTGTCTGTTATTTTACGCACAAAAGAAAATTTTGGAGCGAATCATCTTATCGATATTATCAGAGGCGTAAGATCCAATAAAGTTCGACACCTTTCTCACGATCAGCTCCCAACCTTTGGTNTGGGCCGTGACTTAAATAAACAGCAGTGGCAGTCAATATTTCTGCAAATTCTAGGTCTTGATTTAATTCGACCTTCTTCAAAACGACGAGGTGCATATTATCTGACTAAAAAATCGNTACCAATACTGAAAGGGCTTCAAAATATATCNCTTAAGAAGATTGATTTTTCTGAGTATTCTATTTCCAATGAAAATAATCGACCTAAAGCTCTAGTTTTGGAACAAGACGAACCATTGTTTGTTGCGTTGCGCAAGAAGAGGAGGGAGCTGGCAGATTCTTTAAATGTGCCGTCATATATTATTTTTTCAGACAAAACGTTAATTGAAATGGTTGATAAAAAGCCAAATAATCTTGATGATATGCACGCAATAAGTGGTGTCGGTCAAAAGAAACTTCTAAAATTTGGAGACTCGTTTTTAAGTGTAATCACAGGGAAAGGGATAGAAAAAATTCATCCTATTAGAAAGAAAATTGCTGGAAAACCAAATGTTTGGTTATATGATTTAATCGAAGAAGTAATAAAAATGCATGATCGGGGTGAAAATGGTTTAGAAAAACCGCTTTACGTTTCGCCGTCGCTNATTTTAAAGATTTTTGAACGAGAACCAAAGAAGCTCTCTGATTTACAAGATGTGAGTGGAATGACAGACAAGATATTGAAAAGATATGGTAGGCCACTTATTCGGGCTATATCCTCGTCAGGACGAAGAAGGTCTTTTAAATTAAATTAAAAAGGTGTTAAAGCATTTAATTTATTGACAGATTCAAACTTTGATATCAGGGAGCTCATAATGAGTGAAGAGTTTAAGCAGTTAGTTTCAACGCAGTGGTTAGAGGAGCATCTTAGGTCAAAAGAAAAGCTTAAGATTTTGGACGCAAGTTGGTACCTGCCTAGCGAAAATAGAAACCCTAAAAAAGAATTTTTAGTAACCCACATACCTGGGTCTCACTACTTTGATATCGATTTATTTTCTGACCCAAATCATCAGCTGCCACACATGGTTCCTTCAGTAGAGCGATTTTGTAACGAAATTTCGAAATTGGGTGTAAAAGATGAAGATCATATCGTTTTTTATGATGGACTAGGAATGTTTTCAGCAGCGAGAGCCTGGTGGTTACTAAAATTATTTGGTTTTAATCGTGTTTCTGTGTTGGATGGCGGATTGCCTAAATGGATTAGTGAAAAGAGAGTTGTGACATCTGAAATTAGCGCTTCAAATATTGGTCATATTACTCCAAAATTTGTTAGACAGCTGGTCTGTGATTGGAAAAAGGTAAAGACTTTCTTGCCCCGTAGATCAAGACAAATTATTGATGCAAGGTCCTCTGAAAGGTTTCGGGGATTGGCGGCAGAACCAAGACCTGGCTTGAGATCTGGACACATTCCTGGATCGACAAATATTTGTTATAAGGAGTTAATCAATGAGGACCATACCATTAAATCTCAAGCTTCACTATTGGCTATTTTTTCGTCAAAAGGTATCGACCTTTCGCTCCCAATAATTACATCTTGTGGTTCTGGAGTAACTGCAGCAATTCTCTTCCTTGCTCTTGAATTGGTGGGGGTCAAAGACGTTGCTATTTATGATGGTTCTTGGGCTGAATGGGGGCAACGGGATGATCTCGATGTGGAAACAGAGCTATGAAATTACTTCCAGGAGATGAGATTTCTTATGAAGTGTTTTATTTAGAAATGAGAACCTCTCCTAAATTTGAGTGGCCTAAAAAGCCCTCCGGGGATATCTTTATATCAAATTCAGTCAAACCGTCATCCCGTTATTTCTTTGATCTATACAAGGCAGTGGGGGGTGATTATGAATGGACAGATAAATTCGAGCTACCAACAAGTGAAATCGATTTTTTTTTGTGTCACCCATTAGTAAGGATGTTCACTTTCTTTAAAGATGGTTGGGCCGCAGGATTTTTTATGTTGGATTATCGTGTAACTGGTATTTGTGATCTGGCTTATTTTGGTTTAGTTCCTGAGGCTATTGGATTTGGTTATGGCAAGTATATGTTGAAGGTGGCTGTGAAAGAGGGCTGGAATAGGAACGGTACTAAGCTTTTAACTGTAAACACTAACTCATTAGATCACCCGAATGCGCTTCCGTTATACAAAAAAATTGGTTTTATGTTAAAAAATAAAAAAAAAGCGACACGGGTTCTAACTAAGTCAAGATATAAAGATAGTTACAAAATGTAAAAGAAATGGGAAAATGAAATGTTTGAAAATTTAATGGCTCAACCGGCAGACAATATCATGGCCTTAATGGGAATGTTTGCTCGTGACGATCGAGAAAATAAAATTGATCTTGGTGTCGGAGTATACAAGGATAAGACTGGTCTGACGCCAATCGTTGAGGCAGTAAAAATTGCAGAGCGTCATCTCTTGAATAATCAAATTTCAAAAAGTTATGTCGGTCTGTTGGGTTCTTTGGGTTTCATTGATCAAATGGTAGACTTGACTTTAAATAAATCTATTTCCAAGTCTCGGATTGTCGGGGCGCAAGCTCCTGGTGGCACTGGTGCTCTACACCAATTATTTCTTTTAATTAGGGCTGCTCGACCGACTGCTAACGTTTGGGTTTCAATGCCTACTTGGCCCAATCATCCAGCAATTTTAAAACATTTAGGGTTGCCCATGAAAAGTTATCGTTATTTTGACGAAATGACTTGTTCGGTTGATTTTGAAGGAATGTGTGAGGATCTCAATACTGCAGCTCAAGGAGATATTCTTCTTCTACACGGGTGTTGCCACAATCCAACAGGAGCAAATCTAACGATAGAGGAGTGGACTGAAATTACAAATATGTGCCTAGAAAAAAATTTAATCCCACTGATTGATATCGCTTATCAGGGATTTGGTGATGGCTTGAACAATGATGTAATGGGGTTGCAATTGATGGCTTCCAAGGTTCCAAATATGATGATTGGTGCGTCATGCTCCAAGAATTTTGGCGTATATCGTGATAGGGTCGGGGCAGCGATAGTCGTGGCAGAGGAAAATTTAGCCGCAAAATTAGCAGAAGATAATCTTAAGTCTTTAAATAGATTAACATTTTCGTTTCCTCCAGATCATGGGGCTGCGGCAGTAGAATTAATCTTAGGTGACCCAGAGTTGAAACAAAAATGGCAAACTGAACTTGAGGAAATGAGGAAAGGAATGCTGGCGTTGCGATTAAATTTATCAAAATCGCTACGTGAGAAGACGAAATCCGATCGGTTTAATTTTATTGCAGATCACAGAGGCATGTTTTCGCGATTAGGTTTAAATACCAGAAATGTTGAAATTTTAAGAGAAAAATATGGAATATATATGGTTGCAGATAGTCGAATAAATATTGCGGGTTTGCACCCAGAAAAAATTGAATTTCTGGCGGAATCAATATCTAAAGTTCTGTAGATTAGGATTTGGTAAAAGAAACTAGATATTGCGTAATGGTTCTTGTAGAATGAACACTTCATCTGAAATAAATTAATATTAATTTTTAAATTTGAGAGTGAACTAATATGAGTAAGGAATTTTACCAACCATCAGAAAATATTATTTCTTCCAGTTTGATTGATGACCAGCGATATCAGGAAATGTATACGTTGTCTGTCGAATCGCCTGAGACTTTTTGGCGACAACAGGCAAAAAAATTAGAATGGATAAAACCGTTCACCAAGGTAAAGGATACTTCATTTAGATCCTCGAATGTGTCAATCAAGTGGTTTGAGGATGGTCTTATCAATGCTTCAGTTAATTGTATCGATAGGCACTTGGCCGACAAGGCCGATGACACCGCCATAATTTGGGAGTCGGACGATCCTTTATCGGACAAGAAGATTTCTTACCGAGAGTTGTTCGAAAATGTGTGTAAGCTTTCCAATGTGTATAAAAGCTTAGGAGTGTCAAAAGGCGATAGGATTGTATTATATCTCCCGATGATACCAGAAGCCGCTTACGCGATGCTCGCTTCGGCTCGAATTGGTGCCGTTCATTCAATAGTTTTTGCAGGCTTTTCGCCGGAGGCGTTAGCAAGTAGGATTAAAGACTGCGGGGCTAAACTAATTGTTACTGCTGATGAAGCTCCTCGTGGAGGGAAAAACACTCCTTTAAAGGTGAACGTCGACGAAGCATTAATGATTTCTGGTGACGTTACCACTTTAGTTGTAGAGCGAACTATGTCTCAAGTGAATATGAAATCTGGCAGGGATTACTCTTATAAACAGCTTTTGAAAACAGTTGAAAATGAGTGTCCGCCCGAGCCAATGCAGGCAGAAGATCCTTTGTTTATTCTTTACACTTCCGGTTCAACAGGTAAACCGAAAGGTGTTCAACATTCGACAGGTGGGTATCTTTTGTACGCATCAATGACGCATAAATATGTTTTTGATTATAAGGACGGGGATATTTATTGGTGTACTGCTGATGTTGGATGGGTTACCGGGCATTCTTATATAATTTATGGTCCGCTTGCAAATGGTGCAACCACTCTAATGTTCGAAGGTATTCCTACTTTCCCTGATGCTTCACGCTTTTGGAAGATATGTGAAAAACATTCTGTTAATCAATTTTACACGGCACCTACAGCTTTGAGAGCATTAATGGGTCAGGGAGAAGAGTTCGTTAATGCTTGTGATCTTTCGAGTCTTAGAATACTAGGATCCGTTGGGGAGCCAATTAATCCAGAGGCATGGAACTGGTATCATCGGGTTGTAGGTAAAGGCAAATGTCCAATTGTCGACACTTGGTGGCAAACTGAAACGGGAGGAATTATGATTTCTCCCCTGCCCGGTGCAATACCGACTAAACCGGGATCTGCCACCCGACCATTTTTTGGTGTGATACCAGCTGTTTTAGATCCTGTTACAGGAAAAGAGTTCATGGAGTTGGAATGTGAAGGCGTACTAGCGATTAAGGACAGTTGGCCTGGTCAGATGAGAACAGTTTTTGGGGATCATCAGAGATTTGTTGAGACGTATTTTTCTGATTTTAGTGGCTATTATTTTACTGGTGATGGCTGTAGGCGAGACTCTGATGGTTACTATTGGATCACTGGTCGCGTAGATGATGTCATCAATGTTTCCGGCCATAGAATGGGAACCGCAGAAGTAGAAAGTGCATTGGTCGCTCATCCAAAGGTTAGTGAGAGCGCAGTCGTCGGTTTCCCGCATGAGATTAAAGGGCAAGGTATTTATGCCTATGTGACACTCATGTCAGGGGAAGATCCGTCTGACGAACTAAGAGATGAGCTTGAAAAATGGGTTCGTAAAGAGATAGGTCCGATAGCGAAGCCAGACGTAATACAATGGGCTCCTAATCTTCCAAAAACTCGATCAGGAAAAATTATGAGACGAATATTGAGAAAAATTGCTGAAAATGATTTTTCAAATTTAGGTGATACTTCAACCCTAGCTGATCCATCAGTAGTAAAAGAGTTAATTTCGCGCAGAAAAATTAATAAAGATTTATAGTTTGAAAGGAATGTAATGTGGCTAGATTGATATTTCTTATTGTTAGTTTCTCTTTAATTTTATTGGGATGCAATACTGCAGGAAGCGATGTGGAAGTAAAGGTATCCGCCGATAATTTAGGTAATACTGCCATTAACATTCCTCCAAGCGAGGTGGTAGAGGATGGTTCTTGTATGGCAAATACTTTGAGTTTCTTAGTTGGACAGCCTGAGACCGCATTACAAGCGATGCAATACCCCGACAACACCCGCATTCTGGTTCATGGTCAAGTAGTAAATTCTGGTATCGATCCAAGTCGTCTTAATTTAGTTATAGGTTTAGATCGCAACATAANGTTTGTATATTGTGGTTAACTTAGTATTTTGTATTTAATATTTGTCTNAGTAATGCCATTGGGTGNGAACGTAAACTGAAATTGAAACTTTTATAATCTTTTAATAATTCAGTTCCTATTGTAGTGTTAGGTAGTTTAGTTGTACCATTTTTTTTGGTGTTTTTAGCTGGCATATTTTGAAATAAGGAAGGGCTTTTCTGGGAACGCAGTCGTTGAATTTCCCATAATGCTTCTTCTCTTTTGAGGCCTAAGCTAGAGAAACAATCTGATTTTACTAATNTAGAAATGCTTTGGTACGGTAAATTTAACCGAGACCATAAATCATAAATGCTTTGAAAACCATGTTTTCGTAAAGTAATAATTTCTTCTATGACTGATTTTGATAAACCTCGGATTTGTCTAAAACCAATTCTTAATGTTAAATTNTTTTTTTTATCACGTTCAATTGTATTATCCCACAAACTGTTGTTTATGCATACAGGCCTTATTTTTACACCATGTCTCATAGCATCGGTAATAATTTGACTTGTTGAATAAAAACCCATTGGTTGTGAGTTTAATAGTGCGCACGCAAAAATACCTGGGTGATNGCATTTAATCCATGCAGATGCATATACTATTAAAGCAAAACTCGCGGCATGGCTTTCTGGAAAACCATACTTACTAAACCCTTCTATTTGTGAAAAGCATTTTTCTGAGAATTTCTTATCATAACCATTTGCTAGCATTCCACTAATAAACCTTTTGTGAAAGATACTAACATTACCATTATTTTTAAAAGTAGCGAGGGCACGGCGTAATCTATCTGACTCTTCTGGACTGAATCCAGCTCCAATTATAGCAATTTGCATAGCTTGCTCTTGAAATAACGGAATACCTAAGGTTTTATTTAATATTTTCTTCAGAGGGTTAGAAGGAAACTNTATGGGNTCTTTTCCTTGTCGACGTTTTATGTAAGGGTGTACCATATTGCCTTGTATTGGACCGGGTCTTACAATTGCAATTTGAATGACTAAATCATAAAAACATCGTGGAAGCATTCGGGGTAAAAAATTCATTTGAGCACGACTCTCAACTTGAAAAACACCAATAGTATCTGCCTTGCATAACATATCATAAACATTAGTGTCATCTGNTGGAATACTTGCTAAATCATAATTTTTATTNTGATAACTATTAATAAGTGAAAAGGCTTTTTTTATGCAACTTAGCATCCCAAGTCCTAGTATATCTACTTTTAATATACCCAAAGTGTCTATGTCATCCTTGTCCCAAGATATAACGGTTCTATTTAGCATTGTTGCATTTTCAATTGGGATTAATTCATCTAATCTGTCTTCAGTAATNACAAAACCACCAACATGTTGGCTTAAATGTCTTGGAAAACCAATCATTTCATCAACTAAGCTTAATGTTTGTAGCAACCTTCTATTTGAGGGATTAAGGCCAATTTCTTTAAGTTTGTCGTGTTTTGATCCTGATTTTTTCCAACTAGATAACTGAGATAATAGTATTGTTATGGTATCAATAGATATATTCATAACCTTACCAATTTCACGAAGGGCTCTTTTTTTTCTATAATGTACAACAGTTGCACATAAGCCTGTACGATGACGGCCAAATTTNTTATAAATATATTGGATTACTTCTTCTCGTCTTTCATGCTCAAAATCGACATCTATATCTGGAGGTTCGTTGCGAGATTCTGAGACAAATCTTTCAAATACCATTGTTCCTACTTCCGGGCTAACTGAAGTAATGCCAAGTGAGTAACAAATTATTGAATTAGCAGCAGACCCACGTCCTTGGCATAGGATATTTCTTGATCTTGCAAAGTTCACTATGTCATAAACAGTNAAAAAATATGGTGAGTAGTTTAATTTCTTTACGAGAATTAATTCGTGGTCTGTTTGTTTTTGTATTTGGGTTGGTACNCCCTGAGGATAACGCCAATTTAAACCTTCATATGTTAATCTAGTTAGTTTTGAATTTGGGGTTTCTCCATCATGAATTTCTGATGGATATTGATGTTTCAACTCATCTAATGAAAATTTACATGATTTTGCTATATTTGCACTATTAGTTAGAGCATCCTGGTAGTTAATGAATATTTCTTTTAGTTCATCTGGGCTTCGGATACGGCGTTCTGCATTTTTTTCTGCTAAATATCCTAGATTCTCTATTGTACAGTTATTGCGAATAGCGCTCAATACGTCTACTATTCTACGTCTTTTGCTATGATGCATTATTGGACATGCTGATGCTGAAAGTTTAATGTTTAGACTTTTAGCTAATTTTGCAGTCTTCATAAACAACAATGAATCTTGGCCATCATATTGAGGTGATAAAATCAGTGATGTTTCTGGAAATCGATTTATAATTTTTTTTGATAAGTTTATCCATTTATCGTGATTGATGTTTTTGGGTAAATGTAATAAAAAAGCAATATGATTTCCGTATTTAAGAATTTCATTTATTGTGATTTTACAAGAACCCTTTTTCTCTTTTAATTTACCCTGCGTTAAAATTCTACATATATTCGCCCAACCAATACGATCTTTAGCTAAGGCTGTTATTATTAATCCTTCATATGAATTTATTTCTGTTCCGGGAATTAATCTAGTATTTACAAGGTTATTAGTATTTTTTTNAGAGATANTTGATTTNATTTTTCTAAGTTCGTTATGAGCTCTTACTATGCCTGATACTGAATTTTCATCTGTTATAGCAAAAGAGTCTAATCCCAAGTCTGTGGCTCTATGAGCATACTCCTCTGGATGGCTTCCTCCTTTTAAAAAAGTAAAATTAGATTTTATTGATAATTCTACATAAGACATAATTTATGTTCTTGTTTTGTTCTAAAATATAAAAGTTTTTATTTCTAAATATTATTAAATACGTGGTTTGAGTAAAAAAATCATGTAATTATTATATAATTCAAATGCTTCAGAATTGCGTGAATTATTAAATAATCTATCATTTAACTGTGTCCGTTTTTTGTAACTTAATAATATTTTATAAATAATTTTTATCATTTTGAATGTAAATCTATTTCTATTGGAATAAGATTGAATAATTCTTTTTGTTATGACACCAACAGTATTATAAAACCTTTGCTCTAAATCTATTGAAGCTGATACTGATTTTGTTATGTCCTCTTCTATGACTATCTCAAGGTTATTTAAATTAATTTCGTTATACATTTTTTGAAGAGAATGACCTCCACCNGGAGGTCTNTGTAAGCTTGTAAATCTCANGTTTGAACGAAAACAGTCAGAAATAATGATTTTACCGTTTTTATTGAGAAGATGTTTAGATTTTTTTATAGCTTTGTNTAATGGTATATATTGGAAGCTTTCAGAAAAAAGGCATATATCAAATAATTCATTNTTTTTTGGTTGAAAATCTTCAAAAGTNCANAATTCAATCTTAGCTTTGTTAGAAGTNTTTTTTTGAGAATATTTGGCTAAAATAGGGCTTGGTACAACAATCGTAACCTTATGCCCAAGTTTAATTAATTTATTCGCTGTTTCACCAGCCCCGCCACCTATATCTAGGATATTTAAATGTTTTTTTTGCGGAAGGTAAGAAAATAGTTTTTCAGTATATGCCTCTTGAGCGGTTCTAAGATTTCCCAAATTTACTTGTAAGTTATCCCAGATTCCGTAATGCATATTACTTTTCCCCGTTATAAAAGTAGCTAATTCTAACGCTATATCTAGGCCGACTGCTTGAGATGTGTCATTTATAGAAATATTTTTTTTCAATTCTACCTCATATTTATTTTATTTTGAATTCACTAAAATTTTGATATTATTAGATAAAATTACCATGAATGTACCATCCACCATTAATTTCTGCACCTTTAGCTTCAAACAACCAAAGCCTAATTCCACATTTAGTTTCAACTTTCCAATAATCGCGCANGCCAGTTCGCCATTGTGGATTATCTAACCACCATTCTGCTGCTATTCGTTCGGGTCCAAATTTTACATTTATATTATATTGTTTTTTACGCCAGATAAATAGTTTAGGAAATTTTTTATATTTAATTATTTCAATTCTTTCTGGTTTAAACATCAATAATGGGCGTTCATGTATACGTGCTGGCCAAGACAATTTTGGAGAGCAGTAAACAGCAGAAACTTTTTGAACATTATTTTCAGGAATATGGCTTTGGCTTGGTTGTAAGTGAATGAGAGAGTCAAACCCTATTTTGTTACTTAATTTTGAAATTAAGTTTTTATATTCTTCTTTTTTTAATATTTGATGAATAAAAATATCCTTTTGTAAATTATTGATTTGTAAGTTGTCTTGTTTTGAAAAAAGATCTTTGGTTTCATGNGCATAGACTCTTATAAAATCTATTCCAAAACCAGCGTCAANTTGATCAATTTTTGGTTTAAATAACATTATAAAATTTTCTGGNTTTGATGTTATTTCAGATGTTTTTATTTGTATTAATTGTTTAGTATGATCTGTTAGATATATTTGAAAATTAAGGATTCTGGTTCCTTTATTTATGTCTTTTAAATATTTACAAATAGACCTTGTGAGTTTTTCAAATAATTTAATTATATCCGACAACAAGCTAATTGGTTCAGGCAATTTCATGCTTCGTGATAATTTATTTTCCAATTTTACATATGGTACCAGTTCAGAATCAATACCAATAATTTTTTTTAACTTTTCAATTAACTTTGGTCCAAATCTTGTCAATAAGTCTTTGTATGGTATATTTTGTAGTTGGTGAACAGTCTCTATTCCCAAATATTTTAATTCTTCTTTTTCTAATGAATCTAATTTTAATGCTTCAATAGGTATTTTCTTTAAGAAATTACGATCACTTTTTATTATAGAATTTGAACATATCTTACTAGTGTAGCTAGTTTTTATAAATTGATTGCTTTTTGTAAATTTATTTGGATTAAATTTTACTAGTGCTCTGGTTACAGTTACATTTTCTCCAGAACTAGATTCAACACTTATATTTATTTTTTCAAAATGAGTATGAATCTTTTTTATTACATTTTCTACATTACCAAAAAGATGAGTACATCCTTTTAAGTTGAGTAATAGTGTGGATTCTTTTTCAATTGAAATCCTTGGTGTAAATTGACTACACCATTTTGCTTGATTAATCATGAAGGAGTTTTTTTTGTTATGATTGTATTTTTCCGTTACCAGATTTGTACAGAGTATATGAGCTTCACTAAGACTCATTCCTAATTTTAAACCTAATAATTCTGCAAAAGGATTTATTGAATATAAAATCCAGTTATTTCTTTGTTGTGAAGTTATTGCGAAGGGATTTTTTTTAAATTCGTAATGGTGCCCAAATGATATTTCTACTGGTAGGTAAGGAAACCATAAGCAAATAATATCAATATTTTTGTTCATGTTTTGTTCCAAATACTTTTGCTAAAATTCAGGCGGTTACGTTTACTACCACATTATTTTAATTGTTTTACACGGATAATTACATCTACTTTTGTAATCTCATATTTACTTGGTGGATTAGGTAAATTAATAATTTCCAGAGAATCAGATGGTGCATCGGATATCTGACCAGTATCCTCCCAAAAAAAGTGAGGATGATCATCTAGTCGAGTATCAAAATATGATTTTCCACCGTCTACCATTACTTCATTAATAAGACCGACATCACAAAATGCTTTGAGTGTGTTATAAACGGTTGCAAGAGATACACCCATATTACTTTTTTTTACCAAATCAAATAAGCCCTCAGCAGTGATATGTTTATTTTCTCCATCACCAATTAGGAGTTGTGCTAACTTTATTCTTTGTTTTGTTGGTCTTAAGCCAGCACGCGATACCCAGTTAAGAGAACGGCTGATATCACTATTAGCATTTGATTTCTTGATTAGGCTCATTACAAAATTATCTTCCAAAAAAATATATTTTCATTTTAACATTTTTTTTATGGCTAATTCAAGTTAATGTTATAGAGTCGAATACTTCTTTTACGTCTTTAAATTATTTTGGAAAAAGTAATAAAAGTAATCATTGGTGTGGATTAATGGAATCTGATGATAGATATTAATTAAATTTTGATGGAATAAGATTTTAAAAGAAGGTAATCTTTTTTATGACTAAAAAAATAAGTAGTATTGATTATGATGGTTTGATTTCATGTGCAAATGGGGAATTGTTTGGCGAAGGCAACCCTCAACTACCTATGCCTCCAATGCTAATGATCGATAGAATTAATGAAATTTCATCCGATGGTGGATCAGAAGGTAAAGGTCACGTGATTGCAGAATATGACATCAATCCTGGTTTGTGGTTTTTTAAATGCCATTTTGTAAATGACCCGGTGATGCCAGGGTGTCTTGGTCTGGATGCATTATGGCAATTAACTGGTTTTAATCTTGGTTGGCGGGGGATGATAGGTCGTGGCCGGGCTTTGGGCGTGGGGGAAGTTAAGTTTACCGGTATGGTTGTCCCAACAACGAAATTGGTTACTTATGAAATAAATTTTACAAGAATTATTGACAGAAGGTTGAAGTTAGCATTGGCCGATGGCTTGATGTATGCTGATGGAGAAGAAATCTATTCGGCAAAGAACCTTAAAGTTGGTCTATTTACTGAATGATAGCGAAGTTTTTTTGAGAATTAGAAGGAATGGTATATGCGACGAGTGGTGATTACTGGTATAGGAATAGTTTCTTCAATCGGAGTAAATGCTGAGGAAGTGACAGCATCGTTACGTTCTGGAAAATCAGGAATTAGCTTTGCACCGGATTATGCAGACCATGGTTTTAGAAGCCAAATACACGGAAGGCCTGATATTGAAGTATCAGATTATATTGATAAGAGGCAGTTAAGATTTATGGGAGAGGGTGCTGCTTATAATTTTATCGCTATGCAAGATGCAATAAAAGATAGTGGTTTAACTGAACAAGAAATCTCAAATGAACGCACGGGTTTAATCATGGGTTCTGGGGGCCCATCAACTAAAAATCTTTTCAGTGCGCACAAGACCGTTGTTGAAAAGGGTAGTCCTAAACGAATGGGTCCCTTTATGGTAACGCGAGGAATGTCATCAACAAATTCAGCTTGTCTTGCTACCCCATTTAAAATTAAAGGTGTTAATTATTCTATTACTTCGGCATGCTCGACGTCTGCGCACTGTATTGGCAACGCCACAGAGCAGATACAATTTGGCAAGCAAGATATAGTTTTTGCTGGTGGAGGAGAAGAATTAGATTGGACACTGTCGTGTTTATTTGACGCGATGGGTGCTATGTCTAGCAAGTATAATGATACTCCAGAGTTGGCTGCTCGTGCTTTTGATAGAGACCGTGATGGGTTTGTAATCGCAGGTGGAGGAGGCGTGATAGTTTTAGAAGAATTGAGCCACGCCATTTCAAGAGGCGCAAATATATATGCTGAAGTGACCGGTTATGGTGCAACATCGGATGGCTACGATATGGTTGCCCCCTCTGGCGAAGGCGGTGAGAGGTCGATGAACTTGGCGTTATCCACAATTAAAGATAGGAAAGTAACTTACATTAATGCTCATGGAACTTCCACGCCTGTCGGAGATGTTGCTGAGGTTGAGGCGGTACGAAGAGTTTTTACTGGGGACTCCATTCCACCAATCTCTTCTACTAAGTCGATCACTGGGCATAGTTTGGGGGCAACTGGAGTACAGGAAGCAATTTATTGTATCTTGATGATGAAGAATAATTTCTTAGCTGCTAGTGCGAACATTTCATTTTTAGATCCTGATATCAATCAAAAGGAAATTCTTACAGAAAGTATTGAGAATATTGAAATAGATACGATTTTATCCAATAGTTTTGGGTTTGGTGGAACAAATGCGACGCTAGCGCTGAGTAAATTTTTGGATTAGTTTTATGATCAATCTTATGGAGGGAAAAAGAGGGCTGGTTATTGGAGTAGCTAATGAAAGATCCATTGCATGGGGTATCGCCAGTGTTCTTGCAAAACATGGAGCAGAGTTAGCAATCACTTACCAAACTGCATCTTTTGAAAAACGTGTAAGGCCTCTCGCGGAAAGTATTGGTTCAAAGCTTATTTTGCCTGCGGATGTTCAAGATGAACAATCATTGAAAATCGTTTTTGATAAGCTTCAGAAAAATTGGAGAAAATTAGATTTTTTGGTTCATGCGATAGCATATTCTGATAAGGAGGAGCTTGTTGGAAGTTTTATAAATACTTCGCGATCTAATTTTTCAAATTCGTTAGATATCTCTTGTTACAGCTTGATCGATCTGTCTCGCAGAGCCGTACCGCTAATGAAAGATGGAGGATCTATAGTAACTTTAACTTATATGGGGAGCCAGAGAGTCACCCCTAATTATAATGTGATGGGTGTAGCTAAAGCCGCGCTAGAGTCAACAGTTAGGTATTTAGCGAATGATCTCGGCGAAAAAGGAATAACGGTTAATGCCATTAGTCCAGGACCAATGAAAACTCTTGCTGGTGCAGCGATTGGTGGTGCGCGAACAGTTTATCGAACAGCGGAGGAAAATTCTCCATTGAAGGAAAATCCTTCACAAGAATCGGTCGGTGGTACCGCACTTTATTTACTCAGTAATTATGGAAAGCATACGACCGGCGAAGTAATTTTTGTAGACGGTGGTTACCATACTATTGGAATGCCTCAGTTAACTAGTTCTTGATACTCTAAAAAGTATCGTTTGGAGTGTAATATGAGTTTTAAAGTCTGTGTTTTTGATGCTTATGGAACTTTGTTTGATGTAAATTCTGCTGCTCGCAAATGTGCCGCTGAGCCGGGAAGAGAGAAATTTGCGGAGTTCTGGCCGTTAATTTCTGCTAATTGGAGAGAAAAACAATTATCTTATAGTTGGCTATTAAATATTTTAGGAGAATATAACGACTTTTGGCAAATTACCGAAAGTGCCCTCGACTATGCATTAGAATTGGTTGGATTGGACCGAGATGCAGAGCTAAAAAAAAGACTTCTTAACCTCTACAGAGAGTTAGATACTTACACTGAGGTTAAGTCAGTCTTATCAAACTTGAGCACGAGAAATATTACATGTGCGATTTTATCCAATGGATCCAAGTTTATGCTCGACGCAGCAGTGAAAAATTCTGGGGTAAAATCTTATTTTAAAGCTGTCTTGTCAGTCGATGAAATAGGTGTATTCAAGCCTAACTCAAAAGTTTATGAAATGGTATTAGATCACACAAATTTTAAGATTGATGAAGTACTTTTTGTTTCCTCGAATGGTTGGGATATTGCTGGTGCTTCGAGCTTTGGTTTTAAAACAGTTTGGATAAATAGATTGAATCTACCTTATGACAGACTTCCGTTTCAACCTGACGAAATAGGTATTGATCTCACTCATGTAGAAGCATTAATAAATTAAATTTCTAACTAGACACATAGAATCATACAATATTTGATTATTTTTATGGTAGATTTTAGTTTGACAAATGAACAGTTAAAGGAAAAGTGATGTGGTCTCAATAAAATCGATTTACGCGGCTGATGAACGCATTAGGGGAAATATAAGAGATACTCCACTTCTCTCATCTCCATTTATAGATAAGATTGCTGGTCGAGAAGTGTTGATAAAAGCGGAATGTCTTCAGCATACGGGAAGTTTTAAATTCAGGGGAGCTTGGTCAGCTATTTCTGCTCTAAAAAAAGAACAACAAAAAAAAGGTATAATAGCGTATTCATCGGGTAATCATGCCCAAGCGATTGCTGCTGTTGCCAAGGTTTTTTCTTGCCCGGTATTAATAATAATGCCTTTCGATGCACCAAAAGTGAAAATTGAAAATACAAAATCATATGGTGCGGAGGTAATTCTTTATGACAGATTGAAAGAAAGTCGTGAGGAGATTGGTATTTCGATCGCAAAAAATCGCGGGCTTACTTTGATTAAACCTTATGACAATGAAAATGTGATAGCGGGCCAGGGAACTATTGGCCTTGAACTTGCATCTCAGGTATCAAAATATTCTATTAAGAATGCTGATGTTTTAGTGTGTTGCGGTGGTGGCGGTTTGACGGCCGGTGTCTCTATTGCATTGGCTGAAGTTGCTCCCTACCTACGAGTTCGTCCATGTGAGCCGAGGTATTACGACGATACATCGCGTTCATTACAAAGCGGTAAACGGGAAGTGAACATTGGGTCCCACAGTTCGATTTGTGATGCAATTTTGACACCTACACCGGGTGAATTGACGTTTCCAATTCTCAAGGAATTTGCAGGTAAAGGATTAGTGGTATCCGATCTGGAAGTATTAATAACAATTGCATATGTTTTTAAACATTTGAAATTAATTGTAGAACCGGGTGGTGCCGTGGCTCTTGCATCGGCATTATTTCGTAAAGATCAAATTAAAGGCGACAAAGTTGTAGTAGTTTTAACCGGTGGCAACACTGACGTAAAAACCTTTACACGCGCTCTGAGCACTCTCGAAAATAGCTAGAATTCAATCATTAAATTATGATTTTTCCGTCTCGTTTAATTGCTTCATTTTTGGGATCATAGGGGCTATCATTAACTACCTCGGCATCCCATAGTTCATTAAACATTTTCACTTGAAGTTTTTGTCCAACATGAGCGTACTCTCGTGAAACATAGCCGATCGCAATACTGCGTTGAAAATAGACAGAGTACCCTCCAGATGTTAACCTACCTATTTTATTATTATTGAAATAAATAGCTTCCCGGCCCCAAGGATCAGCATCTTCGGGACCATCTAATAGGACTGTAACGCACTTTGATCTGATTGGTTTGGTTTTTAATGCTTCTTTTCCTAGAAAACTCTTAGTCATATCAATAAATCTATCTAATCCTCCCTCAAGTGGTGTCGCATCTCTTCCCAGTTCAGTTCCAAAAGCTCGATACGATTTCTCCTGCCGCAGCCAGTTCTGTGCTCTTGCGCCAACCAACTTAAGATTAAATTGTTTGCCAGCTTCAAGTAATTTATCAAAAAGGTAGTTTTGCATTTCCATAGGGTGATGTAGTTCCCAACCCAATTCACCGGTATAGGCGACCCTTATTGCTTTTACCGGACACATTCCGATTTCAATATTTCTATATGATAACCATGGAAATTGTTTGTTTGATAAAACGTTATCTTTATCAAAATGACTTATAACTGACTTAATTAAGTCTCTAGATTTAGGGCCAGCGATAGCAAAAACACCCCACTGATTTGTACAGTCGTGTATTTCAATATATCCGAAGGCGCCAATTTTTTTCTCCGCTGCTTTTCGTAAATAATCGGCGTCATAATTTGTCCATGCTCCAGCCGAGACCAAATAATACTCATTTTCTGCCTGCCGAACTATAGTATATTCTGATCGAGTTGTTCCGGCTGAAGTTAAGGCGTATGAAAGATTTATTTTTCCAATGTGTGGCAATTTATTACACGTAAACCAATCTAAGAACTTTGTCGCGCCCGGTCCCTTGATTAAGTGCTTTGTAAACGCTGTAGCGTCTATGAGCCCCACCTCCTCTCGAATAGCTTTGGCTTCTTCTACAGCGTATTTCCACCATTTACCTCTTCGAAAGCTTCGAGAGGCCTGATCATCAAAATTTTCTGGAGCAAAATAATTTGGCCTTTCCCAGCCGTTTACAGCACCAAATTGAGCACCGTTTTTTCTCATTCTTTCATAACTCGGAGCAGTTCGAAGAGGTCTGCAAGCTACTCTCTCTTCATCTGGGTGATGAAGAACATATACATGATCATAGCATTCTTCATTTTTTCTTGCAGAATATTCTGTTGTTATCCAGTTGCCAAATCTCTTAGGGTCAAGGCTTGCCATATCTATATCAGCCTCTCCTTCAGTCATCAATTGAGCTAGATAGTGGCCTACTCCCCCAGCAGCGGTAATCCCGAAAGAAAAGCCTTCCGCCAACCACATATTATGTAAACCAGGGGCAGGACCTACGAGCGGATTTCCGTCTGGAGTATAACAAATTGGTCCGTTGAAATCATCTTTTAAACCAACTTCTTCTGTAGATGGAATTCGATGGATCATTGAGAGATATTCTTTTTCGATTCTATCTAAATCTAGAGGAAATAGATCTGCGCGAAAGGTATTAGGTACACCATGTTCAAATCTTGCAGGCGCATTTTTTTCATATGGTCCAAGGATCCATCCTCCACGTTCCTCACGCACATACCATTTTGCATCGGCGTCACGAAGTACCGGGTGCTCTGGGTTGGTCTTTCTATACTCAAGAAGTTCTTTATCGCTTTCAGTTACAATAAATTGATGTTCTACAGGGATCGCAGGTATTTTTATATTCAGTAATCGAGCTGTGGTTTGAGCATGGTTTCCTGTGGCTGTAATCACGTGTTCTGCTGTAAATTCGAATTCCTCTGACCCGTTAACCAAATTGCCACCTTCTTCGATCATTTGAGTTCCTTTGACAAGCCATTCCGTTCCCGTCCAATTGAAACTGTTGGCTTGAAATTTTCGGTAAATTTCAACACCAAAGTTTCTTGCACCTTTTGCCATCGCTTGGGTTACATCCGCAGGATTAATGTATCCGTCAGTAGGGTGAAAAATTGCCCCTTTTAGATCTTCTGTTCGCACCAGGGGCCATCGATCTTTAATTTCTTTTGGGCTAAGCCACTCATAAGGAATCCCCACTGTCTCTGCCGTAGAGGCATACAACATATATTCATCCATTCTTTCTTGGGTTTGAGCCATACGCAAATTACCAACAATTGAAAACCCTGGGTTTAACCCAGTTTCGTTTTCAAGTCCTTTATAAAATTTAACAGAGTAATCGTGAATGTGGCTGGTAGCAAAAGACATGTTGAAAAGTGGGAGCAGTCCTGCAGCATGCCAAGTTGACCCAGAAGTTAATTCATCCCGTTCCAATAAAATGACATCCTTCCAACCAGCTTTTGCAAGGTGATAAGCGACGCTTACACCAATTGCGCCTCCACCAACAATTAGCGCTTTTACATTATTCTTCATTAAATATCTCCATCTTCTTTTTGTATGATGTACCTTGCACATTTAAAATTTTAAATTAAAGCTACGACTAGTAAGTAAACATTTGCGACTCATTTTTTTTATATGGTAAATTTAAGTTTAATCTAACAGAAAGGAATTGTTTTTGAACATTTTAAATCAGTGTTGGAGGGAATCTTTTGGCCTACCAAACTTTGGCGACGTGAAAGAAGAAGATTTTTTACCCGCACTTAAAGAAGCAATTTCCGAAGCAACACGAAATTTAGGAATTATTTCAAGGGAAAAAGCGCTTCCAGATTTTGCGAATACAATAGAGGCTCTAGAAACCTTTGATGAATTGCTCTCTAGATTGAGCGCACTTTATTTTAATTTAGTAAGTTCAAACTCAAACAAAAAACTTGAGGAAATCCAAGTCGAGTTTGTTACAGAGGTCAGTAGTTTTTATGCTAAAGTTCTGACGAACACTGAAGTTTTTTCTCGAATCGACAAATTGTATACTTTGATTGAGTCAAAGAAGCTAGCTTTAACCGATGAACAAAAACGTGTTTTGTATTTATATCGAAGTGATTTCATCCGGTCGGGAGTGCAGCTTTCTAATTCTGATCAATTAAAACTTCGGAAAATAATGACTCGACTGGCGGAATTGGGCACTCAATTTTCCCAGAATATTTTGGTTGAAGAAAAAAATTGGGAGTTAGAATTATCTGATGAAGACTTGGACGGTTTGTCTCCTGATTTAATCTCAATTTTAATCCAATCTGGGCTTGATCGGGGCTCTTCATTGCCTACTCTAACTTTGTCACGCTCACATCTTGTTCCTTTTTTAGAAAACTCCTCTAGGCGCGATTTAAGGAAATATGCCCTCCTCGCTTGGGTCTCGCGCGGTGCAAATAAAAATAGTACAAACAATTACAAACTGGTTCAAGAAATTGTTTCCTTACGGAAGGAGAGGGCTAGATTGCTAGGGTTTGAAAGTTTTTCTGCATTTAAGCTTGAGACTGAGATGGCTAAAAATCCAGAAAATGTTAGGCTCTTTCTTAAAGAAGTTTGGAAACATGCAAAAAGTAAAGCTCTTAATGAGTTAGAAGATATAAAACAGTTAATGATTGTGGAGAAGGTTTTTGGGTCGGTGAAACCCTGGGACTGGCGGTATTATCAAGCTAAAGTACAAAAAAAGCTCTTTAATTACAATCCGGAGGATTTACGACAATTTTTTGAATTAAATTCAATAGTTGATGCAGCTTTTTTTGTTGCAAAACAGCTTTTTAATCTTGAATTTAAGTCTGTTAACTTTTCAGGCTATCACGCGGATGTCAAAACATGGGAGGTGACTCGAAAAGGCAAGCATATTGGAGTTTTTCTTGGAGATTATTTCGCTAGAGATGGTAAGCGATCGGGAGCATGGTGCTCTAGTTTTCGGTCTCAGTCGCGTGTAAATAAAATAGTTAGTCCTATTGTCCTAAATGTTTGTAACTTCGCCAAACCAGCTAAAAATGCTGATGCATTATTGAGCTTTGATGATGCAAAGACTCTTTTTCATGAATTTGGTCATGCATTGCACAACCTATTGTCTAATGTAACCTATAATCGGATCTCTGGTACTTCAGTCGCAAGAGATTTTGTAGAGCTACCTAGTCAGCTTTATGAGCATTGGCTTTTAACGCCCGAGGTTCTTAAAAAATTTGCTTTAAGTAAAGAGGATGGACAAAGTATGTCAGGTGAGCTTACTCAAAAACTTGTTGATTCAATTAATTTTGGTTCTGGTTTTAAAACAATTGAATATTTAGCATCTGCTATAGTCGACCTAGAAATTCATTCTAGCGGTCCATACTCTGATTTCGAAAATGTTCAAACTAAGATTTTAGAAGAACTTGATATGCCTGAGGGTATCATAATGCGTCACGCCATTTCAAATTTTTCGCATATTTTTTCGGGGGATGGTTATTCATCAGGTTATTATTCTTACCTTTGGTCCGAAGTCATGGACTCTGATGCTTTCGAAGCGTTTCGTGAGAGAAACGATTTTTTTGATAAAGAGCTATCAAAGAGTTTAGAATCATTCATTTATAGTTCTGGTGGATCGGTAGAACCCGACAAACTTTATCAATCCTTCCGAGGAAGGGACCCAAGTATAGAACCTCTTCTTCGAGGGCGAGGCTTGATATGAACTGGCCTCTTTAAAATTCCTTCGTTAGACTTTACACTTAACATTAATTTTGTTTTCATCTATACCCTTAGTATTTTCATGAATGTTTTTAAATTTGATTGGACTATTCTAAATGGCGGACAAGAAACGAGTGTTTGTAAAGACCTACGGATGTCAAATGAATGTTTACGATAGCCAACGAATTGGAGAAGCTTTAATCTCAGAAGGCTATGATATTACAGGTAGCCCGGATAGTGCAGATTTAATCTTAGTTAATACCTGTCATATTAGAGAAAAGGCAGTAGAAAAAATCTACTCAGAACTGGGTCGTTACAAAAAAGTAAAAGATAAGAGTCCTGAGTTGAAAATTGGCGTAATGGGATGTGTAGCCCAAGCCGAAGGAAAAGAAATAATTAGGCGCCAACCCTTGGTTGACTTGGTGGTTGGACCGCAATCGTACCACCGTTTGCCTAAAATGTTGAGAAATGTTGAGGCAGGAGAAAAGGCTATAGACATTGACTTCCCAACTGAAGACAAGTTTTTGTACTTACCTAAGACAAAGAAAAAAAAACTCCCACCAGCTGCTTTTTTAACGGTTCAAGAAGGTTGTGATAAGTTTTGTGCGTTCTGTGTTGTCCCATACACGAGGGGTTCTGAAGCGTCAAGATCTCCTGTTCACTTATTAGCTGAGGCCCGTTCTTTGGTTGAAAAAGGAGTGGTTGAAATTACCCTGCTTGGTCAAAATGTAAATGGCTACTCGTACATTAGGCATAATGAGGATTGGGGGTTAGCTAGACTTATTAGTGAGTTAGCAAAAATTTCTGATTTAAAAAGGATAAGGTTTACTACATCGCACCCAAATGACATGACCGATTCTCTGATAAAGTTATTTGGTACTGAGGAAAAATTAATGCCCTACCTGCATCTTCCTATCCAATCGGGAAGTGATCGAGTGTTAAAGGCGATGAATCGCCGACATAGTGTGGAACATTATTTACGTATTTTGTCTCGTGTTCGGGAAAGTAGGCCTGATGTTGCAATTTCAGGGGATTTTATAGTTGGATTTCCAGGTGAGACTGAAGCTGACTTCCAAGCAACTCTTGAGTTATGCGAAGATGTTAAGTATGCTCAAGCATACAGTTTTAAGTATTCCTCAAGACCTGGAACCCCTGCTGCGAAGTTAAAGGAGATCGGGGAAGATACTAAGTCGGAAAGACTATCACGGTTACAATCCCTACTGATGCAACATCAAAAGCAGTTTCAACAAAATATGATTGGTAGACGATATTCGGTGTTAATTGAGAAAGAGGGAAAAGAACAAGGTCAGGTCGTCGGTCGTTCGCCGTACTTGCAGCCAGTATTTTTACAAGGATCACTCGATCTTTTAGGCAAAATTATTCCAGTTGAAATGAAATCGTATCGAACAAATTCGTTGGAAGGAAAGATGATATAGGAGTGCAAAACAAAATTACTTTTAAAATACTACATTATCGTGTAGTTTAAACAGAAAATAAGTTGAACAATAAAAGTATTGTGCCGAGGGATTTAGTAAGGAATTGATGGTAATACTATCTAATAGTAAAAATTTCCAAAGAATAATTGAGTTTCCAGATAACCGTTTGATGATTGACTTGTGTGGTCAGTTAGACTCAAATTTATCAAAAATTGAACATGAAATTTCAGTTCAAATTCATAGACGTGGGAATCTATTTGAAATTTCTGGAGATCAGGATGATTGTGGTTTAGCGACAATGGTTTTGCAAAGTTTATATTCTCAACTTGAGTCCGGAAAATGTCTAGAACCAGGAGATATCGACGCCACCATAAGAATGCCAAGTGAATTTTTTGAGTCCGATTTTAGAAAAAACGTAAATGGCAATAACCATATAAAACCGTCTAATTCTTTGTTTGAGATTGTCACTCGAAAAAAAACAATTTTACCGAGGACTGTTACTCAAAAACTCTACGCCAAAAGTTTGTTAGACGGCGATTTAACTTTTGGAGTTGGTCCGGCTGGTACTGGAAAGACCTATCTTGCGATTGCGGTTGGGGTATCCCTGTACTTAACTGGTGGTGCAGATAAAATCATTTTAACACGGCCTGCTGTAGAAGCCGGAGAGAGACTTGGCTTTTTGCCAGGTGATATGAAAGAAAAGGTAGATCCATATATGCAACCATTATATGACGCGTTGCAAGATTGCTTGCCAGGCCAACAAATTACAAAAATGCTAGAGGCAAAAATTATTGAAATTGCACCTTTAGCATTTATGCGGGGAAGAACACTTTCTAATGCTTTTGTAGTTTTGGATGAGGCACAGAACACCACAGAAATGCAAATGAAAATGTTTCTAACTCGTTTAGGAGAAAATTCTCGAATGGTAATTACTGGCGACCCGAGTCAAATTGATTTGCCGCGTGGCACGAAAAGTGGTTTGTTGTCTGCCATTAAGATTTTAAAAGGAGTTAAGGGTATTAATTTTTCTTTATTTAATTCAGACGATGTTGTTCGCCATCAAATGGTAACCAGAATTATCAAGGCCTATGAAGCTTTTGAAAAGTCAGAGAGAGAAGAGAGTTAAAATTGTTAGAGCCAGTTGAGAGTCCTTAGGTTTAAATTTTGGTAAAAGCTAATATTGTATATAAAGATGACAGGTGGAAGAAGATACCACTTCAGAAAATAGCACAATCGTCATTAAATTTGATTGTGGATAAAATACTGCATAAAGAAAAACAATTAGAGATATCTATTCTAGCTAGTAACGACTTTGAACTTGCGAAATTAAATAAACAATATAGAGGTTCTAGCACTCCGACGAACATACTTGCTTGGCCTGAGCATGATTTTAAGCGATCAACACCTGGTGCATTACCAAATTATACTTCTACATCGTATGGTGATTTTGACGGGTTTGATTTTATTGGAAATCTTGCCATTTCGTTTGATAGATGCTCTATTGAGTCTGAGGAGACAAATATAATTTTTGACAATCATCTTACACATCTTTTAGTCCACGGATGTCTCCACCTTATTGGTTTTGATCATCATGATGAACTAGACGCAAGATTAATGGAAGATGTTGAAAGGAAATTACTTTCAGAATTAGGGATAAAAAACCCGTACGAAACGATTGGTCGGTAGGTATTAAAGTATGAGCGATATTTTTAAAGAAAGTCCAGATATCTCGACTCCTTCGCAAAAACCATATAAAAGCAAAAAATGGGGATGGATAAAGAAATTGTTAAATTCGAGCATTTCTGACGAAAATATTAATCCAGGAATTCAATCCAAAATCAAAGATGTTACCAAAGAGAACACACGTGAGATGTTAGTAAATTTAACGAATTTACAAAAATTAAGGCTCGATGATATTTCTGTTCCAAAAGCGGATATAACAGCTTTGTCAGATGAGGCTTCCTTTGAAGAGGTAATTGAAGTTTTTAGGACGTCCACTTACACTCGAGTTCCGGTTTATAGTGATACGTTGGACAATCCGCTAGGTCTTATCCATCTTAAAGATTTTGCTTTGGGTCATGGGTTCGGTTCAAGTAATATGTTTGATTTAAAATCAGTCTTGCGGCCGTTAATATATGTTCCACCATCAATGACTTTGGGTACTCTTTTACAGCGTATGCAAGCTGAGCACATTCATATGGCTTTGGTGATTGATGAATATGGTGGTGTCGATGGGTTGGTTACTATTGAGGATTTGTTGGAGCAGGTCGTTGGTGATATAATTGATGAACATGATGTCGAGGAAGACCAACTGTGGCTTGAGGAACGACCGGGTGTCTATCTTGTTCATGCAAGATTGGAACTTGATGATTTCTTTGAACAGACGGGTGTTGTACTAAAAGATCAAGATATGGAAGAAGAATACGATACAATCGGTGGGTTAGTTTCATCTCTCACAAACAGGATACCAGTTCGTGGAGAAGTTGTTAGGGACAAAATGAATAATGAATATAGTGTTGTTGAGGCTGATCCAAGAAGTATAAAGCGGTTGCGAGTTTTTTTGGCGCAGCAAAAAGAAATTGAAAAATGAATGAGTTTTTTAACCAGAAGTTTTAATATTAAATCATTTTGGTTTTTGCTTATTTTGGGTATTAGCTTGGCGACAGGACAGATGCCATTTGATCTACCATATTTAGCTTTTTCTGCATTAGTTTTACTTGGCTATTATTGGATAAAACATCAACCCAAAAGTTTTGAGTCATTTATTTGGGGGTTTGCATTCGGTTTCGGCTATTTTGGTATAACGTTCTTTTGGATTGTAGAACCTTTTTTAGTTGAATCAGAGAAGACTGGGTGGCTTGCCCCCATCGCACTTTTTTTTCTAGTGATATTTTTATCTTTTATACTTTCTCTATGTTTTTTTTTGGCTGCGGTAGTTGGACATGGAAGAACTAAAAACCAAAGACTTATAATATTTTTTTTATTTTTTTTATCATCGGAATTAGCTAGATCAGAGTTGATATTTAACTTTCCTTGGGGACTGATTTCATCTATCTGGATTAATACACCATTTTCTCAATCTCTGGCGCTTTTCGGTCCGTATTGGTTGAGTGGTTTAACTATTTTGTGTGCTTTCTTATTGTCTCGAGTGTGGGTGGGGACGATTACTGCGTTACTTATAATACTGGCCTTGTATGTTTTTGGACATTACAGGTTAAGTCTACCGCTAGTGGAAAGAACAAATCCAGTTAAGATACGAATAGTTCAACCAAATATACAGCAATCCGAAAAGTGGAATCCTGAACTAGCAGCGACTTTTTTAAATAGGCATATTTCATTAAGCAAAAGTGCATTAGAAACAGGAGTTGATTTAATTGTATGGCCCGAGACCTCCGTAAGTTATGAAATTATGGATAACCTAAAGTTAAGAGATGGTATATCATCTGAGTTACGCCTCTCGCTCTTATTGGGAGCGCGGCGTTTTGATAAAGAGAATAAAAAGCTATTTAATTCTGCTTTTTTACTTGCAGAAAACGGCGATATTATTGAGATCTACGATAAAATTAAGTTAGTTCCTTTCGGCGAATATATTCCATTTGGTGAATTTCTCAGTAGCCTGAATATACTCGGTTTGGCTAGCGATGGGCTAATCGGTTTTTCGTCAGGCAAAGAAAATGGCATATTTAAAACAAAAAAATTGGGATTTTTTAAAATTTGGATTTGTTATGAGGCAATTTTTTCGGAAGATCAAAAAAATTGGGATAAGCGCCCAAGCTGGATAATTAATATTACGAATGACGCTTGGTTTGGAGCGTTTAGTGGACCATATCAACATTTGACTTTAGCTCGAATGAGAGCCATTGAAAGTGGCTTGCCTATGGTAAGGTCAGCAAACACTGGAATTTCAGCTATGATAGGTCCTTTTGGTCGCATCCTTTCCCAATTAAATTTAGAGACCAGGGGTTACATCGAGGAGTTTTTGCCCAAAGGTTCACAACCAACTCTTTATTCTCGTTTAGGGCCCACGTTTTGCAACTTTTTGTTAACTATCGTGGTTCTGTTGACTATTGTAAGTTTAATATTTATCAGTTTGGTAAACCGGTATAAGTCTTCGTGATTAAGGGAATGATAAAATGAATAAAGCTTATGAGTTTACGTCAGAGTCGGTGTCTGAAGGTCATCCCGATAAACTTTGTGATAGAATATCCGATGCGGTTTTAGACTCTTTGTTAACGTATGAAAGTACTGCGAGGGTTGGATGTGAAACATTTGCTACAACAAATAGAGTTATAATCGGTGGAGAAATTGCGCTTAAAGATTTTGTTAAACAACGTGAGTTTATGGACTCATCAGATCAGATTGTAAGAGATTGCATAAGAGACATTGGTTACGAGCAGGAGGGCTTTGATTGGAAGACAGTTCAGATTGAAAATTTAATTCATCAGCAATCCCCAAATATCGCTATGGGCGTTGACAAAAACGGGGCTGGTGATCAGGGTATTATGTTTGGGTATGCTGTAGACGAAACGAAAGAGTTAATGCCAGCGCCTCTACTATACTCACATAAAATCCTACAATCATTAGCTGACGCAAGAAAATCTGGAATTGAAAAGAATCTAGGACCAGACTCAAAATCTCAATTAACTGTCAAATACGAAAATGGTAATCCAGTTGGGGTTTCGTGTGTTGTTTTGTCAACTCAACATGTTAGCCCGTCTCTTACCTCCTTGGACGTTAGGTCGATAGTTGAGCCATACATTATAAGTGTTTTGCCAGACGGGTGGCTAAGTGATAAAACAATATGGCATATTAATCCGACCGGTAGGTTTATAATTGGGGGGCCAGATGGAGATGCTGGTCTTACAGGAAGAAAGATTATTGTTGATACTTATGGGGGAGCAGCACCTCATGGTGGCGGGGCGTTTTCTGGCAAGGATCCCACAAAGGTGGATAGATCGGCAGCCTATGTGGCTCGTTATTTAGCTAAGAATATTGTAGCTTCTGGTGTTGCAAAAAAATGCTTGATTCAACTTTCCTATGCTATTGGAATTTCCAAACCGTTGTCAGTTTCAGTGAATACATTTGGTACTAGTGCTGTGCCAGAGAGGCTATTAGAAAATGAAATTCCAAAATTGCTCGATTTATCACCGGATGGTATTATTGAGCATTTAAAACTTTCTCGGCCAATATACCAAAGCACTGCAGCATATGGACACTTTGGTAGAGCTCCTGAGAAAAATGGCAAGTTTTCTTGGGAGAGGGTTGATCTAGTAGATACGATTAANAATAAATTTGGTTAAGCTATAGCTTCTACTTACTCTGGTAAATTAAAAGAAAAAACATTCAAATGAGAATTGGTAAGCATTTTAATTTTTATGGACGTAAGCGCGGTAAAAAATTAAGCAAGCTTCAGGAGCATTATATCTTGACTTATTTGCCCAAAATCGCTCTAGACAAAGTTAGTTTTGGAGAGAATCCAAATAGAAGTAAATTGGAGTTAACAGAAATTTTTGATGAAAATTACCCTATTTGTTTAGAAATTGGATTTGGTGGTGGAGAGCACTTACTATCAATAGCTAAAAAGAATAAGAATGTAGGGTTTATCGGATGTGAGCCATATATCAACGGTGTTGCGATGTTGTTACCTCGTCTTTTCAAAGAAGATCTGAAAAATGTTAGAATTTACATGGGTGACGCGAGAACACTTTTTGAAGTTTTACCTGATTGCTCAATTACTAACCTCTTTTTACTTTTCCCAGACCCTTGGCCCAAAGCGCGCCATAAAAAGCGTAGATTCATTAGCAAAGAGAATTTAAATGTATTGAAACGAGTCTTAAAGCTCGATGGTTTGATTTTTATTGCTACTGACGTCGGTGATTATGCAAAGCATGTTTTGGAAACTTTTAATCAAGCGGGTAATTTTGAATGGTTGGCAGAGTCAGCCAACGATTGGCGTCATCCGTGGAAGGATTGGGAAAGAACTCGATATTATTTGAAAGCAGAAAAATCTGGAAGGGAAACAATTTTTTTGACGTTCCGGAAAGTATAGTTAAAAACGATATAAGGGAGGCATTTAATGTCTGATATGACCAAACCTNTACCAAGGACTGCAAAAAAATCAGAAGCTTTGTCGGGACTAGCCAGAGTCCCAGGAGATAAGTCCATATCTCATCGTGCGTTAATATTGGGAGCTTTGACGGTTGGTGAAACGAGAGTTGAAGGTTTGTTGGAATCCTCAGATATATTTAACACCTCAAAAGCTATGCAGTCTTTTGGTGCCGAGGTGAAAAAAAATAATGACGAATCTTGGTCAATTTTTGGTGTTGGAGTAGGTGGGTTGTGTGAACCGAATTCAATAATTGACTGTGGGAATTCTGGTACTGGTATTAGGCTAATAATGGGAGCAATGGCTACTTCTCCAATCACAGCTACTTTTACCGGTGATGAAAGTTTGGTCAAAAGACCAATGGATCGAATTCTAGAACCACTTAAGCGGTTTGGAGCACAAGCGTTGAGTAGGAGTGACGGATTTTTACCGTTGACCGTTAGTGGAGCTTTAAATCCTATCTCTATAGATTATTCTTCAAAAATACCGTCCGCTCAGATTAAGTCAGCTGTATTGCTAGCTGCTTTAAATGCTCCGGGCACATCTGTTTTTTACGAATCAGAAATATCTAGAGATCATACTGAAAAAATGCTTTCCGCTTTTGGGGCTGACGTTAGTATTGATAAAACTCAAAAAGGTAACAAAATAAGCATTGTTGGGTATCCAGAGCTTAAACCTCAAAATATAATAGTGCCACAGGACCCCTCATCAGCGGCCTTTCCAATTTGTGCGGCATTGATTGTGAGGGGTTCAAAGGTGACATTTGAAAACATTTGCCAAAACCCAACCCGTAATGGACTTCTGATAACATTAATGGAGATGGGTGCAAATATTCAGATAGAAAATTCTAGACTGTTAAATGGTGAGGTAGTAGCTGATTTGACGGTGTCAGCTAGTGAAATGCGGGGTGTTGATGTGCCAGTTGAAAGAGTTGTGACCATGATAGATGAGTACCCAATTTTGGCTGTAGTAGCAGCTCTTGCGACCGGCGTAACGACTATGCGGGGCATAGGAGAACTTAGAGTTAAAGAAAGTGACAGAATTAGAGCAATTGCAGCTGGCTTGAAAGCCAATGGGACTGAAGTTGAAGAAGGAAATGATTACCTGTCAATATTGGGAAAGGGAGTTAATGGTGTTCAGGGAGGTGCGTTAGTCGAAACTTTTTTTGATCATAGAATAGCAATGTCTTTTTTGTGCCTTGGTTTAGCTTCAAAAAATTCTATAACTATAGACGACTCGAGATCAATTGATACTAGTTTTCCAAGTTTTTTTGAGCTGATGGGAAATCTTGGTGCAGAAATCGTTTAGAAGAAAATTCCTCTGAATCGGGTAATTTTCTCAGAAAGATCGTATGCTTATTAAAAACTTCAGAATTGCAATAGATGGCCATGCCGCTTCCGGGAAGGGAACAATTGCGAAAAGTGTGGCAGATCATTTTGGATTATCTTATCTCGATACTGGTCTGATATATCGAGCTGTTGCTCAACTAGCTTTGCTTAAAGGTAACAATTCATTAGNGAGGAAAGATTTAATAGATATTGCNCGGTCATTCAAATTTGAGTACCTCGAATTAAAAAATTTGAGATCAAGCGAAGTTGGTGTTTATGCTAGCAAAATAGCAGCGCTTCCTGAGATAAGATCCGAACTAATAAAGTTTCAAAAAAATTTCGCTTCGAGAGACAAAGGAGCAGTACTTGATGGTCGTGATATTGGTTCGGTGATTTTGCCCGATGCTGACTTAAAAATTTTTGTGACTGCTCACCAGAGTATTAGAGCGCAAAGAAGATTTGAGGAACTTAAGAAATTTAACGATAGTATCACTCTTCCCCAGGTATTAGAGGATTTGTCAAAAAGAGACTGGTTAGATACCACTAGGGAGAACGCTCCCCTAAAACTAAGTAGTGATGCGCACTTGATAGACACAACCGAATTGTCTATAGAAGCGTCTATCGCGTCAGTGATTAAGTTGGCTGAAGAAGTAAAAATGNATGTTAGGAAGAATTTTTAATTTTTGCATCGGTAGCTGCCATTATTAATTTTAAGACCTGTGGATACAACCGCATGGCCAGAAATATTTATTAGGAGATTTTTATGACTACATCAGTTTCAATGGAAGATTTTGAGGCACTTTTAAATGANAGTTTAGAGCTTGAAACCCCGAAGGAAGGTTCGGTCGTTAAGGGCACAATCATCGCAATCGAAGCGGGACAAGCAATTATCGATATTGGATACAAGATGGAAGGAAGAATTGATCTGAGAGAATTCTCAATTCCCGGGCAAGATCCAGAAATAAAAGTTGATGACGTAGTGGAAGTTTATTTAGAAAGAGTAGAGAATTCCAAAGGAGAAGCTGTAGTAAGTCGAGAAAAAGCTCGAAGGGAGGAAGCTTGGGACCGACTTGAAAAAGCTTCTGAAAAAGATGAAAGAGTGGATGGAATAATATTCGGCCGAGTTAAAGGGGGCTTTACCGTAGATCTTGGTGGTGCAATTGCTTTTCTTCCTGGAAGTCAGGTTGATGTGAGACCAGTTAGAGATGCAGGACCGCTGATGCAGATAACACAACCATTCATGATTTTAAAAATGGATAGAAGAAGAGGCAATATCGTAGTATCGCGTAGATCGATTTTAGAGGAATCTCGCGCTGAGCAAAGGGCTGAAATTGTCGGTACTCTTGTTGAGGGTAACATAGTAGATGGCGTTGTAAAGAATATTACAGAATACGGAGCTTTTGTAGACTTGGGCGGTGTTGATGGATTGCTTCACGTTACCGATATGGCTTGGAGGCGAATAAATCATCCTTCTGAAATATTAAATATTGGTGACTCTTTAAAGGTTCAAATAGTAAAAATTAATAAAGATACTCAAAGAATAAGCTTGGGAATGAAGCAATTAGAGGAAGACCCTTGGTCAGTTGTAGAAACAAAGTATTCGCTTGGATCCACCCATACTGGTCGTGTAACTAATATTACAGATTATGGAGCTTTTGTAGAATTAGCCGCTGGGGTAGAGGGCTTGGTGCACGTTTCTGAGATGTCATGGACCAAAAAGAATGCCCACCCTGGAAAGATTGTGTCTACTAGCCAGGAAGTCGAAGTAATGGTTTTAGAGATTGATACAGTAAAACGTAGAGTGAGCCTAGGTTTAAAACAGACGCAAGGAAACCCATGGGAGAATTTTGCATCTAGTTTTGCTGTTGGTTCAGAAGTTGAGGGTGAAATAAAAAATATTACAGAATTTGGATTATTTATAGGATTGGATGGTGATATCGATGGCATGGTTCATTTGTCAGACTTGGATTGGAAACGAACAGGTGAAGAAGCTATAAAAGACTATAAAAAAGGGGACTTAGTAAAGGCCATTGTAACGGACGTTGATATAGAGAAAGAACGAATCTCACTTTCAGTGAAAGGTTTGGAACAAGATCCATTCACTGGTGCCACTGACGGCATGAAGAGAGGAATAGTAATTACTGTTTCAGTTACCGGAATAGACGATGATGGAATTGAAGTAGAGTATGATGGAATGAAATCTTTTATAAGGAAGTCTGATTTGTCTCGAGAAAGAAGTGAGCAAAGGCCGGAGCGCTTTGCTGTCGGAGATAAGATTGACGCGAGAGTAACAAATGTTGATAAGGCAAACAGGAAACTTGGTTTGTCAATAAAAGCGAGAGAAATTGCTGAGGAGAAGGAAGCTGTTAAGCAATACGGATCGTCAGACTCGGGGGCATCTCTCGGTGATATTTTAGGTGCGGCTTTAAAAAATCAGGATGAGTGATAAAATCAATGAGTCTAGAATTTGAGTTATATGAGGAGAAACGTCGAAAAATGCGCCGTTTCTCTTTTTTTAAAGGGGTTTTGGTGACTTTAATTATTACTGGGGTTACTGCGGCGATTTGGAATCGGGATCTGATATCATACCCGCACATTGCTACTTATAATGTGGTCGGAGAAATATATGATGATCCTTCTAGAGATAGTATTCTTAGGGAGATTGCTGAAGATGATAATGCGTACGGTTTGCTTTTGAAAATAAATAGCCCTGGTGGAACTGTAGTAGGGGCTGAGGCACTTTATGAAAGTTTAAAAAATATAAGTGATAAAAAACCTGTTGTTGTCACGATTGGCGAGGTAGGTGCTTCAGCTGCTTATCTTGTGGCTTTGGCTGGAGATAAGATTTTTGCTCGAGGCAACTCATTAATTGGATCAATTGGAGTGATTGTCCAGTACCCAGATTTGTCTAAACTTGCTGAGGTGTTAGGAATTTCGATGCAAGTAGTAAAATCTGGAGAAGCAAAAGGAGGAACAAATTTTTTTGAACCCATGAACGAAAATATAATCAAAAATCAAGAAGTTTTAGTGAATGATAGTTTTGTTTGGTTTAAGGAGTTAGTGTCCCAACGTCGAAAGCTTAATGGATTAGAATTAGACAAAATAAGTAAGGGGCAATTGTTCACTGGTCGTATGGCGGTAGAGCTAGGTCTTATTGATGCCATTGGTTCTTCAGATCAAGCTATTGAATATTTTCAGTCGCAAGGACCGGAATTCAAAGGAGTAGGCTTGGTGGATTGGACCTTAAAAAAAGAAACCCCTTCTTTCTGGAGCAAGTTTTTAAGTTTAGGCCACACAACATCTATTGCTAACAAATTAAAATTCATGCAGTCTCCTCGGCTTTTTTCTATTGCTAGTTGAAAAATACTTTAGATCTGTTACGGTTTTGTGATAATATTAAATGATGGGAGATTGTTTAGAATGATAAAATCTGAATTAGTGGAAAAGATTGCTGAAGAAAATCCACATCTCCTTCAAAGGGACGTAGAACGGATTGTTGGAACAATATTTGAAGAAATAACTTTAGCGATCTCATCGGGAAATCGAGTTGAGTTGCGTGGATTTGGAGCATTTTCTTCAAAAAAAAGAGAAGAACGAATGGGACGAAATCCGAGAACCGGCGTGTCTGTGAAGGTTGACCGTAAACATGTTCCTTTTTTCAAGACTGGAAAAAATTTACGGAAAAGATTAAATGAGAGCTGATGGCAAAATAAAATGCGAATTTTTAGGAATTTAATTCTTTTAAGTTTAATACTCCTATGTGTGGTATTTCTTTCAATAAATTCTCAACAAATTAATATTAGGTTGCTTCCGAACGAACTAAGTATACCAAATGTAGTGTTAAGTATTCCAGCGTATTTAGCAATCCTCGTTTTTACTGCGTTAGGTTTGGTACTAGGAACGGTCCTTGAATATTTAAGAACTTGGCGGCAAAGACGACTTTCAAGACAAAGTTTAAGAGAGGTCGAGAGGCTGAATGCGAAGGTAAGGTATCTAACTAATGAGAAAATCTCGGATACTAATGAAATCTTGGGATCTTTGAAATAAAACCATGTATAAAGTGAAGATTTGTGGAATATGTGAGGCGAAGCATCTTCGTGCTGCAGTGGAAAGCGGGGCCTCTTATGTGGGTTTTGTTTTTTTTGAGAAGTCACGTCGAAATATTTCAATCCAAATGGCTAGAAGCCTTGTAACGGGCGTTCCCCCGGAAGTGGTCAGTGTCGCACTGATGGTTGATCCAAGCAATGAATTTATCTGTCGGGTGCTTGAAAATGTACCAATCGATATGCTCCAACTTCATGGACATGAGACTACTAATAGATTGCTAGAGATCAAGAACCTAACTAATTTGCCAATCATGAAGGCGATAGGAGTAAAATCAAGAGATGATTTGGCTATAATTGAAGAATATGCAATAGTCGCTGATCAGCTCCTATTGGACGCTAAGCCTCCAAAGGGGGCTAAAGTGCCTGGAGGGTTAGGAAATAAATTTGATTGGAGAATCCTCGCCGACTTTAAATGTGAGATACCTTGGATGTTAGCTGGAGGTTTGACTTCGGAGAATATAAAGACTGCAATAGAACAGACAACGGCTTTTCAGTTCGATGTTTCTTCGGGTGTTGAGGACAAATTTGGGACTAAAAGTGAAAAGAAGATTTTTGAATTTCTAAATACTCTTAAAGGAGACTTTGATGAATAATTTTGTTAATACGCTGAGAGCGGGTCCGGATGAAAATGGCCGATTTGGCGAATTTGGTGGTATGTTCGTATCTGAAACTTTGATGCCATTGATTTTAGAATTAAATAATCAATACGAAAATGCTAAAACTGATCCTTTGTTTTGGACGGAGATGGATGATTTATTGAAAAATTATGTTGGTCGACCCAGCCCTCTTTACTTTGCTGAAAGGCTGACTAAGCACTTGCAAGGTGCAAAGATTTTTTTGAAGCGCGATGAACTTAACCATACTGGAGCACATAAGATTAATAACGTTCTAGGTCAAATTTTGGTAGCACGCAGGATGGGAAAGAGTCGGATAATCGCGGAAACGGGAGCAGGTCAACATGGAGTAGCAACTGCGACAGTTTGCGCGCGGTTTGGATTAAAGTGCATTGTTTTCATGGGGAAAACAGATGTTGAGCGTCAATCGCCAAATGTTTTTAGAATGCGTCTGTTAGGAGCTGAAGTAATTCCGGTTACGTCCGGTAGGGGTACGTTAAAGGATGCAATGAATGAAGCAATGAGAGATTGGGTAACAAACGTGCATAATACATTCTATTGTATTGGTACTGTAGCTGGCCCCCATCCATATCCAGCTATGGTTCGTGATTTTCAATCAATAATTGGACGCGAAGCAAAAGAGCAGCTTATGGAAGCGGAGGGAAAGCTTCCGGATACTATAATAGCCTGTATTGGTGGAGGCTCTAACGCTATGGGTCTATTTCATGCATTTCTAGATGATCATTCAGTGAATATCATAGGTGTTGAAGCTGGGGGTATGGGTGTTGATGATAGAATGGAGCATGCCGCTTCGTTAACAGGTGGACGTCCAGGCGTACTGCATGGTAATCGAACATATCTACTTCAAGATGAGTTTGGGCAGATTATAGAGGGTCATTCAATATCCGCAGGATTAGATTACCCGGGGATTGGACCAGAACATTCTTGGTTGCACGATATTAAAAGAGTTGACTATGTGTCTGTTACCGATAGCGAGGCGCTAGATGCTTTTCAACTATGTTGTACGCAAGAAGGAATTATTCCAGCGTTAGAACCGAGTCATGCGCTTGCGCACGTTATGAAAATTGCGCCTAATCTTGAAAAAGATCATATTTTATTACTGAATATGTGTGGTAGAGGTGATAAAGATATTTTCACAGTGGCAAATGCGTTGGGAGAAGGTCTTGATGACTAAATCTGTTCCTAGTTGTTGACAATTTTTATCGAACGGTCTACTCCCCTTCGATAGAGATAAATTCTCTCAATCTTTAAGAAAAAGGGTCTGCGGTGTCAGAATTTAAGGTGGGTGATATTGTCGTTTTAACGGCAGGATCGATGCGCATGGCAATAGAGTCGGTGAGCAAGGGAAAAGTATCAACCGTTTGGTGCAATGAAGGTGTTATTGGTCGTGATTCTTTTGACCCACTTTTGTTAAAAAAATGGGAGCATCGTGAGGAAGAGAAGATTAAGTCGTCACGGGTAAATGCGTCACGAGGGTATGAAAAGAAGGATCGTAGAGAATCTTCAAGAAATGAAAAGCCGAAGGGTAAGATTGGATGGGATGGAAAGGCACGTGACAAGAAGTTTTTTAGAAAAGATTAGCTAGTTTTCTTAAATAAGTGTTTACAATAGATACAATTATTCTTATTTTTGAAACCTTTTGCCCACAGCACTGGAATTAAGAACCTTATTAATGGGGTTAATTTTTTGTATCTTTCGCATTAATGTTTTATTTGTAGCTCAAGTAAACGAATTCATGAAACAACGTAAATTGCCGGTTAGCAGACTTGCCATTCCGGTCAAAAAAGCCTTCTTATGAGTGTTCATCTGTTTCATTTGAGACGGAGAAAAGTTTGATAAAACATAAGAGCTTACCTCAGTTTGATGTTCTGGACGTCCAATTCCTATTCTTACTCTTAAATATTGGTCTCCAAAAATTTGATGTATTGATTTTAAACCATTATGTCCGGCATGCCCCCCCGATGATTTTACCTTAATTTGACCAATGCTTAAGTCTAAGTCGTCGTGAATAACAATTAGTTGTGACACGTTAGTTTTGAAAAAGGACGTAATAGATCTCACTGCTAGTCCAGATCTATTCATGAATGTTTCTGGTTTAAAAATTAAAAATTTCTCGTTTTCAAACAAACATTTGCAGTACAATCCGCCAAATTTATTTATCCATGTAGTTTGAGCGTATTGCTCATAAATCTCGTCAGCTACTAAGAACCCAATGTTATGGCGAGTAAATTTATATTTTTCGCCAGGATTTCCAAGACCAACAATTATTTTCATTTATCACCAAAAGCGTATGTTAGCGTTCATTTTAATCATAGATTTTCGCAAATTGGAAAAACTATTACTCTTCAGCTTCAGGCGTCTCTTCTTCTATCTCGTCAGAAGCTTCATTATCACTCGATTTAAGACCACTTGGGGCTTGTATATTCGCTATCACGAAATCTCTTCCAGTAATTGTTGGTTTAGTCCCTTCTGGTAACTTAATATCTGAGATATGTATGGTGTCGCCTAATTCAAAATTATTTAAGTCAACAGTCAGCTGTTCCGGAATATTTAGGGCTGGTACAATGAGCTCTACATCTGGTCTAACTACTGTAAGTACCCCGCCCCGTTTGATCCCTGGGCATGTGGCTTGGTTTTCAAAATTTACTGGTATAAATAAATTAATACTCGCGCTATCGGAAAGCCTCATGAGGTCGATATGTGTTGGGAGGTCGTTTACGACGTTTCTTTGAACATCTCTACATATTACTCTTTCTGATTTGCCGTCCAAAGTGAGGCTTATTAACGTCGATTTGAATTTTCCGGCTTTGAGTAATTTTAAGAGCTCATTTAACTTTACATTTATTGGTTGTGGTTCATTACCTGCGCCGTAGACCACTCCAGGAACAAGATTCTGTCTTCTAGCTGATCTGGCGGCCCCCTTGCCTGTCCCAAGTCTAACAATTGCGCCAAGCGCTATGGTTTCTGCCATAATATATTCTCCTTACGAGTTGTGCTGAGTGGTCCTCCAAGGGTGACCGTACTCAACAGTGTGCTCGTATAATCTATCGTGCGGTAAAGTAAAAGCTCTTTTATTAATAATTTGGTTATTATTTTTGTTTCAACCGTGCAATAGTTTTAACTAACCCCACTTTTAATTAATCACTGCTTATGGAGTGTGTAGCGTCTGCCAATGTTTTGCAAAATGAAAGTATCTCTTGGGTAGACGTATTCTTGGCAATTTTATCAACAATGGCAGATCCAACTACGACACCGTCGGCCACTTTAGCAATCTCTTTAGCTATTTGAGGAGTTTTTACTCCAAATCCAACGCAAATAGGAAGCTCTGTATTGCCTTTAAGTTCAGTAATCTGTGCTTGAATTGATTTGGCCTCTGGTGTTGCTGCTCCTGTTATTCCAGTAATTGATACATAGTAAACGAAACCACTTGTATTTTGTAAAAGCTTTTCTAAACGTTTTGTGTCGCTGGTTGGTGTTGCAAGCCTAATAAAGTTTAAACCTGCTTTAACGGATGGAATGCATAATTCTTGGTCTTCTTCAGGTGGTAGATCTACAATTATGAGCCCATCTACTCCAGCTGTTTTGCAATTTGATAAAAACTTTTCTACTCCCATTGCCATTACTGGATTGAAGTAGCCCATTAAAATAATTGGAGTTTTTTTATCATTTTTACGAAATTCACTTACTAGGTCCAAAACACGGTTTAAAGTAGTTCCGGAGGCTATTGCTCTCTGCCCTGCAAGTTGTATTGAAGGTCCGTCAGCCATAGGGTCAGTAAAAGGTATACCAATTTCTATCAAGTCAACACCTGCTTCTGGCAATCCCTTTATAATGGCTAGACTTTTTTCAAAGGTTGGATCGCCTGCCATGATAAACGAAATAAAGGCTTTTGTTTTGCGTTCTTTAAGTGTTCTAAAGGTATTTTCAATCCTTGTCATAAGCTGGACCTCCTTTTTGCTGTGTTTAGTACTTTTTAAAATTTATTAATTGTCTAAATTTATTGATAAAACTTGTATTATTTTTACCGTATTTCTAGTAGTACGTACAGCTTGTTATTAAGGAGAAAAATATGGGATTCAAAACTGGTATTGTTGGCTTACCGAATGTTGGTAAATCGACTCTATTTAATGCTCTGACTCGTACCGCCAAAGCTCAGGCTGCTAATTTTCCATTTTGTACTATTGATCCTAATGTAGGCGAGGTATCTGTACCAGACACAAGACTTAATGCATTAGCTGAAACTGGTAAATCTCAAAAAATTATTCCAGCTCGTATGACATTCGTTGATATTGCAGGATTAGTAAAGGGGGCTTCTAAAGGTGAAGGCCTGGGAAATCAGTTTTTAGCTAATATCAGAGAATGTGATGCAATTGCCCATGTGTTAAGATGTTTTGACAATGATGACGTGACTCATGTTGAAGGTCGGATTGATCCTATTGATGACATAGAAATAATAGAAACAGAACTTATGCTTGCTGATTTAGAAAATATTAACAAACGCTTAAAATCTCTAGAAAGAAAATTGAAGTCCTTTGATAAAGAAGCGGTGGAGCAAGCTGATTTACTTAACTTAGCGAAAAAATCCTTAGAGGCCGGTATTCCTACTCGTGAAATTGAGTTAGAAAATGAAAAAAAGAAACCGTTTAAATTATTACAGCTCCTTACGTCAAAACCAATTCTTTTTGTTTGTAATGTTGACGAAAGCAGTGCAGCAACTGGCAACCAATACTCTAAATTAGTTGAGAAAATGACCCAAAATTCAAAAACTTCTATAACAGTTATTTCAGCAGCAATTGAGGAAGAAATTAGTCAACTCGTTGAAAATGAGGAAATGGATTTATTTCTAAAAGAAATGGGTCTAAACGAAGCTGGGTTGGATCGGTTGATCAAAGCTGGGTATGATTTGTTGGACTTACATACCTACTTTACTGTCGGCCCGAAGGAAACCCGAGCCTGGACAATTGGAAAAGACACTCTCGCACCGCAAGCCGCTGGAGTGATACATAGTGACTTCGAAAAAGGTTTCATTCGGGCTGAAACCATTAATTATGAGGATTTTTTGGAGCATAACGGTGAGGGAGGGGCTCGAGAGGCTGGGAAAGTTCGCTCCGAGGGAAAAAACTACAGTGTAAAAGATGGTGATGTAATGAATTTTTTATTTAATACTTGAGCAAACTATGAACATCTAATTCAAATTTTTTTAATCAAAAATATTGGCTTCATAAGCAACCTTAGTAAGGTATAATCCATACGGTGGGGCCACGGGACCGCATTCAGCGCGGCTTTTTGCCTTTAATGCTAATGCGACCCTTTCAGGTGACCATCTATTAGACCCTACTTTTTCTAAGGTACCCATTATGCTTCTTATTTGATTATGGAGAAAACTCCTCGCTTCAAATTTAATATGTATCGATAAGCCCATTAAAGTGTTAACTTTAAAAATTTCTATTTTATCAAGAGATTTTACTGGGCTTTTCGCTTGGCAAAGAGTTGACCTAAAAGTAGTAAAGTCATGAGTTCCAATTAAGTGAGCTGCGCCTAGTTTCATATTTTCAATATCTAATTTTTTCCTTACTAGCCAATATTTATTTTTTTGAAAAGTGAGTGGAGGTGTTCGGTTCATAATCTTAAATAGATAGTGACGCTTCATGGCTGAGAATCTTGCGTGGAAGTTGTTATTCACTTTTTCGGCTGCGGTGATAGCAATTAACTTTGGTTTCAAGTAAAAATTAATTGCTTGCTGTAACTCGGATGAATTCCAATCTTTCCTCAAGTCTAGGTGAGCGACTTGTCCTACGGCATGTACCCCTGCATCAGTTCGCCCGGCGCCTACGACACCGTCGGAAGAAGGATCTAGTTTTTTTAAAACAAAATTTAATGCGCCTTGCACTGTTTCTAGACCGGGTTGCATTTGCCATCCATGAAAAGCAGTACCCGCATATTCAATTTTAAGGGCGTATCGATTCATAATGTTTATTCATAATACGGATAATAACCTATTTTGTGCGGATTTAATCTAGAATTAGTTTTAAGAAGCTTATATACACATTTTATTAATTTGACCTATACTTAATCCGCGTGAATTGATGTTTTTATCAAAATTAGTAGAAAATATCATTAATAAAATACTTTTTTATAATTGAGGCTTAATGTTTAACACAATCCTTTCTGAAAGTTCGTAGATATGCTTGAAGAACAAAAAAACTATAAAGATACTCTACTTCTCCCCAAAACTAATTTTCCAATGCGTGCTGGACTTCCCTCGAGGGAGCCGAATTGGCTGAAGCATTGGGAGAAATTAAATATTTACCATCGATTGCGGACTAAGAAGGATAATCGTGAGCGATTCGTATTGCATGATGGCCCTCCCTATGCGAACGGTAGTTTGCACATTGGCCATGCGCTAAATAAAATTCTTAAAGATTTTATTGTGAGATCCCAACAGATGCTTGGGAAGGATGCGCACTATGTCCCAGGTTGGGATTGTCATGGATTACCGATTGAATGGAAAATTGAAGAGAAGTATCGTTCGAAAGGAATGAATAAAGATGATGTTCCGATAAATGAACTTAGGGCTGAATGTCGTAAATTTGCTTCAAAGTGGGTTGAAATTCAAAGTAATGAATTCAGGCGGTTAGGAATAACTGGTAATTGGGAGAATCCTTATTTGACTATGGATTTTTCTTCCGAGGCTACTATTGCTGAAGAATTTATGAAATTTGCTATTAATGGGTCCTTATATCAGGGATCAAAACCCGTGATGTGGTCGCCAGTGGAAAAGACCGCGCTGGCCGAGGCGGAAATAGAATATCGCGAGCATACAAGCCCAACAATTTGGGTAAAATTTTTAATTTCGTCAGGTAGTTTAGCTGGAGCAAATATAGTAATTTGGACAACCACTCCCTGGACAATACCATCAAATAAAGCCGTAGCGTTCAATAGAGATATTTCTTATGGTTTGTATCGGGTTTTAGAGACAGAAGATGAGTGCTGGGCGGAAGTAGGTGAATTGCTGGTGTTTGCGGATAATTTAGCTAAGGAGTGTCTTGGCCAGGCTAGAGTGGTAAAGTTTGAAAAAATTCAGAATATTCAAAAACGTGATTTCAGTCAGATTAATCTTCGACATCCGTTTTACGGTGTCGCTAAAGCGGAGGGATTTTGGGATTACGACATTCCAATGATTGATGGGACACACGTCACTGAGGACGCTGGAACAGGGTTTGTTCACACCGCACCAAGCCATGGCTCGGATGACTATGAGGCTTTTGTCAAATTAGGTTGGACCGACAAAATGACACACAATATCGGAGAAGATAGCAGTTTCAAAGAAAATGTACCATTCTTCGCTGGGTTAGAAGTTTTTAATATGAGAGGAAAAGAAGGTAAAGCCAATAATGCAGTAATTGCAAAACTAGTTGAGGTAGGTGCATTATTGGCTAGAGGTCGATTACGTCATTCTTATCCTCACAGTTGGCGTTCTAAAGCGCCTGTAATTTTTAGAAATACGCGTCAGTGGTTTGTAAATATTGATGAATCACTTGAAGATGGTTTGGACGAATTTGGAAAAAGTATTAGAACGAGGGCTTTATCATCAATTGATCAATTGGTTAAATGGACCCCGCAATCTGGAAGAAACAGATTGTTTTCAATGATTAGTACGAGGCCTGATTGGGTTCTGTCGCGTCAGCGCGCATGGGGGGTTCCTTTAACATGTTTTGTCAAAAAGGGTCTAGCAAGCAATGACCAGAATTTTATCCTCAAAGATCAGAAAGTAAATGCCTTAATATCGTCAGTATTTAAAACGGAAGGGGCTGATGCGTGGTTTAAAAAAGGAGCGAAAGAACGATTCCTTGCTGATCGTTACAATCCAGATGATTATGAGCAGGTTTTTGATATTTTAGATGTGTGGTTTGACTCTGGGTCGACGCATGCGTTCGTGCTCCGGGATAGAGATGATGGGAGTTGGCCTGCCGATTTATATTTGGAAGGTACCGATCAGCACAGAGGTTGGTTTCATTCGTCTTTGCTGCAATCTTGTGGTACACGCGGGAAAGCCCCATATAAGGGCGTTTTGACTCACGGTTTTACCCTCGACGAAAAGGGTATGAAAATGTCAAAATCGCAAGGTAATGCGGTGAGTCCTGATCAGGTTATTAAGCAGTATGGTGCTGATATACTTCGTCTGTGGGTCGCTCAGTCAGACTACACTAGTGATCTGCGGATTGGACAAGAAATTCTTAAAGGGGTTGCTGATAGTTATCGGCGTCTAAGAAACACTTATCGGTTTTTATTGGGTAGTTTGGCGGGGTTTGACAAAGATACTGAGTTTGTAAAGTACTCTGAACTGCCAGAATTAGAAAAATGGGTATTACATCGGTTAGCAGAGCTAGATAATCTAGTGCGCGAGGGATACAATAAATATGCTTTTCAGTTGGTTTTTCAACAAATTTTCCATTTTTGTACGATTGACTTGTCATCATTATATTTCGATATTAGGAAAGATTGCCTTTACTGTGACAACAAAACGAGTATTCAGCGACAATCAACCAGGACTGTCCTTGATCTTATTTTTTATCGTTTAACCACTTGGCTGGCACCTATTTTAACTTTTACCACTGAGGAAGTATGGCTCGAAAGATTTGGTAATGAAGATACCTCCATTCACATGCAAGATATACCCGCAACTCCTGAATCTTGGCTTGATAAGAAACTAGCTCTTAAGTGGGGTGCTATCAGGCAGGTTAGAAAAGTTGTAACTGGTGCTATTGAAGTTCATCGGCAAAATAAAACTATAGGGTCGAGTTTGGAAGCTTCTCCTGAGATTTACATAAGTAATAAAGAACTTTTTGATCAAATATATTTGGTTGATTTCGCTGAGATTTGTATAACATCTGCTTTAGATATTAGGTTTGGCAAAATTTCTGAAGATATGTTTACTCTAGACGACGTAGAACATGTTGGTGTCTGTTTCCATTTTTCAACGGGTAAAAAGTGTGAACGGTGTTGGAAGTATGTTAAAAACATTGGAACTAGCACAAAGCATCCAGATGTGTGTGTGCGATGCAGTCAAGTGTTGAGTGAACAAGAGGTTAAGCTCTAATTATAGTTTGCGACCCCTAGGATGAGATTTCTTGAAGACTGCCATAAGCCGTTCTTGATCAACGCCTGTATAAATTTGTGTGGAAGAAAGAGATTTATGTCCCAACAGTTCTTGAATGGTTCGAAGATCACCACCGGCTGATAAAAGGTGAGTGGCAAACGAGTGACGCAATGCATGCGGCGTAGCGGTTTCAGGGAGTCCAAGAGAGACCCGTGCACTGGCAACGGCATTTTGAATTATCTTAGGGTTAAGTTTTTTTCCTCCCAAGCCAACAAACAAATGATCATTGGGTTTGAAAGTGTAAGGACACATTTCTAGATAATTTTTGAGGCTCTCCTTCGCTATTGGCAAGACTGGTATTAATCTTTCTTTTCTACCCTTCCCTTTTATTTTAATGGTATCAGAAAAAGGAACTGAATTATATTTGAGTTCCAAAGCTTCTGATATTCTCAAACCGCAGCCATAAAGTAATATTAATATTGAAACGTCTCGGGCCACCAACCAAGATTTCTTTGATTGCGACTTAACATGCTCAATAAGAGTCGCTGTGTTATCCACGCTGAGGGGCCTCGGCAAGCGTCGTTTTAGTTTCGGCCCAGAAAAATTGGCGACTTTAGAATTATCAATTTTTTCGTAGATAGTTAGCCAATTATAAAAGCTTTTAATAGAAGACAGCTCTCGCAGAAGAGAGCGGTTACTTAACTTTTTATTTTTTCCATTTGCAATCCAAGAACGTAGAGTTAACAAATTAACTTTTGAAAGTTGAGCTTTGCTGGTTTCTTCGCCATAGAAGCTTTCAAGGTATTTAACAAATTTTTTTACGTCCCGCCTATATGCTTCTATAGTTCTGGGTTGAATATCTTTTATCTTTATGCAGTAAGATAACCAATCATCAATTAAAAAATTAATTTTAATTTTACTCTCAGGTATTTTCTTCATTATTGAACTAATGTTAGTCTTTTATATAAAATTATTTGATTATGGTGTGCTTTTTTTTTGTGGTTAATTGATTTTTTTTTTAGTTTCAATTTTTTACTTTCTATGAATCTGCTGTATTTTTAAGTAATAGAACATTAAACTTATTTTAATCAATCTGAAAACCTGAAACTTTAATTTAATTTAGGTTGTCCTTTGGAAGAAAAAGTTTTTGAACGCGGACAAGTTGTAACTATTTTAACAGACCAACCAGTTAACGGAGGGCTGTTAGACTATATTGTCTCACAAAATTCAGTTCAGCTCGGGCAATTCGTTGAAGTACCCATTGGTAAACGTGACCATGTTGGAGTTGTCTGGAGCAATGGTTCGGCTAAAATTGATAGAGTAAAGTTAAGGTATATAAATCGTTCTCTGGATGCTCCTTCAATGTCAAATGAATTAAAGAAATTTCTCATTGTGGTCGCTAGCTATACCGTTAATCCAATGAGCAAAGTGTTTAAACTTTTGTTAGGGGGAATTGAGTTAAAAAGATCTCCTAAAGGTAAACAATTTTATAAAGCTAGCACTAAAATATTACTCAATAGTACCCCTAAACAAAAAAAGATTATTCGATTTTTGGTAAATTCCCCGGATAAATTTTTTACAATGAACGATCTCACGACTACTTTAGATGTGAGTCAAAGTTTGATAAAAAAATTAGTGAAGTTAGGGAATATTGAGACCCATTTTGGCGATAGATACCTTCCATATGAAAATTGTCAGGCAGTATTTAGTAAAAGTTTGTCAAAAGCTCAGAAGCTGGCCTCTGATCACTTATGCGAATTAGTGAGTTCAAAAAAATATAATACTACTTTGCTCCGAGGCGTGACTGGTTCCGGTAAAACTGAGGTTTATCTGGATGCTGTCTCACAGGCCCTTATGATGGGAAGACAAATTCTTGTCCTGGTACCGGAAATAGCACTTTCAATTGATTTCGTAAAAAGAGTTGTTGACCGTTATAAGGTTAAGCCAGGTGAATGGCACTCAGGTATTCAAAAGAGTGAACGCAGTCGACTATATAATGCTGTCGCTGGAAACAAAGTACAGCTGGTCATTGGCGCCCGATCTGCTCTATTTCTCCCTTTTGTAGATCTGGCCCTGATAATTGTGGATGAAGAGCACGACGGCTCCTACAAACAAGAAGATGTAGTCTGCTACAACGCACGTGATATGGCCGTGATGAGAGCCTCAATACTCGGAGCGCAGGTTATTCTAGCGTCTGCTACACCAAGTTTAGAGACTTGGGTTAATGTTGAAATAGGAAAGTATAGCAGAATAGATTTGAACGAACGTTATGGAAGTGCCATTCTCCCAGCTATTGAGGTCATAAATCTTAAAGAGGAGAATATTCCAAAAGGAAAGTTTATTTCAAATACTTTAAAGAACGAAATTGAAATTCGAATTAAAAATAGTCAACAAAGTTTATTATTTCTAAATAGGCGCGGGTATGCCCCCGTCACTATTTGTAAGATGTGTGGGTTTCAACTTGGTTGTCAAACATGTGACGCGAGGTTAGTTCAGCATCGGCTTAAAAATAAATTGATGTGTCATCAATGCGGAAAATCTGAACCTATTCCAGCGATTTGTCCTAACTGTCTTACTAGTGGACAGCTAAGAGCTTTAGGACCTGGGGTTGAAAAAATTGCAGATGAGTGTCAGGATTTGTTTCCTAAGGCGAGAGTTGGAATATTGTCTTCTGATAGTATGGAAGACACATCGCAGATGCAGGAAAAATTTTTCAGGCTTGCATCTGGTGAATTTGATATAATTGTTGGAACGCAGCTAGTTTCAAAGGGACATAATTTTCCAAATATTACTTTGGTTGGTATAATTGATGCTGATTTAGGATTACAGGGAAGTGACCTTCGAGCAGCGGAAAAAACGTTTCAATCGCTCAGGCAAGTTTCTGGGCGAGCGGGTAGACATAAAAAAGTTGGTAAAGCTCTTATCCAAACATATCTTCCTACTCACCCAGTAATTTTAGCGATCGCTAAAGGTAACGATGATAATTTTTGGGCTTTAGAGGCAGAGGTGCGGAAAAAAGCTGGATCGCCACCTTATGGAAAAATGATTGCTGTGATATTATCCGGACCTAACGAAAAGATAGTTTTTGATTATGGTCGACAGCTAGTGCAACTTTGGATGAATTCCTATCAAGGAGATGCAGAAATTTTTGGTCCTGCGCAGGCTCCCGTTGCGATGATTAGAAAACGATTCAGGATAAGATTGCTGATAAAGTGTGAAAAGAGTAAGGATATCCAACCTAAAATTCAGAAATGGCTCGCAAGATTTCCTACTCCTCGATTTGTTAAAGTGCTTGTGGATGTTGATCCACAAAACTTTTTTTAAGTTGAGCCTCCTTTTAGCTACTAGATCTTTTATCTTGCGACGTTTAAGAGAGTTAAAGTATTATTGGAGTAAAAAATGTTAAATGATGAGAGAACGATTATTCCAAGACAGGGTATTCTTGATATTCCTGTCTATGTGGGTGGTAAGACTGGGTCAGAGTTACTTGGTGATACTATTAAATTAAGTGCTAATGAGAATCCATTCGGTCCAAGTGGAAAAGCGCGTAAAGTTTTTGTTCGGTCGCAAGAAAATCTGTCTGTTTATCCTGATGGCAATCATTTTGCTCTGAGATCTGCAATTGCAGAAGTTTTTGGAATAGATTTAAAACAGATAATTTGTGGTGCAGGGTCTGACGAGATAATCCACTTCCTATGTCAATGCTACGCTGGCAAGGGTGACGAGGTGATTCATACTTCTCATGGCTTTGCAATGTATCGTATCTCGGCGCTTACTGTTGGCGCGACCCCTGTTGCAGTTCCTGAGGACAATCGATGCGCAGATATCGGTAGAATTCTACAGGCATGTAACGGGAAAACCAAATTGATTTTTTTGGCTAATCCGAACAATCCAACTGGTACTTTAGTCGATGAAGAACAATTAAAAAAATTGGTTGATGGAATTCCTGAACATACTTTATTAGTTTTGGATGGGGCTTATGCAGAGTATATTGAAAAATTTGATGGTGGAATTGGACTAGTAGAAAGAAAAAATAATGTTTTCATAACAAGAACTTTCTCAAAAATCCATGGTTTAGGGTCTCTTCGAGTTGGATGGGGTTATGGGCCAGAATTTGTGATTGAGGCATTAAACCGTGTGAAAGGACCGTTTAATATTTCCTCGGTTGGTCAGGCAGTAGCTACTGCGGCAATCAATGATTTAGAATATGTTCAAAAGTGTCAAAAAGAAAATTTCATTCTTCGGGAGCAATTAGCCAGCGATTTAAAAAAAATTAATATACTTTCGGACAAATCATTTGCAAATTTTTTACTTTTGAGGTTTTCAACTTATGATTTGGCAGAATTAGCTAGTCAATTTCTTTATAAAAACGGGGTAATAGTTCGAAATGTTGGTAATTATGGTTTAGAAAATTGTCTTCGCGTTACGATAGGTACCTCAGGAAATTGTGAGAGAGTATTAGCAAACCTTACTAAATTTCAGGAAATTAATAATGCCTTATAATCATATAGCATTAATTGGTCTTGGACTAATTTCGGCGTCTATAGCTTTGGCAATTCGTAGAAAACACAAAACTGTAAAAATTACTGGAACTTCAAGATCCATCGACACAAGAAACAAAGCAAGAGAGCTCGGGCTATGCGAGGTATGCGAAAATACCAAAGATGCAGTAAAAAACGCAGATTTAATCATTCTTTGTGTACCAGTCGGAGCGATGGGATCGGTATTTGATGAATTTGCAGCAACCTTGAAGGAGGGCGCTACAGTAACCGATGTGGGATCGGTCAAAGTTGAGGTGATAGCTAGCATAATGCCTTTGCTTCCTTTTGGAGTAAACTTTGTCCCTGGACACCCCTTGGCAGGGACTGAGAATTCTGGACCAGAGTCTGGTTTTGACTCATTATTTGACAACAGGTGGTGCCTTTTGACGCCGATAAAACAGTGCCCTGAAGCGTCTGTTCAAAAAGTACGTTCTTTCTGGGAAGGGTTAGGAGCAAAAGTAGATGAAATGGATGCGGAGCATCATGATCTTGTACTAGCAGTGACTTCGCATGTTCCACATTTGATTGCTTACACCATGGTTGGTGTAGCAGATGATTTATCTAATATAACTAAATCTGAGGTTATTAATTATTCAGCTGCTGGATTTAGAGATTTTACCCGAATAGCGGCCTCAGACCCTACTATGTGGAGGGATGTTTTTTTAAATAATAAAGGGGCCTCATTGGAAATCCTTGGTCGTTTCACAGAAGAACTCACCGCTTTGCAACGAGCTGTTAGAAGAGGAGATGGCGATTTGTTGTTTGATTATTTCACTAGAACGCGTGAAGTTCGTAGAAAAATTCTTGAGGCGGGTCAAGACACAGATCAGCCAAATTTTGGTCGGGAAAAAAATAATTGAAATCACATTTCATAGTACGAGTTGAGTCAAGATATCTAGTTTAATAAATTTTGTAATTTCTAGCGGACCTAAAAAAATTTGACCATTCTTAATTGTGATTGGCAATAGCACATCTTTGTTTGCTAAATCAGATTGACTGGCAATAAATGTGATTGCNCCTTTGATCTTTTTTGANAGTTTTTTCTCTAAAAACTNTTCTTTTTCAATNATAGACAAAATTCTTCGCCAGTTTTGAAGATTAATGGTAAAAGAGCCCTCAAGAAAATCATACCTAGAAACTTGAANTGAGCCATTTATATTTAAGTTCACNAAGCCATGGCCTATATTTATATGTAAATCACGTAATTCTACCTCTTTTTTATAGTTTGATTTATCAAAAAAGCCGGTGCTAATTTTAAAAATACCATCAAACAGAAATTTCTCAATTCTGTGATTTTTTACCAAAAAACTTTTTTGCCATACCAAACTATCGTTTGGAAAGGCGATTCCGTTAAGTGCTAAATGTGCTTTGTAGGTTTGTGGACTCAACTTGGTGGTGGCGAGTAACAAGTTTTTTACTGTCNAGATAGTGTTGTCGGAGGTTGTAAGCTTTAAATTCTCTCCTTCAGAAATNAGCTCAGTAAGTTCAGGTCTCAAGTTTATTTTTAAGCTAGACTTGATTAATGGCCCTGTGAGTTCCATATCTAAATTGTTGAAATCTAATTGAATTGGTGGTTTNGNTATGGCTACTAAATGATTTTTATTGTATACTAGTCGTAATAATTGAATAAATTCGGCTGAAATGGACAATTTTGCTTCTTCGTTGACCACGAAAAAGTTATCAATTGTTACATCAACTCTATTTGGATAACCTGCAGTAGATACTTTGTTATGCGAGCCTTTTTGCAGTGAACTGTTTTGATCAAACCAATTTAATATTGTTCTTTCAACCTGTTCAGCTGATATCCACCAAAAAGCGCTCCAGATAATCAGAAAGATAGCCAAAAAATAGCTTATGAGGCGCATATTTTTACCCTTATGAACAAAAGGAAGCTTCATCAANCNANTNNTTNAANNATATCATATTACAAAAAGGTATTCAAACTGTNGTTCTAAAATGGGCCAAAATTTTTTATGTTTATTTTAACATAAACTTGTTAAATATATAGTATGTTGTGTAATATGAGCTGAAAAAGTTAGAGTTAACATTAATAAATCTTGGGTAGGGAGCGTCTGATCATGGCCTCGAAGAGTTCGTTGAAAAAATCAAAGGATTTGGAGTTTAGTCAACCGACAAGACCTACATTTTTAATGGTTCTAGTTTTAGTATTAGTTTTTGTTGGGGCATATCTAATGTTTCCGTCAATATCTCCAATATTTTTGGCAGCACCCTATTTAAATGGAATAATTGTTGGGGTTTTCGTATTAGGTGTTTTTGCTTGTTTTTTTCAAATTTTTTCAATTGCTAATTCGGTTAGTTGGATTGAGGGATTTGCTCTCGACCGTTCTGGCCANGAGTTCGTAGATCCACCTCGGTTATTGTTACCTCTTGCATCGTTATTACGGGATAGTCGTACTAGGACAGCTTTAAATGCTACGTCGGCAAGATCTATTCTNGATTCTGTTGCAACACGTCTNGATGAGGCGAGAGATATCACTCGATATATTATCAATCTACTTATTTTTTTAGGTCTTTTAGGCACCTTTTATGGTCTTGCAACCACAGTTCCTGCGGTAGTTGAAACAATAAGGACATTGGCTCCAAAAGAAGGTCAAAGTGCTATCGAAGTTTTTGATAAACTTATGAGTGGATTGGAAAATCAACTTGGAGGTATGGGTACTGCCTTTGCCTCATCCTTGCTAGGTTTAGCAGGGAGCCTAGTGGTTGGTTTACTNGAACTTTTTTCTGGGCATGGGCAAAATCGATTTTATATGGAGCTAGAAGAGTGGATTTCCTCGTTCACACGTGTGAGTGTTTTTTCTAGTGCTGAAGATAACATGCAGACTTATGCCGAGNCAGAAGTAAATTTCGCAGAACACATTAGTGTTCAAATTGANAGCTTGAAAAATTTGATTGAGCAAGGTGAGCTAGAAAAGCAAAAAACAGANAGGCACTTTGATGAACTTATTGACTTGATTTCTAAAATGGCTAAGTCTGGTGCGTCAGATCCGCTTAGTACTGCTGCTCAAACTGCATTGAACAATAAATCTCTTGAAGCTTTGTTACTGAGCCACTCTGAGCTAGTTTCAATTTTAACAGAGCAGGTAAATGATTCTTCTAATTCTGATTTTGACTCTCGTTCTCGATTAAGAAATATCGATATTCAATTAGCTAAAATTCATGAAGAANTAAATGCCGGTAGGCAAGACACTTTAGCTGAATTACGCTCAGATATGGCGGAATTAAGTAATGCGATAATTCAATTAGCAGGATCACAACGACCAAAGGAATAAGGTTNAATTATGGCGCTAATTCGACGGTCTGGAGCCCGCTTCTCAGCTAATATATGGCCTGGTTTTGTTGATGCTATGACAGCAATTTTGTTGGTTTTAATGTTTGTTTTGTCAATATTTATGATCGTGCAGTCTATTTTGAGAGATACAATTACTGGACAGAACTCTAGATTAGCAGTCTTAAGTCTAGAACTTAATGAAATAAAAAATGATTTGGGACTTGAAAAATCAAAATTGGCGCAATTGGATGCGCGATATGAAGAAAAGTTAATTGCATTAAGTTTAACAGAGAAAAAATTTGAGTCACAAAAATTAAAAAATGTGGAGCTTGACAACATTTTAAAGTTAAAAATCTCAAACTTGGAATCTTTAGAGTCTAATTTTCAAGAATTAGCGATTAAATTGCAGAGTATAGAGGCTCAGTTATCGAAAAAAACTATAGCGCTGTCATCAAGTCAAAAAAATCAAGATAAATTGGAAATTCAACTTGAGAATGTGCAAACTTTAGCTAGTGAAAGAATGGCGTTGTTATCAGCGTTGCGGATCAAATTTGAGGATACTAATCGCAAAATCCAAAGCTTTGAGTCTCAGGTAGCTGGATTAATTTTAAAGACGGAGCAACTAAAACAAGATCTTAGCGTATCCGAACAAGAAGTAAAAGACTCTGAGAACAAGAAGCAGTTAGTCGCACTAGCACTCAGCAAAGCAAGAACAGAAGTTGATGCTCAAGTTCAGGAGGCTCGCCTCGCTGCTGCAAGGGCGGAAGCACTAGAGGCATTAGTTGACGACTTTAGAAAAAGACAAAAAAGTATTACTAATATAAATTTGTCGCTGACGAGAGATGTTAAGGAAAAAGAAACCTTAATTTTGAAAAACTCTGCTGATCTAATAGAAAAAAGTAAACNGCTTAAAAAGGCTGAAGAAAATAGTATTCTCGAGCAGGCTGCGATAAAAAAACTGAAAGAAAAATTGAGTTTTGAAAAGGAGGAACTTGGTTTATTAACATTGACGCTTGAGGCAGAGAGGAAAAAAGCACTTGAAACATTAAGTTTGCTTGCATCATCAAAAGCTCTGGAAAGGGCATTGCGGAAGAAGAATAATGAATTATTGTTGTCAAAAGATGCTTCAGATCAAGCTTTAGATATTAAGAGAATTGCCCTGCTAGAAGCGAGGGCTCAATTGTTAAAACAAGAGGGTTTGACAAAGGCTTCAGTATTAGAAGTTCAAAGATTAAATTTNGCATCGGAGTCGCTCTCTAAAAAACTTCTTNAAATGCAAAATATTTTAGANGANTCAGATATNCAGGAAAAGAAGNCAAATGTTCAGATTAAATTACTTGGAAGCCGTCTAAATGCTGCTCTGGCACGAGTTGCATCTGAACAAAGAAAACGGGCTGAGCTTGAGGCAAAGGANGTTGAAAGATTAAAAGAAGAGGCTAATGACTTAAAAAACTATCGCTCTGAATTTTTTGGNCGATTGCGAGAGATNCTTGGTGGGAAAGNAGGAATCGAGATTGTTGGAGACCGTTTTGTATTCGATTCTGAAGTNTTGTTCCANCCNGGATCAGCAACGATTGGCAAAGAAGGAAGAAGGCAGTTNAGNACTGTTGCANANGTTATAAAAGAGGTNTCTCCAGATATTCCTGAACAGATAAATTGGATNCTTAGGGTCGACGGCCATACTGATATTCAACCTCTGGCNCGGACAAGTAAGTTTCAGGATAACTGGGAATTAAGCCAAGCCAGGTCTTTATCAGTTGTAAAGTATTTAATAAGAGCCGAAAATGTTGATCCAAACCGGCTGGCTGCCACCGGTTTTGGACAATTTCAACCTATTGCATATGGGTCAAACCCCCAATCGTTAGCTCGCAATCGTCGAATAGAATTGAAATTGACTGAAAAATAAATTTTAGCCTAATTTGCTGGCAGAAGCGGCGGTCGCTTCGAAGTCAGTTTAATTTTTTCGTGGCTATCTACTAAAAGTTCTAACTTATTATCTTTAATTGTTACTTTTACTATACCGCCCTTAGATAATTTTCCAAAAAGTAGATCTTCTGCCAGCGGCTTTTTGATGTGTTCCTGGATCACCCTGGCCAAGGGTCTTGCTCCCATTTTGGTGTCATAACCCTTGTTCGCAATCCACTCTGCAGCTGGTCTTGTCAGCTCTATGGTTACATTTCTATCCATAAGCTGGGCTTCTAGCTGCAAAATAAATTTGTCAACTACTTGTAAAATCGTTTCCATTGGTAAGTTGTCAAAGCTTATGATTGCGTCAAGTCTATTTCTAAATTCTGGGTTAAATAACTTCTCTATCGCAACCTTATCCTCGCCTTCACGTTTTGATCTTCCAAAACCAATGGCTTCCTTCGCTTGTTCGTAGGCACCAGCATTAGACGTCATGATAAGGATAACATTTCTAAAGTCTACGGTTCGACCATTATGGTCAGTAAGTTTTCCATGATCCATTACTTGTAGAAGGATGTTAAAGACGTCTGGATGGGCTTTTTCTATTTCATCAAGTAGCAATACACAAAACGGATGCTGATCAACCTTATCAGTAAGAAGGCCACCTTGATCAAAACCTACATATCCCGGTGGAGCGCCAATTAGCCTTGAGACAGCATGTTTTTCCATATATTCTGACATATCAAAACGTAATAATTCAATACCTAAGGTGTCAGATAATTGCTTGGCCACTTCAGTTTTACCAACCCCAGTGGGCCCTGCAAACAGATAATTTCCAATTGGTTTTTCAGGTTCTCGTAAACCGGCTCGTGAAAGTTTAATTGCGGATGCCAACGACTCAATAGCAATATTTTGACCAAAAACTACCCTTTTAAGTGACTTTTCAAGGTCTCGAAGAACTTGTGTATCATTTTTAGAAACATTTTTAGGCGGTATTCTAGCTATTTTAGCTATTACTTCCTCGATCTCCTTTACACCGATTGTTTTTCTTCTTTTATTTTCTGCTATGATCATCTGAGCAGCGCCGGCTTCGTCAATCACGTCAATTGCCTTATCTGGTAACTTTCTATCATGGATATACCGAGCCGATAAATCAACCGCCGTTTTAATGGCTTCGTTCGTAAATCTAATTTCGTGATGCTCCTCAAAATATGGTTTTAGCCCATTGAGAATTTTTATTGAGTCATCTACCGACGGTTCTACAACATCAATTTTTTGAAATCGTCTAGCTAAGGCTCTATCTTTCTCGAAGTGTTGGCGAAATTCTTTGTAAGTTGTTGATCCCATGCATTTTAATTTACCGCTTTGTAGAGATGGCTTGAGTAAGTTTGAAGCATCCATAGCTCCGCCAGAGGTTGCACCTGCGCCGATCACTGTATGAATTTCATCAATGAAAAGAACGGAATTAATTTTAGTTTCTAATTCTTTCATCACTAATTTAAGACGTTCTTCAAAGTCACCCCTATATCTAGTTCCAGCTAAAAGTGCTCCTAAATCTAAGGAATAAATTGTGGTTTCACTGAGAACTTTTGGAACCTCTTTTTTAACTATTTTTCTGGCAAGGCCCTCAGCAATCGCTGTTTTACCAACACCTGGGTCTCCGACTAGAATCGGATTATTTTTTCTCCGCCGGCATAGTATTTGAACGCATCGTTCAACCTCATGCTCACGCCCAATCAATGGATCTATATCGCCCTCTTCAGACTTGGCGTTTAAATTAACACAATACTTCTGTAATGCAGATTCCTTTTCATTTGTTTTTTCTTCTGAGCTATCGGAACCTTGCTCCGTTCCTGACAATGGGCGGGTTTCTACAAATTTTGGATTTTTTGCTACTCCATGCGCGATAAAATTAACAGCGTCGTACCGGGTCATGTCCTGCTCTTGGAGGAAAAAGGCTGCATGACTTTCCCTCTCGGCAAATATGGCCACAAGAACATTGGCTCCTGTGACTTCGCTTCTACCAGAACTTTGCACATGAATAGCAGCTCTTTGTATAACTCGCTGGAAACCCGTCGTTGGGACAGCTTCGGCTCCATCAACTTCTGTAACAAGATTACCAAGCTCAGAGTCTAAATATTTTATTACTGAAGCCTCCAACTTTTCTATATCTACATCGCATGCGGTGAGAACTCTAACCGCATCTACTTCGGTTAAAAGCGCTAGAAGCAGATGTTCTAATGTTGCTAACTCGTGCTTGCGATTGTTTGCGAGCGTTAACGCTTTATGAATACTTGCTTCTAAAGAATTTGAAAACGATGGCATTGTTACCTCAACTTAATTTAAAAATAATAATCTTTCCTATACATTATATATACCAAATCATTCGTTTTACGAAATCTTCAAGGTTTTTTTTCTTTAATATTTAAAAAATTTTCAAAATTATGGTTTTAGCTAGCTTAAACTGATTAAAATTCATCCTTCATTTTCCTTAAAGTAGTAAATGTGTCTAAATCGGATCGATCCTCTAACCCAAGTGCGACTTTGATTTCGTTTGTGTCAGCTCGTAAAAATGGATTTGTTCTCTTTTCCGTAAGTAACGAAAATCCTACGTTTGGAAGCTTTAAACCCAGATTAATTTCAATTTGTTTTGCTTGTTCAATTAAAAAAGAGTTGTCAGGCTCAACCGTTAGAGAAAATTTGGCGTTTTGTCTAGCATATTCATGACCTGAAAAAACCTTTGTAATTTCGGGCAATTTTTTCAATTGATCTAAACTTTCGAACATCTGTAGCGCAGTGCCCTCGAAAATGCGGCCGCAACCTAAAGTCATGAGCGAGTCTCCCGTAAAGACGATATTTTCCGATGCGCAATAAAATGCCACATGTCCTAATGTATGTCCTGGAACATCAATACATTTAAAAATATGGTTGCCGATAGAAAATTTATCTCTATCTGATAGGCTAACATCAAGGCGAGGAAGCCTACATTTATCTGATTCGGCACCGAAAACTTTCGGATTGTGTAGTTTTGATAGTTCTGCGACCCCCGCAATGTGGTCTTCGTGGTGATGCGTTATCAGAATATTATCCAAAACCCACTTTTTCTTTTCCAACTCTTGTTGAATTGGATCAAAGTCCGGGGCATCTACTAAAGTAGTTTTGTTTGCTAGCTTATCGTGTATGATATAAGCGTAATTATCAGCGAGACATGGAACAACAATTATTTTTAACGACATCATTAAATCAAATATGAAATACAGGGCGACTAATTCTTTTAAATTAATCTTGCACCAAAAATTTAGGGTATGCAATGCATTTAGATGTTGAAAATTTAAATAATTTTTATAGCGATTCGGCGCTTGGCCAATTTACTAAGAAGCAACTTCAGGATTCAGTAAAAGAGCTTTGGAGTTCCAAACCCGAAGGTCTGATAGCTGGCTACGGTTTTACTCCTCCAATTCTTTCAACTTTTTCTAACTCTAAGCAACAGATTTTATGTTTAATGCCAGGGCAGCAGGGAGTGATATCGTGGCCCCAACATGAAGATAACCGTAGTGTTTTAGTGGAAGAAACGAGTTGGCCATTAGCGACTGGGTCAATTGACAGGTTGGTGGTTTTACATGGTTTGGAAACTTCGGAAAAATTAAAGGACTTGTTTCAAGAAATGTGGAGAGTTTTAGCACCATCTGGAAAGGTAATTTTTGTTGTTCCTAATCGAACAGGTTGGTGGGCACGAAGTGAGTCTACCCCTTTTGGCCAGGGGAGGCCGTACTCTATTAGACAATTGAAAAATCAATTGAAGTTAAACCGTTTTAAAATTGAGCAGTATGTAACTGCCCTGTACACTCCACCTTTTGAAAAACTCCATTCACTTAGAATTGCTGAGTTTCTTGAGAATTTAGGAAGAAAATTCTATTCTCGTTTTGGTGCTGGTATTATTTTGTTGGAAGCAACCAAGCAGGTTTATGCTGTCAATACTCCACCGGTTGGGGTTGGTGCAGGGCGCTCGTTAAATGTTTTAGATGAATTTAGTGACCCAAAACCGGCTTCAAAAACTTACAGTGGTTAATTCGTTGAATTCTTTGATTTTCGTTAAAAATAGTACACCCCCAATTTTTTTAGAAGATAGTTTTTAAGTAAATAGTTAAACCAGATCTTGCATGTGACGAAGCCCTCTGGTATGCACTTCTGAGTGAAACGAAGTTGAGAGCAGGCGTCGCTATATGTCAGCGGGTTTAGAGAATTTAGGAAGGTAGTTTGTGTCAGAACCAACGTTAGTAACCTCAGGTGTAGCCGGTAGATATGCGACAGCGCTATTTAAAATATGTGAAGAGGATGACCAGATTGGGTCCCTGCAGAAGGATGTCGGTTTGGTGTCTGAGTTGCTAGAAAATAGTAACGATTTTAATTCACTGATAAACTCTCCGGTATATAGGCGAGAGCAACAAGAGGCGGCAGTTAGTGCCATTGCTGATCATATGAAAGTTCTTAAGAACACTAAAAATCTTTTGTGTCTTCTGGCGCAGAAAGGTAGGCTGTTTATTCTGCCAGATTTTATTTATGAGACTAATAGATTGTTGGATAGGGATCGGGATGAGATAGCAGTAGAAGTTTTTTCGGCTGTCAATTTGACAAAGGCACAGGTTACTGGCTTGGAAAAGTCGATGAGCAAGCTTGTCGGTAAGAAAGCTAAGGTCGGGGTCCAGAAAGATGAATCTCTGATTAGTGGAATTATTATCAAATTAGGATCTAAAATGATTGATACGACAACTAAGTCCAAATTATTAAAATTACGAAATCTAATGAAAGAGGTAAACTGATGAGTATTCAAGCATCAGAGATATCAGCGATCTTAAAAGACCAGATAAAAAATTTTGGTAATGAAGCTGAAGTGTCAGAAGTGGGTAGAGTTCTTTCGGTGGGAGATGGCATTGCTCGAGTTTATGGATTGGATAACGTCCAAGCTGGAGAAATGGTTGAGTTCCCTGGAAATATAAGAGGAATGGCTTTAAATCTTGAAGTGGATAACGTTGGTGTTGTGATATTTGGATCAGATCGTGATATTAAAGAAGGTGATTTGGTCAAACGCACTAATTCGATAGTTGACGTACCTGTGGGCGAGGGTCTGCTTGGTCGAGTTGTAGATGGGCTGGGAAATCCGATTGATGGTAAGGGTCCAATTGAAACATCGGAAAGATCAGTGGCTGATGTTAAAGCTCCAGGTATTATACCAAGAAAATCAGTTCATGAACCTATGGCTACGGGTTTAAAGTCAGTAGATTCCTTGATACCTATAGGCCGAGGACAAAGAGAACTAATAATTGGAGATAGACAGACGGGAAAAACTGCTGTGGCTCTAGACGCAATCCTAAATCAGAAAGTTTCGAACGATGCAGCTGGTAAAGATGAGTCTAAAAAGTTGTATTGTGTTTATGTAGCGATTGGCCAAAAGCGGTCTACGGTGGCCCAGTTGGTCAAGAAACTTGAGGAGACTGGGGCGATAAAATATTCGATTGTCGTTGCCTCGACCGCGTCTGAGCCGGCCCCAATGCAGTTTCTCGCACCTTACTCGGCGACTTCAATGGCTGAATATTTTCGAGATAATGGTCGGCATGCCCTCATTATTTATGACGATTTATCGAAGCAAGCTGTAGCTTACCGTCAAATGTCGTTGTTGCTGCGTAGACCGCCAGGAAGAGAAGCTTATCCAGGGGACGTTTTTTATTTGCATTCTAGGTTACTCGAGCGCTCTGCAAAGTTAAGTGACGAGAAAGGAGCAGGCTCTTTAACCGCGCTTCCAATAATCGAGACGCAGGGTGGTGATGTTTCCGCTTTTATTCCAACCAACGTAATTTCAATAACTGACGGACAAATCTTTTTGGAGACTGAATTATTTTATCAAGGGATTAGGCCAGCTGTTAATACCGGTTTATCGGTATCGAGAGTGGGCTCATCTGCGCAGACTAAAGCAATGAAGTCGGTGGCTGGATCTGTTAAACTAGAGCTTGCATCTTACCGTGAAATGGCAGCGTTTGCTCAGTTCGGATCAGATCTTGATGCGTCGACTCAAGCTCTTTTAAATAGAGGTGCAAGGCTCACAGAACTATTAAAGCAGCCTCAGTATGCTCCTTTGACAAATGCCGAGCAAGTAATTGTGATATATGCGGGAACAAAGGGCTTTCTTGACGGTATTGAAGTGGTAAATGTTACCAGATATGAGACCGCTCTTCTAGAGCATCTAAGAGCTAATTGTAAGCCCTTACTCGACGATATTACAGTTAATGACCGAAAGATAGATGGCGACTTGGAGGAAGCGATTAAATCTGAACTTGAAAATTTTACGACAAAATTTTCATGATCTTTGAACCTGTCGAATAGTTAGGAATACTTGTAATGCCCAACCTCAAAGATTTAAAAAATCGAATTGAAAGTGTTAAATCTACGCGAAAAATCACTAAGGCAATGCAAATGGTAGCAGCAGCTAAATTGCGACGGGCGCAGGAGTCTGCTGAGGCAGGTAGGCCATATGCTGAACGAATGAAGTCGGTTATTAACAATCTAGCTAACGGGATAATAGTGAGTGATGACTCGCCTAAATTACTCACCGGTAGGCCTGCAATCAAAACTTACCTTTTAATTGTGGCGACATCGGAAAGAGGCTTATGTGGAGGGTTTAATTCGTCAATTGTTAAGATGGCAAAGAATAAAATTACTGAACTGGTATCATCAGGCAATTCAGTTAAAATTTATACAATAGGGAAAAAAGGTCGAGAACAACTAACTAGAGAGTTTGATCAATATTTTTTTAATCATTTTGATCTCTCAAATGTTAAGAGTCTATCTTATGATGTTGCGGTCACAATTTCGAAAGATATTATTGCAGGGTTTAACGATGAAGAATATGACTCAGCGTTATTATTTTTTTCTCAATTCCAATCTGTTTTAGTTCAGAATCCAACCGAACAAAGACTAATACCTGCTTCTTTTGAAGAGACTGAAGCTGCAGAAAGTTCATATGATTATGAACCTGAGCAAGATGAAATCCTTGAAGAACTTCTTCCTCAATCGATAACGACTCAAATTTTTACAGCACTGTTAGAAAATGCGGCTTCAGAGCAAGGCGCTAGGATGTCCGCGATGGATAATGCTACGAGGAACGCTGGCGACATGATTGATAAACTAACGATTAAGTATAACCGGTCGCGACAGGCGGCAATTACAAACGAGCTAATTGAAATTATATCAGGCGCAGAAGCCTTGTGATTTGTGGAGAGTGATATGGCAAAAAATGTAGGAAAAATAACACAGGTGATTGGAGCGGTGGTAGATGTTCAGTTTGAGGCTAAGTTGCCGGAAATTCTTAACGCGCTGGAGACTGATAATAACGGGGTAAAGGTAGTACTGGAGGTCGCGCAACATCTTGGTGAAAATACCGTCAGAACGATAGCGATGGACAGTACAGAGGGTTTAGTTCGTGGTGAAAAAGCAACTGATACCGGTTTACCAATAACTGTCCCGGTTGGAAACCCAACTTTAGGTCGAATTTTGAATGTTATTGGAGCGCCAGTTGATGAAAAAGGTGATGTGAAGTCTACAGAGTCACGACCGATACACCAAGATGCACCGGAGTTTTCGGAGCAGGCTACTGAAACCGAAATTTTGGTAACAGGCATTAAAGTTGTTGATCTTTTGGCCCCATATTCTAAGGGTGGGAAAATCGGTCTATTTGGTGGGGCAGGTGTTGGTAAAACTGTTTTGATCATGGAGTTAATAAATAATATAGCGAAAGTCCACTCTGGTTTTTCAGTTTTCGCTGGCGTTGGGGAGCGAACTAGAGAAGGGAATGATTTGTATCATGAAATGATAGAGTCGGGAGTAATTAATCCAGATAATCTGGAAGAGTCAAAAGTGGCGCTAGTGTATGGTCAGATGAATGAACCCCCCGGTGCACGGTCGCGTGTAGCCTTAACGGGTTTAACGTTAGCTGAGCAGTTCAGGGATCAGTCTGGAACGGATGTGTTGTTTTTTGTAGACAATATATTTAGGTTTACGCAAGCTGGATCAGAAGTGTCAGCTTTATTGGGCCGCATTCCATCAGCAGTTGGTTACCAACCAACATTAGCTACTGATATGGGGGCTCTTCAGGAGAGAATTACCTCAACTAAGGCTGGTTCAATTACATCGGTCCAAGCGATATATGTGCCTGCAGATGATCTAACAGATCCGGCGCCAGCAACATCTTTTGCGCACTTGGATGCGACTACAGTTCTAAGTAGAGCAATATCTGAATTAGGTATCTACCCGGCTGTAGATCCTTTAGACTCCAACAGTCGTATTATGGACCCTCAGGTCGTTGGTGAAGAGCACTATCAAGTTGCTCGTGATGTACAAGGTATCTTACAAAAATATAAGTCGTTACAGGATATTATTGCCATTCTAGGAATGGATGANTTGTCTGAAGAAGATAAGTTGGCGGTTTCCCGTGCGCGAAAAATACAAAAATTCTTGTCTCAACCTTTCGATGTGGCCAAAGTTTTTACTGGATCCGATGGGATACAGGTCCCCCTTGATGTGACAATTGATAGTTTTAAGAGAGTAGTGGCGGGAGAATTTGATCATTTACCTGAAAATGCATTTTACATGGTAGGTGGTATTGATGAGGTTATCAAAAAGGCAGCAAGTATGTCAGAAAAAGTGGCGTAGGGCTACGCTATGACTGATAATATTACGTTTCATCTCGTATCCCCTGAAAAGAAATTAGCCTCAATAGATGCGAAATCTGTTCGCATCCCTGGAATTGAAGGCGACATGACGCTGCTACCTAGTCACGCGGATTTCTTAACTACNTTAAGACCAGGGATCATATCTGTTGAATCAAATACAGGAATACAGGAATACGTAGTAACCGGAGGGTTTGTTGAGGTTTCTGATTCAGTCGCAACTGTGCTTGCAGAAAAAGCAGTGGTCAGAACAGAAGCTCATAATAGTTTGTTTGAAACTCTGATTGCTGACGTTGAAGAACTATCTCGAAATGCTACCGATAAGGAAAAGGCTAGAGTAGATTTACGTCTCAATGATTTAAAAAGTGCGTCTAACGCTCTTAATTAAAGAATATCTTTTCCAATTTTGTATCCTCATGAGAAAGATGTCTTGAGTGGTGACTCTTTCACAAAGTCAGTGTGCGGCAAACAATTTGGAAGTAACACCGAGGAAATAGATGAAAAAAAATAATGCGATAGTAATTATTTTTATGACTGTGGTGCTCGATATAACTGGCATTGGTATTATTTTTCCTATTATGCCTGATTTATTACAGGAACTCGGTATTGATTCTGTAGCCACTGCTGCGTTGTGGGGAGGGCTACTTTCAACTTCTTATGCAATAATGCAGTTTCTTTGTTCTCCNATCCTTGGCAGTATTTCCGACTCTGTTGGCAGACGAAAAGTTATTCTTTTTGCTTTATTAGCATTATCTATNGATTATTTAATTCTCGGGTTGTCGCAAACTCTTTGGATTTTAATTATTGGCCGTATTATAGCNGGTATTGCTGGGGGAACNGTTCCCACTGCAACTGCNTATTTAGCTGATATTTCTGANCCNAATGATCGTGCAAAAAACTTTGGTGTTATAGGTGCNGGCTTTGGNCTNGGATTTATTATGGGTCCCGCCCTCGGAGGAATATTGGGAGAATTTTCAGCAAGGGCGCCATTCTTTTTATCTGCAGCGTTAGCGGCTTTAAACTGCTTATTTGGTTATTTTTTCCTTCCAGAAAGTCTTTCAATAAAAAATCGACGATCTTTTAATCTTAAATCTGCTAACCCNTTTTTAACAATTTGGAAGGCGTTTTTATTTAATGGAATCAGAGTTCCCTTAATTTGTTTTTTTATAATATCTGTCGCACATTGGGTTTATCCTGCAATTTGGAGCTATTGGGGCAAGGAAGTTTTTGGATGGGGATCTGGTATGATTGGTATCTCTTTAGCTTGCTATGGCATCGGGATCTCTTTGGTTCAAGGTTTCTTGATACGCCTNAGATTTATAANTNAACTAGGAGCNAGGNTTGTNGTAACNGCGTCTCTAACNATAGGGGCCTGTTCCCTATTAAGTATGGGGCTNATTTGGGAGGGTTGGATGGTTTTTTGTATAATACCGTTTTCTGCATTATCTGAATTGTTGACCCCGACGCTGGGAAGCTTTTTATCCAATAGCGTTCCTGACAATGAGCAGGGTGAACTTCAAGGCGTTCTGAGTAGTTTATCTGCAATCACTTCTGTTGTCAGTCCTTTACTAATGACTGGTATTTTCAATATTTACACGTCTCAAGACAACTTGTTTTACTTTCCTGGAGTTCCGTTTATCTTCGCTGCTATATTACTATTATTGACAATTTTTCCACTTTCAATAGCCATGAAGAAAGGTTAGTGTGANAACTCTACTCTGGATAAAATGCCTCATAGATTGGACCNAGAGTTTCGTCATCAAATAGAGAAGATACAGAGCTTCCGTGTGCAATATTGAGCATGGCTTGAGCGAGCATTGGCGAGGTAGCAACTGATCTAATCTTTTCACTATTTCTAACCGCATCGGTAGCTTCTATAGAGTCCGTGACAACCAAAGATTTTATGTTGGATGTNGAAATTNTTTCAACGGCGGNTCCCGATAGCACTCCATGTGTTATGTAAGCATGTACTTCGATTGCACCTNTACTTAACAATAAATCTGTAGCTTTAACTANAGTACCNGCGGTATCACAAATATCGTCNACTATTAGGCAGATACGGTCATTAACTTCNCCAATTATAGTCATTTGAGAGACTTCNCCAGGTGCTGATCTACGTTTNTCTACNATTGCCAAATCCGCATCAATTCTCTCTGCCAATTCACGAGCACGANCCACACCACCTACATCAGGAGAGACAACCACTATTTTTGATAAGTCTTTAAAGTAATGTCTTGCATCTAGGGCAAAAATTGGTGAAGCGTAGAGATTATCTACTGGAATATCAAAAAAACCTTGAATTTGGGCTGCATGCAGATCGAGGGTAAGGATCCGTTCAATCCCAGCCTCGGTTAAAAGATTTGCAACGAGTTTTGCACTTATTGGAGTTCTGGCTTTGGTTCGCCGATCTTGACGGGCATAACCAAAATAAGGAATTACCGCTGTTATTCGTTTTGCACTGGAACGTCGTAATGTATCGGTTATTATTAATAATTCTAATAAATTATCATTTGCTGGGTTTGAGGTGGATTGGATTATGAACATATCCTCGCCCCGTACGTTTTCAAAAACTTCGACAAAAATTTCTTGATCAGTAAATCGTTCAACTCTTGCTTTAACGAGTGTGACTCTAGCTCCCCGATGGATAGACATCCGTTTAGCTATTCCCTTTGCGAGGGTCATATTTGAATTACCAGCAATTAATTTAGGTTGGCCAGTTCCATTCATAACTTTTCTTTTCTTTTAAAATTAGTTTGGTAGTCAGGTCTAACTTCGATTTAATCTAAAGGGTTACAAGAAGATAGTTATAAAATTGCTTAGCAATTTCTGAAGGACTAGGAAAGCTTTAATCTAATTTTTTAGAAAAAATTTAAATGTTTAAATTTTGTTTAGTGGTTCTTTCTAAAATAATCATTTGCAATTTAAACTTATCAGTTAGGTTTAATTCGTAACTAATTGTCCTTCACTCATTAGTTAATAATTTGATATCACATATTCGTCCCAAGAATCCTCTGGAATATCGTATTCTGGAATAGTTGAATATTTCACTGACATACCGGCTTCGTGAACTGTTTCACTGCTTCCCGATATTAAGTGATGCCAAGGTTTAAGATCTTTACCCTCATAGATCAGTCGATATGCACATGTAGTTGGCATCCAATGGTAGGAATGTTTTAAAGTATCTTTTGTCAATACTAGGCAGTTGCTGACTAGTTTTTTTCTGTTGGGATAATTACCACACTTACAAGTTCCGTCATCAAAAAGTCTACAAGCAATTTTCGTGTAATGAATTAATTCTGTTTCCTCGTTTTCAAGTTTGATTAAACAGCATTTGCCACAACCATCACACAAGGTCTCCCATTCCAATTGAGTTAATTCTTCTAGTGATAGGGTTCTCCAAAATTCTGGACGAACTTTTTCTCTCATCACATACCTATTTTTTTTGTAACCTGTTTTGCGATAATGCAATCTTTTTGCATCTGCTCTATCAATTTTTCTGAGGAGCTGAATTTAGTTTCTGGTCGCTGAAAACAGATAAGAGACACAGATACCTCTTCTCCATAGATATCGTCGGAAAAATTTAGTATATGGGCTTCTAAATTTGGCTTTTGTTTTCCATACGTTGGCCGTTCTCCGATAGAAACGGCTGCTGAATATGAACCTTTATGCTTTCCTGTTAAAATTTTTACAACGGCAGAGTAAATACCAAATTTTGGTAAATGCAGGTTATCGAGTTCAAGATTTACGGTTGGATAACCAAGAGTTCTACCTCGTTTATCTCCTTCGATAACTTCTCCGACTACACTGTACCATTCTCCTAGCATTTTGGAGGCTCGTTCCGGAAAACCATTTTTCAAGGCCTTTCGAATTGCGGTTGATGAAATTTCAGTCATTTCGTTTTTTATGATAGACGCTACCGTGACCTTTATCCCCAGGGAGCTACCAATAGATTTAAGTAGTTTTGCATCGCCCTTTCTTTGATGACCAAATTTGAAATCTGCTCCAATCACTACATGATCTAAATGAAAATATTGATGCAATACTTTATTAACAAAATCATTAGGGTCAAGCACTGATAGTTGTTTGGTGAATGGAACTTCCAGTAAAATGTCTACTCCAAGTGTTTTTAATTTCATATATTTTGTTGTCTGAGCCATCAATCTAAAGGGTTTTTGGTCTGGAAAGAAAAACTCTCTCGGGTGAGGATCAAACGTTAAGACTCCAAACTTTTCTGATGATTGTTTTGGTCGGGCCAAGTCAATGACTGATCGGTGTCCAAGATGCAAGCCATCAAAGTTACCCATAGCTACAGATAATTTCTCAATTGGAAATTGAACTTTTTCGTTGTACTTAAAAATCTTCATTTGGTTTTGTTTTTCTTAGGTGTTTGTTTAACTGACATTGTTGTTTCATTAATATTTCTTTTCATAATTGATTAATCCTGTTTCATTTAAAGAAATTTATAATATTTCACGTCAAGATTTAGTAAAGTCAGTTATTCGAAATAACCGATCGACGCTGTCGGTGACAGTTTCACCCTTTTCAGAAACCTTCTTAGTTTTTCGACGTTTGGAGATCGGGTTCTATCATTTACGCCGGTCTCATGATTAGAAAGGCCACCCGCCACAAATAAGGTATCTAAGCCGTACAAAATGCCTCCTGAAACGTCTGTATGAATACCATCTCCAACGCAAATTATCTCTGACTTTAGAATTGAAGAGTTGACGGCATTAAGTTTCGAAATGGCTAAATCATAAATAGGTTTGTGTGGTTTCCCAAAGTAAATTGATTCTCCACCTGCTCTGGTGTAGTGCTCTGCTATAGCACCAGCGCACCATAGTCGCTGATTCCCATAGTCTACTTGAATATCTGGATTTGCACACAGAAGGGGTAGGTTATTCTGAACCCCTTCATTGATAATATCTGCATAATCTGACGGTTGTTCTACTTGATCATTAAATAAACCGGTGCAAACAATGCTGGAGGCGTCAGCAATTGGTACTAACTCTATGCAAGGTGGCTGGTGCTTACGTTCAAAAAAACACAAGTCGCGTTGAGGGCCAATATGATAGATATTATGACCGAAGTTACCCGACATGAGACTGAATTGTGCAGCATCACCTGATGTAATAATTTCGTCATAAAACTCCTCAGTTATTCCCAATTTACATAAGAATTTTATCACAACTTCGCTCGGCCTTGGCGCATTTGTTAGTAAAATAACGTAGCCCCCATTACTTTTATAGCTCCGTAGAGCCTCAAGACTTTTTGTAAAGCTCTTCTTCCCATTATGTAGACAACCCCACAGATCACAAAAAATTGCTTTATAATGTTGAGCGATTTCACTAAAATTATTTATTATCTTTACCATAATTGTTATATACCTGCGAAAACAGAGTAAATTCAACTCTTAAAGTAGCCCATCATTACCGGAATAGGAAAAAAAAAAATTTTTTTTATTTTTTATAGGTACTACTAGTTGACAGCTGCAGGAACGATCCTTATATGGCATTTGTTGGCACTCAATGGTGACGAGTGCCAGCAAGTATATAAGTCACCTTAATTTTGGGAACTCAAAGGAGCATCGTCGATGTCATTTACACCCTTGCACGATCGTGTAGTCGTTCGTCGTTTAGAGAGCGAAGAGAAAACTGCCGGCGGATTAATTATTCCTGATTCTGCGAAAGAAAAGCCCGCGGAAGGGGAAATTGTTTCAGTTGGAGCTGGAGCAAGAGATGAATCCGGAAAAAGAATTCCGATGGACATAAAAGCGGGAGATAAAGTTTTGTTTGGAAAATGGTCCGGAACAGAAGTTAAAATTAACGATGAAGATATGTTAATCATGAAAGAGAGCGATATTTTAGGAATTCTTGCCTAAAAATTATTTTAAAATTTAAATCAAATAACAGTTAATAGGAGCCTAAAAATGGCAGCTAAAGAAGTTAAATTTAGTACGGATGCTCGTAATAGAATGATACGTGGCATTGATGTGCTTGCTGATGCGGTTAAAACCACGCTCGGTCCTAAGGGAAGAAATGTAGTTTTGGATAAGTCGTTCGGAGCACCTCGCATCACAAAAGACGGTGTTACCGTTGCTAAGGAAATCGAATTGGACGACAAGTTTGAAAACATGGGCGCTCAAATGGTTAAAGAGGTAGCCTCGCGTACCAATGATACGGCGGGTGATGGTACCACCACGGCTACGATCTTAGCCCAGTCAATAGTCCACGAGGGATTGAAGTCAGTGGCGGCCGGAATGAACCCCATGGACTTGAAACGTGGCATTGATACGGCAGTCGAGAAAATTGTTGCGGAAATTGGAAAGATGTCCCGTCCCGTAAAAGACTCGGACGAAGTAGCCCAAGTAGGTACGATATCTGCCAACGGAGAGTCTGCAATTGGAAATCAGATAGCGGATGCCATGCAAAAAGTTGGGAATGAAGGCGTGATTACCGTAGAGGAGAATAAGGGCTTAGAGACTGAGACTGAAGTTGTAGAGGGCATGCAGTTTGATCGTGGGTATTTGTCTCCGTATTTTATTACCAATGCTGACAAAATGATTGCGGATCTTGAAGATTGTTTGATTTTACTGCATGAAAAGAAGTTATCTTCGTTGCAGCCGATGGTGCCTTTACTTGAAACAGTAATTCAATCAGGTAAACCATTGCTGATAATTGCAGAGGATGTTGAGGGAGAAGCTCTGGCAACGTTAGTGGTTAATAAACTTCGTGGTGGCTTGAAAATCGCCGCAGTTAAGGCTCCAGGTTTTGGTGATCGACGTAAAGCAATGCTTCAGGACATCGCAGTGCTAACGGGAGGTCAATTAATTTCTGAAGATTTGGGAATGAAGCTTGAAAATGTGACAATGGACATGTTAGGCACTGCCAAAAAGGTAAACATCACCAAAGATGAAACAACTGTAGTTGATGGCGCTGGAGAGAAAGCTGAAATAGAAGCACGTGTGTCACAGATTAAGGCTCAGATCGAAGAAACTACTTCAGACTATGATCGAGAAAAGTTGCAGGAAAGACTCGCTAAACTTGCAGGCGGTGTGGCAGTAATTCGTGTGGGTGGATCAACTGAGGTTGAGGTGAAAGAACGAAAGGACCGAGTTGACGATGCGCTAAATGCTACCAGAGCAGCTGTTCAGGAAGGTATAATTGTCGGAGGTGGTGTAGCTTTAGTTCAGGCTGCAAAAACATTGACCAAAGTAAAAGGCAGTAATCCTGACCAAGAAGCTGGAATTAGTATTGTAAAACGAGCATTGGAGGCTCCTTTGAGGCAGATAGCTGAAAATGCTGGTGTCGATGGTGCTGTGGTAGCTGGTAAAATTAGAGAGTCGAATGATCTAGCTTTTGGGTTTAATGCGCAGACTGAAGAATATGGCGATATGTTTAAGTATGGCGTCATTGATCCGGCCAAGGTTACCCGAACAGCTTTGGAAGATGCAGCATCGATCGCTGGTTTGCTTATAACTACGGAAGCGATGATTGCCGACAGACCAGAGCCAAAGGGGGCTGCGGCACCCGCCATGCCAGATATGGGCGGCATGGGCGGCATGGGCGGCATGATGTAAATCAAACTTTTAACTGAAAATTCTGATGATGGCTTTCGAGCCATCATCACTTACTAGCTTTAGGACGTTTTTGGGCTTACATAATTCACATGACCCATTTTTCTTCCGGGTCTAGCTTCGTCTTTACCATAAAAATGAACCGCTGCATTAGTAATATTACGAAAATTCTTTGTAGTATCGCCGAGAATATTAATCATTGTGACGTCCGAATAACGCTCTCCATCTCCCAGCGCATGGCCTGATATCGCCCGAATATGTTGTTCAAATTGATCAATAGCACAACCATTTTGCGTCCAGTGCCCTGAGTTATGGACTCTTGGAGCCATTTCGTTAACAACCACTCTATCATCATGAGTAAGAAACAATTCCACGCCTAAGACGCCGACATATTTCAGACTGTTAACGATTTTGCCGGCGATAATAATAGAATCTATCTGTAATGTTTTGGAAATTTGAGATGGCACTGTCGTACTATATAAAATCCCGGACTTATGAACGTTTTCTCCAGGATCAAAACTTACGACATCGCCATTGTCATTTCTGGCGATAATTACAGAAAGCTCTTTTTCAAATTTTAAAAAACTTTCTAATATGCAAGGACCTTGCAGTAAATGTTCCTCCACATCTTTTTTTTTAGTTTTATTAGTTATTAATAGTTGACCTTTCCCGTCATAACCTTCTCTACAGGTTTTTAAGATTGATGGTATTTTTATTTGTTTTATTGATTTAGAAAAATCTTCGAATGAGCATATAGTTGCATATTCCACGGTCTCAAGGTTCAAACTTTTAAAGAATTGTTTTTCCTTTATTCTGTCTTGACTTATATATAAAGAAGTTTTGCGTGGAAAAATTTGGACAATTTGTTCAATTTCCTCAAGAGCTTTATGCGGGATGTTTTCAAACTCGTACGTCAAGACGTCGCACGTTTTTGCAAATTTTTTTAATAGACCATGGTCCTCAAATGAGCCAATAGTTTTTAAAGAAGAAATTTCGAAAGCGGGCGATTTTGGGTTTGGATCGTAAACATGAGTATGATAGCCCATTTTCAAGGCAGCTCCAGCCAGCATGCGAGCTAATTGACCCCCACCTAAAATTCCAATAGTGCTGCCAGCTTTGAGCATGTTATTTATCTTCGGGTTCGTTAGGGACAGAAAGTGATAAACGCAACTTCCATTGAGATAGAGTATTTCGAATACTAGCATTATTAGTTGCAAGGATAGAGGCCGCAAGGAGACCTGCATTTGTTGCTCCCGCAGGGCCGATTGCCATAGTTGCAACTGGATAGCCTCTTGGCATTTGCACAATAGAGTAAAGGCTATCAACGCCGGCTAAACTAGACGTTTGAATAGGTACTCCAATAACTGGTAGAATTGTTTTAGAAGCAATCATTCCCGGTAAATGCGCTGCACCACCCGCACCTGCGATTATAACCTTTAAACCGCGATCAAAAGCAGTAGAACTATAGCTAAAAAGTCGGTCTGGAGTCCTATGTGCTGATACGATCTTTGTCTCAAAACTTATTTTTAGATCAGTTAGAATATTAGCAGTCTCTATCATAGTTGGCCAATCTGATTGGCTTCCCATAATTAGTCCAACGTCAGTATTAGTCATATTTTGATTGTCTCTCTGAACTACAATAAAATTTTGGTTTAAGCGATATTTTTTTTTAAGCGATAATATTAGGTGTAAGCTGGTTCGTAATTCTGTGAATTTTGTCTTTCAAGATAAGTTTTTCTTTTTTAAGGCGTCTTAAAATTAGAGGGTCTAATATAGGGTTTCTAATGTCTGACAGCATAATCTCAATTTTTCTATGTTGTTCTTTAAGTTTTGACAGTTTTATTTCAGTTTTTAAAAATTCTTGAGGGTCTTTTTTATCTACCATTAAAATAAAATTATCTCCTATAATTCTGTTTTTAAGCCAATTAAAAAATAATACTTTAGTTTAGCATAACTGAATATACCATCTTGAAAAATTATTTTTCTAAAAGTTTTTTAATGCCAATAGGAAAAATAAGATAAGAAAAAATTTCATTCCGAATGAGAAAGAAACTTTTCTGCCTCTAGAGCAGCCATACATCCCATCCCAGCAGAAGTAACAGCTTGTCGGTATATATGATCAGTTAAATCGCCTGCTGCAAAAACCCCAGGTATAGATGTCTCGGTGGAATCTGCTTTTGTGGCAACATAACCTCCCATGTGTAAATCAAGCTGACCACTTAATAGCTCGGATGCTGGCGCGTGGCCAATCGCAATGAAGACGCCCTTACAACTCATAGTTGTTTTAACGCCAGTCTTAATATTTTTTATTCGAACTCCTGAAACTCCCTTTGGGGATTCTGTGCCAATCACCTCCTCTAACTCATGAAACCAACGGACACTAATCTTTTCATTTTTATGTAACCTTTGTTGAAGGATTTTTTCAGCTTTTAAAGTATCCCGCCTGTGAATGAGTGTCACTTTTGAAGCAAATTTAGTTAAGAATAAAGCTTCTTCAACTGCGGTATTGCCACCTCCAACGACTATGATTTCTTCTCCTTTATAAAAAAAACCATCGCAAGTTGCACAAGCTGAAACCCCGAAGCCTTTAAAGTTATTTTCCGACTCAAGGCCTAGCCATTTTGCCTGCGCACCTGTCGCTAATATAAGTGCATCGCCTGTATACAGGGTTCCTGAGTCCCCTAATGCTTCGAAGGGTCTTTTGCTCAAATCTAGTTTGTTGATGTGGTCGGAAATTAAATTTGTTCCTGCTGCCGCAGCATGTTCACTCATTTGGATCATTAGATCAGGCCCTTGGACTTCTTTCATTCCTGGCCAGTTCTCTACTTCAGTTGTAATTGTAAGTTGTCCTCCTGGTTGTATACCTTGTATTAATGTTGGATTTAGCATTGCTCTAGCGCCATATACTCCCGCTGTGTAACCTGCGGGCCCCGAACCAATTATTAGAAGACGAGAATGTATATTTTTCTCCATTTATCTGACCAGCCTTAATTTCTTATTAAGATATATATTAATTGAAAACATATTTAGTTAATGAAGGAAAATCATACAAGCCTTGTTTAAGAATTTTTATTTATAATTTTATCAGAGACATATTCCTTTGATGAGTGTCGTAACACTTGTGAATAGCGCGACGATAAGAATGAAAATCATTTTTTTCGTCATATGTACACATCCTGACTGCTGATATATTAGAAATACCGTGATTTTTTAACTTGCCAATTATAAAACCACACAAATTAAATAGAAGCTTTTCCGTCGATTTACGAAAAAAATATTTATTATTTCTATTATTATTAAAGATTATTTTCTTTTTGAAATCCTCACCAACTTCATAATTAATTTGACTAATACAAGGTCCGATAGCCACTAAAATATTAGGTTTCGTAGCGCCTAAAGTTAACATTTTATCTACTGTGTTCTCAACAATTCCATCAACTGCACCACGCCAGCCGGCATGTGCAGCCCCAATTATTTTTGCAATCGGATCAAAAAAAAGTACTGGCGCACAATCAGCTGTGAGTATAGCGAGACCTACGCCCTTAACATTTGTCACCATACCATCTGCTGGTTTTTTTAATTGACCTAGAGTTGAATCGACCACTAAAACTTTAGAGGAGTGTATTTGATTTAGAAAGCAGACTTGTTTGGGATCACATCCAAGGCTTTTTGCTGCAAGGTTACGATTTGACATAGAATTTTGTATTTCTCCCTTTTTAAAAAAAGAAAAGTCCAGCTTGGTACAGCTTTGATCACAATCAACTTTTTTATTTGTAAAAAACGCATGGTGCTCTCTCGGGATCAAGTTGGTTCTATAATCTTTTATCATTATTGCTCCAATATTGGTAATTTGGGTGATCCTCTATTAGTAACACCCATTACTTTAAACAAATTACCCATCTGATTGGGACCAATTAATCTGTCAATTGCTTTTAAATGATCTTTTTTCTGAACTTTTGACATTTTCTTTGTTAATATTTCTGATCTATTTTTTATCCCAAGACCTGTTAAGAAATTCCTTTGATTTTCAAAGTTTGATGCTCGAAGCCCTTTTCTTAAAATTAAGTTATAAATGCTTTTAAAATTTACTTGCGCAGTGAGATCGCTTTCTCCGAGGTTATCGAGTGGATTTGCATAAGAATGTTTGTGCACGGCTTGTAGAGTTTCTCCTTGTCCTTCAAGATAACCGTAATCAATAAACAAACAAACACCACTGTTGCGAGCAATTTTTTCGAATATCCGTGATAAAATATTTTTAGTAATATCGGATGTCTCTACAATAACATTATTGGGAATATCTCGATAAAGATAATTAAGTTCGATATTAAGGTTTGATGGTATGTTAATAAATTTCAGTTCACCAGTATCAGTCAAGCCAACAGAACGTTCGCACCAAAAGTCATTTTCTTTCTTAAACTGCCTAATAGGCAACGCATCTAGAAATTCATTGGCGACTAAAAAAAATGGCTTTTCAGGAATGTCATCAACAGATTCTATCCATGAGGGAGAATAATGAATTAAAAGATTTTTTTGGCGAGATCGCAAAATTTGCGACTTTTCGACCAAAACAATTGATGCAGCATCAAGGCAACCAGGGATTTTTCTTATTGCATGCAAAATATCTCGCATCATTATCCCGTTTCCAGGCCCAAGTTCTACTAAGCTAAAGTTTTTAGGTTTGCCGCGATCAATCCAAGTTTGTGCAAGCCATATTCCAATCAGCTCACCAAAAACTTGGGATATTTCAGGAGATGTGATAAAGTCACCTTCGGCCCCAATAGTATTTTTTTTCGAGGCGTAGTAGCCATAGTTTTCATGGTAAAGGCAATATTCCATGAATCTAGCAATCGTGATTGGCCCACTTTTTAAAATTTCTTTGGTAATTAAATTTTTAAGAGACATGTTACCTACGAATTAGATTTCATCACTAGCATATGACGAATTATCATTGAACTTATACCGATTATTACCATTGGTAGGCAAAGTATTTGACCCATTGATAGTCCAATGGTTTCGTTAAATAGAATGATGTAGCCATTTGGGTTTAATGCATTGACGAATTGGGCATCAGGTTCTCTAAAAATCTCAATTATCCCCCTTGAAATTCCATAACCGATCAAGAAGATGCAAATAGTTTCTCCGCGCCGTTTAAATGAATTGAAGATCAACACAAAAGTCAACATAATTACCCATAAGGCTAAACCTTCCATGGCAGCTTCGTAAAGTTGTGAGGGATGCCTTGTACATACGCCTATCCAATTTTCTGGACATTCTTGAGCATTTTTTACGGGAAAAACCATGCCCCATTTTGACGTAGTTGGTTTACCCCAAAGTTCTCCATTAATAAAATTTGCCAACCTTCCGAATAGTAGTCCTGGCGGGGATGCGACAGCAATTAAGTCTCCCAAACTCCATAAGTCTATTTTGCGCTTGTATGAATAAAATACAGTACCTATCACTACTCCTAAAAAACCACCGTGGAATGACATTCCTCCCTGCCATATTTTGAATATGTGTGCTGGATTTTGTAGATAATACCCTGGTTGATAGAAGAACACGTAACCAATACGACCACCTAATATTATCCCCAAGATTAAATAAGTCATAAGGTCATCCACTTCCAGAGAGCTTAGCGGTGGACCTTTTTTAGACCAAAGGTTATCTCTTTTTACTAGGAATTGCATTAGTTTCCAAGCTGCTAAAATACCAGCAATGTAGGATACAGCGTACCAACGCAACGCAAATTCCAATTGTCCAACAGAAAAACTGAAAATTACAGGGTCAATTTGCGGAAAACTAAAACTCATTTTCGACTCCTCAGAACAAAATTCGTAAAGTACTCTTGGCAAATCTAACGAAAAAGTCCATATGTATAAATAGGTAATTTATGTGAGCTGGAGAAAATGATGCAAAGTAAGAATCCTTTTTTTAATGACGTTTCAAAACTTGTAACTGGTGCTTTTGGTATTGCCCAAAATGTAAGATCTGAAATAGAGACAGTGGTAAGTTCAATGATAGAACGATGGCTTTCTGAACGAGATTTTGTAAATCGAGAGGAATTTGATGCTGTGCGTATTATGGCGCAGAAAAATGCAGAGCGGAACGCAGAATTACTTGAATTAATTTCTAAGCTCGAGGCTAACTTAGATAAGGCCAACACTAAAACTTCTCAAGGACAAAATAAAATTTGAAATTTTACTGGTCGATCCTGAATAATTTAATGCTTAGTAAGAAAAAAAATATTTTGTTTAGAAGTTGCTGATAAAAAACTTTACACCGCTACCTATTAACTAGTACCATATATAGCGTATTATTCAAAATAATACGCTAGTTATAGGAATTTGATCTATAGTATAGATCAAATAAGTTATAAGTTGGTTTTATAGGAAATTAGAACAATGGATATAGTTGAGCGTCTATTTCAAAATGAGGATGTTGATCCTATAGATATAGTAGAAACGTTAGCTGAGCACTACGAATGGGATTTTGATAGGATAACCGACGATCAAATTGCGATGGCGATAGAAGGAAGTTGGCGTACATACGGTGTTACTTTGACATGGTCTTCCTTTGATGAGACTTTAAGAATTTTATGTAGTTTTGAAATGAACCCGCCTAACGAAAAAATTAATAATCTTTTGGAAATATTAAATCTTGCAAATAATAAGTTGTGGAATGGTTCTTTTGCATTTGCAGAAAAGCAAAGTTTAATGATTTTTAGGTATGGAATGAATTTAGCTGGTGGAGCGCGTGCCTCAGCCAATCAAATTGATTCTATTGTTGAAAATGCGATAGTGGCTTGTGAGCAGTTTTATCCGGCGTTTCAATTGACCTGTTGGGGGGACGAAAGCCCTGAAGCGTCTTTAACCATAGCGTTTGACAAAAGTTATGGTCGAGCATAGACGATGTAAGCTGCTGGCCTAGTTCAAACTATTTTATCTTTACGCTTATTTTAAAAGGTTAGAATATTTTGCAGAAATTAATTCTTGACAATGGGTTGCTTCTTTGCGGAGCAGGGAAAATGGGTGGAGCCTTATTGAAAGGCTGGCTTTCAATAGGACTTGAACCAAACGAAATAACTGTTTTAGAGCCTAATCCTGCAGATTGGTTAATATCATTAACGAAAGAAGGCTTGAGACTAAATATCAGGCCGTTCAAAGCACCTGGCGTATGTATAATTGCAGTAAAACCTCAGTTGATAGAAAATTTATTATCAGTGAAGGATTTTTCTGACATGAAAAATACTGTTTTTGTTTCAATTGCTGCCGGTACACAGCTTTCAAAACTTGAAAATTTGTTGGGTGCAAACAAACCCATTGTTCGTGTAATGCCGAATACGCCTGCCGTTGTGAGAAAAGGCGTTTCTTGTTTTATACCTAATGTGAATACGAGTGAGCACCAAATTAAGTTGATTGAAAGACTTTTCGCGGCGGTTGGGCACACAATAAGGTTAAATTGTGAAGAGCAAATGGATGTTGTAACGGCAATCTCAGGGTCCGGACCTGCATATGTTTTTTATCTAATTGAGGTATTGACTCGTGTAGGAATTGAATTTGGGTTGAGCGGTGATATAGCTAATCGATTAGCGGTTTCAACTGTTTCTGGTGCAGGCACTTTGGCGGAAAAATCAGACTTGAAAGCTAATAAATTAAGAGAAAATGTTACTAGTCCAAAGGGTACTACTGAAGCCGCGCTCGGTGTATTAATGGACAAAGAAAAAGGGTTATTTAGTTTAATGCGCACTGCAGTTTTGGCAGCGTCTGAACGAAGCAAGGAGCTTGGTTTTTGAAGAATTAATGTTCATCAATGTATTGTTTGGATAATCCATGTCTTTGTTCCTGGTGTTCCAAATATTATAATTTGCGTTTTTGGAGGTATGACATAAAAATGGGTGGGCTCAATTGGAATTAATTGATTTTGATACATTTCTTAAAGTTGATATGCGGATAGGCCAAGTAATTCGTGCAGAGTCATTTCCTGAAGCCAGACGCCCAGCAATCAAATTGTGGATTCAATTTGGCGATGGTATTGGTTTAAAACAATCCTCGGCTCAAATAACAGAATATTATTCACCTGAAAATCTATTAGGTAAAAAAGTTGTTGCAGTTGTGAATTTAAAACCACTAAAGGTTGCTTCTTTTAAGTCGGAGGTCTTAATATTAGGGGTTCAGACCTTAAACGGTATTACTCTTTTAGCCACAGATAAAGAAACAAGTATAGGAAAAAGGGTACACTAATTTTTTAAAGTTATTTATCATTCAGTTCCTGTCGCCAATGTCGTCGGCATAGACTGAGGTACGTTTCGTTCCCTCCGATTTGTATTTGTTTTCCTGATTTTATTGTATGACCATTAGCATCTTTTCTAACCACCATCGTAGCCTTTTTTCCACAGTGACAAATAGTGCGGACTTCGCGCATTTCGTCAGATAATGCCAAGAGAGTAGCAGATCCTGGGAATAGCTCACCTCTAAAATCAACTCGAAGCCCAAAGCACATTACAGGTAAGTTGAGGTCGTCTACAACGCGAGCTAATTGCCATACTTGCGTTTTAGTTAAAAATTGGGCTTCATCTACAAACACACAATTTATTATTTTTTTATTAAGTTGATTCTTAAGTTTAACAAACAAATTTTCTCGCTTTGAAAAAACATCTGATTTTTGGCCAATACCGATTCTACTCTTTATCCAGCCTTTACCAGCTCTATAGTCTAATTTCGCAGTTAGCAAATACGGCACCATTCCACGTTCAGAGTAATTGTGAGCTGCCTGAAGTAGAACAGTCGATTTTCCTGCATTCATAGTCGAGTAATGAAAATAAAGTTTAGCCATAGAATTTTTTCTTTTTTTATCCGGAGTTACGAAATTATGAAAGTTTATAAATTCTCATTAATTAATACCTCATTAAATCTTGAATTTTATAAACATTTGTTTTTTCGTTGTTTTTGACTCTAATAGCTCTGGCGGCAGCATTGCAGCCCGCGGCGGTGGTGAAGTAAGGAATTTTCTTTCTCAAAGAAATTGAACGAATTTCCTTGCTATCCTCTATGGATTGCCTTCCCTCCGTTGTATTAAAAACAAGAGTGATTTTATCATCTTTCAATAAATCACCTATATGAGGTCTCCCTTCAAACACTTTATTTACTTCGACTGTTTGTATATTATTTTTCTTGAGAAAATCTGAAGTTCCTTTTGTCGCTATTATTGTAAAACCCAGTCGCTTCAAAATTCTTCCTGCTTGAATAATTAATGATCCTTTATCGTTATCTTTTATAGATATAAATGCCTTCCCAGTTTTGGGAAGTTGGACCCCTGCAGACATTTGAGCCTTTAGAAAGGCCTTTTCAAATGTTTTATCCAACCCCATAACTTCCCCAGTAGAACGCATTTCAGGGCTCAAAATGGTGTCAACTCCTGGGAATCTATCAAAGGGCAGAACTGCCTCTTTGACCGCGGTATGTTTGAGGTTCTGTTTAGCTAAGTTAAATGAGAATAATTTTTCGCCGGCCATAATTCTGGCTGCAATTGCGGCAAGGGGTACGCCAGTAGCCTTTGCTACAAATGGCACGGTTCGGCTAGCTCTTGGATTTACCTCGATAAGGTAGACACAATTATTTTTTACTGCAAATTGAACATTCATTAGACCAACTACTTCAAGTGAGTATGCTAGAAGTTTGGTTTGCTCTTCTATTTCTGCAATAATTGAGGCTGTAAGCGAGTGTGGTGGTAATGAACAGGCACTGTCGCCTGAATGGACCCCGGCTTCTTCAATATGCTCCATAACGCCAGCAACGTAAACGTTCTCGCCATCGCACAGTGCGTCTACATCAACCTCTATGGCATTGGACAAGTAGCTATCAAGGAGGATAGGACTTTCGCTGGTGATCCCAGTAGCGTCTTTCATATAATTATTTAGTTGTTCTTCGTTTGAAATAATTTCCATAGCTCTACCACCTAGAACGTAAGACGGTCGTATTACGATTGGAAACCCAATCTGCTTGGCTATTACTTTTGCTTCTGACTCTGAGACCGCGGTTCCATTTTTAGGTTGTTTAAGAGATAGCTTTTCTATTAATTTTTGAAACTGATCGCGGTCTTCCGCTAAGTCGATTGATGCAGTGGATGTTCCCAATATTTTAATACCACTGCTCTCAAGATTCTTTGCAATATTTAAAGGGGTTTGACCACCAAGTTGAACAATTACTCCCACAAGATCACCTTTGCGCTTTTCAACACGAATTATTTCTAAAACAGACTCTAGTGACAAAGGTTCAAAATATAATCTATCCGACGTATCATAGTCTGTTGAAACTGTTTCTGGATTACAATTGATCATAATAGTTTCATAGCCTGCGTTGCTCAACGCGAAACAGGCGTGACAACAACAATAATCGAATTCGATTCCTTGTCCGATTCGATTTGGACCACCGCCTAAAATTATGATTTTTTTATTATTAGAGGGAAAAGACTCACACTCTTGATACAATTCATAAGTTGGCTCATATGTTGAGTACATATAAGGAGTTTGAGCTTCAAATTCTCCTGCGCAGGTATCGATTCTTTTAAAAACTGGAAAAACTTTTAATTTTTCTCTTTGTTTTCTTACTTTTTGTTCGGTGCATTTAGTGAGTTCAGAAATGCGTTTATCCGTAAACCCCATGGATTTAACTTCTTGCATTTTATGACTATCCTTTGGAAGACCCGTTTTGATTAATGCATTTTCTGCAACTATTATTTCTGCAATTCTGTCGAGAAACCATGGATCATAATAAGTTATTCGTCTAATTTCATTTTTTTTGAGCCCTCTACGCATCGCTTCTGCGATGTAAAGTAGTCTATCGGGGGTTTGTTTCGATAATTTTGCAATAAGTTCAGTTTTAGTCCCTCGTCTATCAAATATTTCGTTAAAACCAAAAATACCTGTCTCAAGGCTAGCCAATGCTTTTTGCAAACTTTCATGAATTGATCCCCCGATTGACATTACTTCACCAACTGATTTCATTGATGTTGTCAGGGCCTCGTCGGCTCCAGGAAACTTTTCAAATGCAAAGCGAGGAATTTTAGTAACGATATAATCTATGCTCGGTTCAAAACTTGCTGGTGTAACTTTTGTAATATCATTAATTAATTCGTCTAATGTAAACCCCACAGCCAGCTTAGCAGCAACTTTCGCAATGGGAAAACCAGTTGCTTTTGAAGCTAAAGCTGAAGATCGAGAGACCCTTGGATTCATTTCGATGATAACCATACGGCCGTCCTCTGGATTAATGGCCCATTGCACATTTGAACCACCAGTTTCAACACCTATTTTCCTCAAGACTTCAATAGAAAGAGTCCTCATACATTGGAATTCTTTATCTGTTAAAGTAAGCGCTGGTGCCACGGTAATACTATCGCCGGTGTGCACACCCATCGGATCAATATTTTCTATTGAACAAACTATAATTGCGTTGTCATTCTTGTCTCGGACAACTTCCATCTCATATTCTTTCCAGCCGATTAGACTTTCATCAATCAGTATTTGGTTTGACGGAGATGCTTCTAAACCAGTCTTACAGATTTTAACAAAGTCTTCCTTATTGTATGCTATACCCCCGCCGGTTCCACCCATGGTAAATGCTGGTCTAATTACTGCTGGGAGACCAATTTCATCAAATCCCCCCATTGCTTCCTCAATACTTTCCGCAATTATTGCGCGAGGATTTTCAATTCCAATTTCAGTCATAGCATTTCGAAACTTCTTTCGATCCTCGGCCATTTCTATAGCTTTTTTTTGGGCTCCAATTAACTCTATATTATACTTTTTAAGAATGCCGTATTCGTCCAAGTCAAGTGCTGCATTTAGACCAGTTTGTCCCCCCATGGTAGGTAAGATTGCGTCCGGCCGTTCAATATTAATTATTTTTGAAAGGGACGCATTATTTATGGGTTCGATATATGTTGCATCAGCTAAGTCAGGGTCTGTCATAATTGTCGCTGGGTTTGAATTTACGAGTATTACCCTAAATCCCTCTTGTCGAAGAGCTTTGCATGCTTGCGTTCCGCTATAGTCGAATTCGCAAGCTTGACCGATTATAATTGGTCCAGCACCTATTATTAGTATTGATTTAATATCAGTCCGTTTTGGCATTAGATCTTGCTCATACTGATTTAGATTTCTAGGAAGTACTCCAATGTCTTTTTGTTATATCTTTGTTTAATTTGGTGCAAGCGCAAACACTTTATTTTTTCAACCAAATCCTGACTTTCTATTTTGGTTCAAGTGTGGTAGGCCAACCTAATTTTATGAATGAAAAATACTCTTTTACTGCTCCTGAAAGAGTTATTTTTCAGTAAAAGTTTTAAAGAAAAGGTTAAAAGATGAATGAATTTAGGTCCCATAATTGTGATGAACTTAATGCTAGTAACAATGGTGACTTTGTTAAATTATCTGGTTGGGTTCATCGCGTCCGAGATCATGGTGGGATTTTATTTATAGATTTAAGAGATCATTATGGTTTCACGCAGATAATAGCTGATCCAGATAGTAAGGCTTTTACAGAAGTTGAAACAGTCCGAGCGGAATGGTGCATAAAAATCCAGGGAAAAGTCAGATTGCGTGAACCATCTTTAATTAATAAAAAAATTCCTACTGGTGAAATAGAAGTGTTTATCCATCAATTAGAAGTTCTTGGTCATTCCGATGAACTTCCATTGCCAGTTTTTGGAGATCAGGAGTATCCTGAGGAGACACGGTTGAGGTATAGGTTTTTAGATTTAAGGCGTGAAAAATTGCAGAAGAATATGTTACTTAGGTCTAATATTATATCCTCAATCCGAAAAAGGATGTGGGGTATGAATTTTCATGAATTCCAAACCCCAATAATTACGGCTTCCTCACCTGAAGGTGCAAGAGATTTTTTAGTACCGTCCCGATTACATAAAGGGCGGTTTTACGCCCTCCCTCAAGCACCACAGCAGTTCAAGCAACTTATCATGGTTTCAGGTTTTGATAAGTATTTTCAAATTGCTCCATGCTTTAGAGATGAAGACCCTCGGGCTGATCGCTCACCAACAGATTTTTATCAGTTAGATATCGAAATGTCTTTTGTTGAACAAGCGGATGTTTTTAATATGGTAAAGCCAATTATTATGGGCGTATTTAAAGAATTTGGAACTGGTAGAACTGTCGATGAAGAATGGCCATTGATAACTTACAAAGATGCATTTTCACGATACGGAACGGACAAGCCAGATCTAAGAAACCCTATTGAAATGCAAGATGTATCAGTTCACTTTGTTGACTCGGGATTTGCAATTTTTTCAAATCTTTTGAAGCAAGAGGGTACTCAAATTAGGGCTATTCCGGCTCCTACCGGTGGAAGCAGGAAATTCTGTGATAGAATGAATTCGTTTGCTCAGAACGAGGGCCTTCCTGGTATGGGTTATATATTTTGGCGGGAAGGAGTTTCTGGAGTTGAGGCAGCAGGGCCTTTGGCGAAAAACATTGGTGCAGATAGGACTGAGGCTATTCGAGCGCAACTTGGTTTAAAAGTTGGTGATGCTGCGTTTTTTCTTGGTGGCAAACCTAAGCATTTTGAACCTTTTGCCTCTAAAGCACGGGTAGCAATAGGTCAGGAATTGAAACTCACTGAAACTGATCGTTTTGCTTTCGCATGGATTGTAGATTTTCCAATGTATGAGGAAAATTCTGAGAATGGAAAAATTGATTTTTCACATAATCCATTTTCCATGCCTCAGGGAGGAATGAATGCTCTTGATGGCGACCCTTTGCAAGTTCTTGGTCACCAGTATGATTTGTCCTGCAATGGATATGAGTTACTTTCGGGAGCAATAAGAAATCACGATCTTGAAATAATGTATAAGGCATTTAAAATTGCAGGTTACAGCGCAGAGGATGTCAACAAGCGTTTTGGTGGGATGGTAAATGCATTTAAATATGGTCCCCCGCCTCATGGTGGATGTGCCGCAGGTATTGATCGGATCGTAATGTTGTTAGCTGATGAAAGTAATATCAGAGAAGTTATTATGTTCCCAATGAACCAAAGGGCAGAAGATTTATTGATGGGTGCTCCATCGGACCTAACAAATGACCAGGCAAGGGAATTAGGTATAAGAGTAGCGGTCGAAACTTAAATATGATGTTGAAGTTAGGAAGTTGATGAGTCACCAAAAGAACATGCAAGTTATGGATTTTCTATTATCTCGTCGATCAGACTCAGCTCGCACTCTTGTGAAGCCTGCGCCGGATGGAAAATCTTTAGAAAAAATATTGACAGCTGCTGCGCGAACTCCAGATCATGGAAAATTAATACCGTGGCGATTCCTAGTTTTAAAAAATCAAGTCTTATTAAAAATTGCTACCAGTATACATGAGATTGGAAGAGCTAAACAAATTGATCAAGAAAAGTTACGAAAGAATGTGGATATATTTAGTAACGCACCATTGATCGTGGCAGTTGTAAGCTCGCCACGTTCAAATGAAAAGATACCACTAATAGAACAGCAATTATCTGCGGGAGCAGTTTGCCTTGCTTTACTCAATGCTTCGCATGCCGATGGATGGGGTGCGAATTGGTTAACAGGCTGGATGTCACATGATAAATCGTTTTTAGAGACAGTCTTTGATCTATCCGAACAAGAATTTGTAGCAGGTTTCATTCACATTGGAACAAGAACGACCCAGTCGGTTGAACGCCCTCGACCTGACCTAAAAAAAATAACTTCATGGCTTTAAATGTGATAATTACCCACGCAGTTTATTGTAAAAGTCGATATCCGAAATTGTGACAATTTCCAAAATTATTATCAAACAAACAGGAACCCAGATCATAGTAGCTATTACAGTTGTCCAAAATATTTTACGTTTAAGGTTAGGATTCGTTGGCGCAGATGATGGAGTGCCATGTTCTGTTTTCCCTAGTTCTTTTTGTGTCTTAATATTTAGCGGGAGCATTATAAATAAAGTCAGAAACCAAATAACGGCTAGAAGTACGAAAGCAGCTGATATTGTCATTTTTCCTCTAACTCAATAAGAGTTCCATTGAAATCTTTTGGGTGGAGGAATAACACTGGTTTACCGTGTGCGCCAAGCTTTGGTTCGCCATCACCGACTAATCGGCCCCCTGCCTTTAACAAGAACTTTTTGCTTTCATTTATATTTTCCACTTCATAACAGATATGATGGAGACCACCATTAGGATTTTTTCTCAAGAATCCCTGTATAGGACTATCCTGTCCAAGAGGGGTAATCAACTCTATCTTTGTATTTGGTAAGTTTATTAGGGCAACTGTAACTCCGTGTTCTTTTTGCTCAATAATCTCTGACACTGAAGCGCCAAGCATTGATTTATACGTTTTAATCGACGATTCCAAATCTGGTACTGCTATGGCGATGTGGTTAAGCTTTCCTATCATGTTGGTTGCTCCGAGGACACTATTGTTCTAATTTAGTCAATTTGAACCTGTTTGGTTTTGGTAAGTTTTAAATTTCTATTTTCAAATAGATAGTTATTTTGGTATACCTGTTAAAGTTACGAAAACCAATAGGAAGCACTTACTTAAATTTAAAGTTTTTAATCAACAGCGTCGACCATCTTGAAATACGATTTTAAAATATTTTGATATATCGAGGATAGTTCTATAATTTGTTTGACTTCTACATTTTCATTTGTCTTGTGCATTGTTTTTCCGACCAGACCAAATTCTACCACTGGACAGTATTCCTGAATGAAGCGAGCGTCTGACGTACCACCAGAGGTAGAATTCGATGGAAAGATCTTAGTTTCTGTTTTGATTACTTGAGATACAAGTTTAGTAAAATCGTCCGGATGACAGATAAAGGGCTTCGCCGAAACTTTTACCTCCAAAACTATACTGACTCCTGTTTCATTCATCACTTTTTGAATAGTCTTTCTCAACCAAGAAGTTAATGAAATATCGGAGTGGATATCATTGAATCTAATGTTTATCGTTGCCTCGCTCATTTGTGGGATAACATTGTTCGATGGGTTTCCAGTATCAATTGAGGTAATAGCTAGTGAGGATGGATCAAAAAATTGATTTCCATTATCAAGTATTTTTTTTTCGAGTTTTAATAAGAGTTTCATCAATGCAGGTAAAGGATTTATGGCCTTTTCGGGGTAGGCAACGTGACCTTGTAATCCGTACGCAGTAAATTTTGCTGTTAACGACCCCCGTCTTCCAACTTTAATTGTATCGCCTAAGTATTCTTTACTTGTAGGCTCTCCAACCAGACAATGATCGATTTTTTCTAGGTTTTCTTTCATCCAATCTAAGATTGCAAGCGTACCATCTTTGGCTTCACCCTCCTCATCTCCAGTTATAACTAATACGATGCTGCCAGTTGGGTTGTATTCTCGTGTAAAATTTACTGCTGCACTTACAAAAGCTGCTAGGGCGGACTTCATGTCGGCAGATCCTCTTCCAAAAAGTAAACCGTCTTTTTCGATACCTGAAAACGGATCATGAGCCCAAGTATCTGTGGGACCTGGTGGAACTACATCAGTATGACCGCTAAAACAAAATGTTAAGCCGTCTTTCGCTAATCCCCATCGAGCAAACAGGTTAATTATTCCATTTCGTTTTATGATTTGACACTTAAAGCCTGCATCTGAAAGCAATTGTTGTATAATTTCAATTGCACCATCATTGTTAGGAGTTACTGATTTGCATTTTATAAGGTCAGAAGTAATTTTTACTGGGTTAAGTTTATTCATTATGTCATTTTTCTTTGATGATTCGATTAATCCCGCAATAAGTCATTGATCGATGTTTTTGATCGCGTTTTTGAGTCAACTTTTTTAACTATAACTGCACAATATAAATTTGGCCCCCCATTTTTTGAAGGTATAGAGCCTGATACAACCACAGAATATGGAGGAATTTCGCCATAGGTAATATCACCACTTGAGCGATCAACTATTTTAGTTGATTGACCAATAAACACCCCCATTCCTAACACAGATCCTTCTCTCACTATGCAGCCTTCTACAACTTCTGACCTGGCGCCTATGAAACAATTGTCCTCAATAATAGTTGGCGCTGCTTGCATTGGTTCTAAAACGCCACCGATACCAACACCTCCAGACAAATGAACATTTTTCCCAATTTGAGCGCAAGAGCCGACGGTTGCCCAAGTATCAATCATCGTACCGCTATCAATGTATGCTCCAAGATTTACAAAACATGGCATTAATACGACATTTGATGCTATAAATGCTGAGCGGCGGACTATACAATTTGGCACGGCACGGAATCCGGCCATTTTCCAATCATTTGTGGACCAATTTTTAAATTTACTATCAACTTTGTCCCACCAGCCACCACCCTGTGGTCCTCCACTTTGCTCATGCATATCTTGAAGTCTAAAACCAAGAAGAACTGCTTTTTTTGCCCATTGATTTACATGCCAAGAGCCATTATCAATCCTCTCGGCTACCCTCAGGGTTCCACAATCGAGAGAATGTAAGGTAGCATCAATCGCATCTCTTAATTCACCTTTTGTGTTTGGACTAATAGTTTCTCTTACTTCCCAAGCTTTTTCTATTGCATCCTCAAATGGATTTTGCACCATCGTATATTCCTTTTTTAAATTAGTTTCCTTTAATTCTATTTGTTTATATTAGTCTTTTGTAGTTTAAACTCTTTAATTTCTGAGGTAACAAATGGTAAAAAGTTATTATCTGAAATTGATGTGATAAAAAACTGTTTTGATTCGTTTTGCCAAAGCGAAAGCCCTTCGTGGTTATGGAGCCCTGAATTTAGACTCAATAATGCAGTTTGGCCAGTGATAGTGTGATCATTTAAATGCAACAGGCGTAATTGCATCTTGAAGCCGACACTCCAATCGTAATCTCTTTCCAGAATTAAAATATCACCGTCAGGTAAAAAGACAGAATCGGTTACTAGGAACGATCCTGAGGTGGGAAAGCGGGAAAAAATTGACCATGTCTCACCGTTAAATTTGTAAAGTGGAAAGTCAACATCCTCTCCCGGTGGTTCCTCTGGTATAGCAAAAATTTGGCCTTTAGAATTAACTGCAATTGCCTCCAGTCCTTTATTTGGGCTAAATTTTTTAAAATCGGTGTGTTTGGGTAAAAAAGTCCCTGGCGCCTGTAAGCTCTCATGAAACATAATTCGATGGTTCGACTCGAAAGAAATGAAAAAAGCCTGATTATCAATTGTTGTTAGAGATTCACTATCAGTATTTCGACCTGATAAGTGTTCCCCAGCGCTATTGAGCAGTGAACCGCTTTCAATTATTTGGATATCTATAATCGTTTCAGCGTTATCCCTTTCAATGTTACCAATAAAGTATTTTCCCTTATCAGATATAGTTACAAAACGTTTACCGGATTGGTGCACATTGATTGCTGAAAGGCCTCCTAATTGTGGAAAATCTAACGGTATTTCATAATTACCTGTAGGTTCAAGAATCCAATTTTCCGATCCATTCGAATAATTTGGGTGAAGCATAAAAAGTACAAATAAAATCTGAAGAGGTCTGATTGCCATAAAGTTTAACGTATGAAGCAAATTATTACTCTAAATTTATTACTCATATGATATTGTGATTATTCATTATAATTTAAAATGAGGACACAGTATCATTATAATGGTAAATGCACAAATGAGTTTTGGTTAATTAGGGTACTTAAATTTAATTGATTATTCACTAGTTATTTGTCTGTATCAAAAATTAAATTATAGTTTGTAATTTTTTTCCTGAAAGTATATGAAGGCCAACAAATCTGATGGAGGATCTTATGACATCGTTATTTCAAATAATATTTCTTCTGCTGGATGTTCTATGGTACTTAATTGTGATCCAAGTGATCATGAGTTGGCTGGTGAATTTTGGTATTCTCAATATGTCGCAGCCTTTTATAATTCAAATATGGAGCTCTATTAATAGGCTTTTAGAGCCAATTTATCGTCCAGTCAGAAATTTCCTCCCTGCAACTGGTGGTCTCGATATTGCCCCACTCGTGGTGATTGTTGGTATTATAATAATACGGATTATATTGATGAATAATGTTTCTTCTTTTGTTTGAACTTGAAACTAAATTTAGTCTTTAGCGCGTTGGTTTCTTGCAGCTAAAAGTTTAAGCCTCAAGGCATTTATTTTAATAAATCCGGACGCATCTTTTTGATCATACAACCCAGAATCATCTTCAAAAGTTACATGATTCTGTGAATAGAGACTGTTATCTGACCATCTACCTATAGTTTGAGCGTTACCTTTATATAATTTCAATCTAACTGTACCACTCACGAATCTTTGACTCTCGTCAATTAATGCTTGCAACATTTTTCTCTCTGGACTGAACCAAAAACCATTGTAGATGAGTTCAGAATATTTGGGCATAATTTCATCTTTCAAATGAGCAGCACCTTGATCTAGGGTTATACTTTCAATACCGCGATGTGCTCCCAGTAATATGGTTCCACCAGGTGTTTCATAAATACCTCGAGATTTCATTCCAACAAATCTACCCTCAACTAGGTCTAATCTTCCGATACCGTGTTTTCGTCCGAATGAGTTTAGTTGTTCCAGTAGAATTGCTGGGGTCATTCTTTTCCCGTTCAAAATGATTGGATCTCCATTCTCGAACGTTAACTCAATGTATTCAGGTTTATCGGGAGCGGCTTCCGGCGAAACAGTTCTCTGGTAAACATAATCCGGAGCCTCCATCGCCGGATCCTCCAGAATTTTACCTTCAGAGGAGGTATGTAAGACGTTTGCATCTACCGAAAATGGAGCCTCGCCTTTTTTGTCTTTTGAAACTGGAATTTGGTTTTTTTCAGCGAACGAAATTAATTTCGAGCGGCTTGTCAATTCCCATTCTCGCCATGGGACGATAACTTTTATATTTGGATTGAGCGAATAGGCGGATAATTCGAACCTAACCTGATCATTTCCTTTGCCTGTAGCGCCATGAGCGATAGCATCAGCTCCAGTTTCTTCAGCTATTTCAACAAGACGTTTTGCAATTAATGGTCTTGCAATAGAGGTTCCTAGTAAATAAAGGCCTTCGTACAGTGCATTAGCGCGAAACATTGGAAAAACAAAATTATTAACAAATTCCTCGCGTAAGTCCTCAATAAAGATATTCTCGGGCTTCACTCCTAAAAGTAGAGCTTTATCTCGCGCTAAATTAAGTTCCTCACCTTGGCCTAAATCTGCAGTGAATGTAACAATTTCACAATTATATTCGTTTTGTAACCATTTTAAAATGATTGAGGTGTCTAAACCACCTGAATATGCTAAAATAATTTTTTTTGGTGATGGCATTTTGACCTCCAAGTCAGGGTTTCGAAATATTGGTCTAAATTATTTTCTTTTTTTGGGCAAGGTGTTGACGCTTTAGTAAATATGTTTTTATGCTTCTTAATAAGTCATTTGGTTGCTAAAAGCACTTAGAAAGTAAACTATATGGTTCCTAAATTAGCCTTTAATTATAATGCCGTGCCGAAAATAAGATTCGGTGTTAACTGTTTGAAATTTGCAAAAAATGATCTGACTTCCCTCTTAGGTGATCGAATAATGGTAATAACGGACCCCGGTTTAATGGAGCTTGGGCTTCACCTTCCATTATTGAAGACAATAGAAGATGCTCAACTTATTGTTTTTGATGAGGTTGAGGCGGATCCTTCATTTTCAACAGTTTTGAAAGCAATAATGTATGCGAGGAGAAAGTCTGTTACTGGAATAGTAGGTTTTGGTGGTGGGTCACCAATGGATGTTGCAAAATTAACAGCGTTGGTGTGTGGCTCAAACGAAAATCTAGATGAGGTCTGGGGAGTAGATAATGCCAAAGGACCGAGGCTTCCATTATGTTTAATTCCGACAACCGCTGGAACAGGCTCTGAAGTAACCCCTATTTCCATAGTTACACTAGATAGCAAGGAGAAGCGGGGAGTAGTTTCTTCTCTGTTGCTTCCTGATCTAGCGGTGCTTGATCCAAAATTGACCCTTCAATTACCATCGTTCACAACAGCTGCCACTGGAATTGATGCAATGGTGCATGCAATCGAAGCTTTTACTTCCAAAAGTCCAAATAATAATATTTTGTCTCGAGTAATGGCTAAAGAGGCGTTAGTTCTTTTAAATAGATCCATTCGAACGGCTGTTGAAAACGGAAAAAACATTGAAGCTAGAAGTGATATGCTTCTTGGCTCAATGATGGCTGGAATGTCTTTTGCAAATTCGCCAGTGGCGGCTGTCCATGCGTTAGCTTATCCATTGGGTGGTTCATTTAAAATTCCGCACGGACTTTCAAATGCACTTGTTCTCTCTGAGGTACTGAAATTTAATTCGTTCGATATGCACGCTGCAAAGGATTACGCTAATTTGGCAAAAATAGTGTGTTCCAGTTCAAAAATGAATGGTTCAATTCATTTAGAGGCCCTTCAGTTTTCCGAATATTTTAGACAACTCTCTGAGAGTTTGGGGCTTCCGGTAAGATTGCGAGATTTGAATATTCCTAGAAATGATCTTGAAAAATTGGCCAGCGAAGCCATGCGCCAAACTAGGCTTTTGGTTAACAATCCTCGTTCAATGAACGAAGGCGATATTCTAAAAATTTATCAAAGAGTCTGGTAAAATTTATAACAGGTTTGAAAAAGTAAAGAAAAGATAAGTGAGAACAATTTGAGTGAGTTTATAAAAAATGTCGAACAAGCAGTCAAATCTATGAGGGAATTATTTCCACAAACGCCATTGCAAAAAAATGATTTTTTATCTCAAAAGTATGATGCTGAAGTTTTTTTAAAAAGAGAAGATCTTTCTCCGGTTAGGTCATATAAAATTAGAGGGGCATTTAATTCTATAAAAAAAGTACTGTCTCAAAGCTCGAGCAATAAAAATTTTGTGTGTGCATCAGCAGGAAACCATGCGCAGGGAGTTGCTTTCGTTTGCAGGTATCTCAATCTGCGAGGTTTCATTTTCATGCCTGTTACTACACCGCAACAAAAGATTGATAAGACGTTGTCTTTTGGTGGTAAAAATATTGAGATTAGACTGACTGGTGATTATTTCGATTCAACATTAAAATCGGCGATAGAGTTTTCAAAAAATAATGATGCTATTTTTTTACCGCCTTTCGATAGTTTGGCTGTAATGGAAGGACAGGCTACTGTTTTAAGTGAGATATTAAGTCAATTTGGATCTTCAAATTATCCTGATCTCATTTTTCTTGCTGTAGGCGGAGGAGGATTGTCCTCCGGAATGTTGAAATATTCCCAAGAATTAAAGTCTAGTATCAGTTTTAGGCTAGTTGAGCCGTCAGGTGCAGCTAGTTTAAAAGCTGCTCTGTTAAATAAGAAGCAGGTTACCTTGGATCGTGTGAATAACTTTGTCGACGGAGCAGCCGTTGCGCGGATTGGGGATTTGAATTTTAAAATTTTAAAAGATGTCCCTCTCGAATATATTTTGACAGTGAAAGAAGACAGACTTTGCACTACAATGTTGGAAATGTTGAATACTGAAGGAATTGTATTGGAACCGGCTGGCGGGTTATCCATTGATGCGCTTAAGGATATTGAAAAATCAGTGTTAAAAGGAAGAAGGATCGTTTGTGTTGTTTCGGGTGGAAACTTTGATTTTGAAAGATTACCGGATGTTAAGGAGCGGGCGCTTAAATTTTCTGGAAAGAAAAAATATTTAATTTTAAGAATGCCACAACGACCTGGCGCTTTAAAGGAATTCTTGAGCCTTCTTGGACCAAATGATGATATTGCGAGATTCGAGTATTTAAAAAAATCTGCACGAAATTTTGGATCAGTTCTTCTTGGTATTGAAACGACTGATTATAAAAGTTTTGATATTTTATTTGAGAAAATGATAAAATCTGGTTTTGAATATCAAGATATAACAGAAAATCAAACTCTAACTGAATTTATTGTTTAATGCAGAAACTTTTAAATTTTGAAGTGATTAGTGAGCCCAATTTTAAAAAAATTGTGGTTATCGCTCATGGTCTTTTTGGTTCTCTCAAGAACTGGAAAAGCGTCGCTAAACAGTTAGCAGCTTCGGGATATAAGGTTGTTGTTGTAGATATGCGAAATCATGGATCATCTTTCTGGGATGATGAACACTGTTATAAAGAATTGGCACATGATTTGAAGAATGTGATAAATGCTTTTGGAGGTCTTGCTGACGTAATTGGACATTCAATGGGTGGTAAAGCGGTTATGAGTCTTGCTCTACTTTATCCAGAGTGCGTCAGAAAGCTTGTTGTGGTGGATATTGCGCCGGTTAAGTATGAGCACAGCCAATTATATTTGATAGAGGCTTTAGAATCCGTAAATTTAAATCAAGCTGAAACAAGAAAAGAACTTATTGATTTGCTTTCGTTAAGCATTAATGATTACGCTTTGAGAGCTTTTTTTGTTCAGAGTGCTGATCTTTCTAATTCAACCGGAAAAAGGTGGTTTTTTAACTTAAAATCGTTAAAGAAAAACTTGTCTATAATTATGGACTTCCCTAACTTGCAGTTGCAAAATTCAGTCCCAGCCTTGGTGATTCGAGGTGCTAGATCTAACTATGTCAGCGATAAGCATCTATCAATATTAACTAATTATTTTCCAAACTTTAAATTATCTACTATTCACAATGCAGGCCACTGGGTTCATGCTGAAAAATTTTCTGAGTTCTTAATTGAGATAAACGATTTTTTAACCACGAAAACCTAAACCATTTGAAGTGCAATGGCAATTCCTTGACCTCCACCAATGCACATAGTTACTAGACCAAGTTTAGTATTTGTTCTTTTAAGCTCTGAAATGACCTTTATCACAAGTATTGCTCCTGTCGCTCCAACGGGATGCCCTAACGCTATCGCTCCACCGTTTGGATTTACTCTCTGTGGATCCAAATGTAATTCTTTGGTAACGGCGCAAGCCTGGGCTGCAAATGCTTCATTGCTCTCAATTATGTCAAAATCATTTACCTCTAAATGTAACTTCTTACAGAGTTTCTGAACAGCAGTTATTGGACCAATTCCCATGACTTCTGGTCTAACACCGGTTTGAGCATAACCTAGAATTTTCGCAATTGGATTAAGCCTATTTTTTAATATTGCTTTGTGTGTTCCTAAAACGAGAGCGGCGGCTCCATCGTTTATACCAGATGAGTTTCCGGCAGTTACAGTACCGCCTTTTTTGAAAACTGTCGATAACCCTGAAAGTTGCTCGAGGTCTGTATCTTTTGGGTGTTCGTCTTGACTAAAAGTAATATCACCTTTCCTCTGCTTTATCTGGATAGGAATTATTTGTTCTTGAAACCGACCATCTTCAATAGCTGTCTTGGCTTTCGTTTGACTTTCAAAGGCGAAAATGTCTTGCTCTCGTCGAGTAATATTTAGTTCGCTGGCTACATTTTCCGCTGTTACCCCCATATGGCCAGTTCCGAAAGGGCATGTTAAAGCTCCAATCATCATGTCTGATACCATTGTATCACCCATTTTTCGTCCCCACCGTGCAGCAGGGATTATGTGTGGCGAACGGCTCATGTTTTCTGCACCACCTGCCAAGCCAAATTGCGCGTCTTCCATCATCAAACTTTGAAATACTGAAACAATCGCTTGAGCCCCCGACCCACACAAACGATTAACGTTCATTGCTGGGGTATCATCTGAAATACCCGCTTTCAAAGCCGCTACTCTGGAAAGGTACATATCTTTAGGTTCTGTATTGATTACGTGGCCGAATACAACTTGACCAATATCTTTTGCTGTGATTTCTGCTCTTTGAATTGCTTCCTTACTCACAGATGCGGCTAAGTCGATCGGAGAAACTCCTGATAATGAACCACCAAATGTCCCAATTGCTGTTCGAGCACCACCTAAAATATAAATTTCGTTATTCATTTTTTCACCACCTGCTTGCTTGTTAAAAAGAGAGTTTAAATGTATTCTCTCACATGCGTTCGTATTAAATTCCTATTTTTTCTGAATATAGTTAAGTTATAAATTTTGTTGTTGGGGTAGTTCAAGTGAAAAGTTATATCATCTTTAAAGGCTCCATGCGATGGTAAGAATAGTGTACGTAAATGGCAAGTTCATTTCAGAATTAGAAGCAAAAATTTCGATTTTTGACCGAGGCTTTCTTTTTGCAGATAGTGTTTATGAGGTAACTGCGGTTTTAAATGGAAGATTAGTTGATTGGAGCGGTCACATCGGACGGCTTAAGCGATCACTTAAACATCTCAATATTAAGTTTTCACTTGATGAGGAAGCTCTACTCAATATACATCGAGAGCTCATAAGGTTAAATGAATTAGCTGATGGTTTAATTTACATGCAAGTTTCTCGAGGTTCCGCTGAAAGGGATTTTTTAATTAAGGATAATCTAAAATCTTCTGTCGTGATGTTTTCACAAACGCTTCCTTTGCTTGAACCTGAGCGTTTAAATAGATGTTTAAGAATCATGACGATTCCTGAAGCGCGTTGGAAGCACAGAGATATTAAGACCACTCAACTGCTCGCAGCTAGCTTGACCAAAACAGAAGCGCAGGCCCAAGGATTTGATGATGCCTGGTTTGTTGAAGATGGATATGTCACTGAAGGAACCTCCAGCAATGCTTTTATAGTTCTTGATAACAAAAAAATTGTCACACGTGGAGTAGGAAAAGAAATACTCGCTGGTGTTACTCGTTTTTCAATTCAGCAGACGGCGATCCTTCTTGGAATGCAGTTTGAGGAAAGACCATTTTCTGTCGCAGAGGCAGAACTTGCTGATGAGGCATTTATCACTTCTGCAACAAATTTTATAACGTCGGTCGTAGAGATCAATGGAAAAGTGATTGGCGATGGGGGAGTAGGGGAAATAACAAAATTATTGAGGGAAAAATATCTAATAAATATTAAGCGTATCTCCGAATGACGATTAAAAATTGCAAAATTATTGATACATTTTAGAATAACTGCGAGTAGAAATTTTTTAAAGTTTAGCTTTCGAGGCATTGAATTTCTTAATGATTTAACGCTGATATTTCTTTTTCCACTCCTCAAAGGGCATTCCATAGAAAATATCGCGGGATTTATCTTTGGACATTTCGATATTTTTCTCCGCTGCGGCCTCCTGATACCAACGTGCGAGACAGTTTCTACAAAATCCGGCTAAATTCATTAAATCAATATTTTGAACGTCCGTTCTTTCTGCAAGGTGCTTCTTAAGTTTTCTAAAAGCTGCCGCTTCTATTTCAGTCTGTACGTTGGTCATCATAGATTAGTTTCACTCCTTTAATCTGTAGGCACTTTTAGTTAATACCTCCCCTATTATTTCTCCCCACTTTTTTTGTCCAGTTTTATCTGCTATTAGATCGTTGCGAAATTCAACCAAGACATGTGGGAGGTTATTGGTTGTTCCGTGTTTTGATAGGGTATCGCCCTCTAGGTCTCCCGAGTATGGTTCATTTTTTCCAATACATATATCGTTATATTTTTCCAATTCTTTTATAAACAAATCAGACATTCTTGTATCTCTATTCCACAAAACCCCAATATGCCAAGGACGTGGACCTTCAAACTTCAATTGTGGTGAGAATGAGTGAATCGAGACAATACATAGGGTTATATCTTGCTTCTTTTTAGCTGTGATAAATTTTGAAATTGCATTGTGATAAGAATTATAAAAGTGTGTTTGACGGGAGTACACTTTAGCTTTCGATAAGTGCAAATTACCTGGTATTATCGTCCCATCATAAATTTGCATTATTGAGGTAGGATCCTCTAATGATCTGTTTGGATCAATAACTAATCTCGAGAAATTAGACAAAATCAATGGTGCTTCCAAAAATTCAGATAGTTCAATGGCAATCTCTTTAGCACCTAAGTCATAAGCAATGTGTCGGTTTAAATCTACATCGTCTAATCCGAGTTGGGTTTCTGATATACATTTTGGAATATGATTCGAAGCGTGATCACATAAAAGTAGGAATTTTGAATTGCAATTTTGATTAAATATCTGATAATTGTGGTTGCAAGATTTCATAAATTTTAATTGTCACGTATGTTTATGATGTTTTAACTTCGGGATCGTCTACAGGCCTTAGAAATTATTATAAGTGTTTTAACTAAATCAGCTCAATTGTTTATAAGATTAATATTTTATAAGCCCAATATGTAGAATTGAGCAACAACTATTTAAAAGTGGGAGAATCCTCTAATCATGGATGAAATATTGAGGCGACAGCGCAGGGTAAAAATCGCAGCCACGTTAGGGCCAGCATCAGATAGTCGAGATATTATCAAAGAACTTTTCTTAGCTGGTGCAGATATTTTTCGGCTAAATCTAAGTCACGGAACCCATGTAGAAATTAAAAAGCGCTTCGATATTATAAGAGATATTGAAGCTGAGTTTGATAGACCAATTTGTGTAATGGCTGACTTACAAGGGCCGAAGTTACGATGCGGCAGATTTAGTGGTGGTTCAGCTGATTTAATTGAAGGAACGAAATTTAGTTTTGATTTGGATCAAAAGTTAGGTGATGCAACGCGAGTTTGCTTGCCGCATAAAGAAATATTTCAGGCATTAAAAGTTGGCTCTATTTTATTGATTGATGATGGAAAAATTAGATTAAAAGTTTTATCTTATAGGGACGACCATGCAGAACTAATTGTGCTAGTAGGCGGCGTTATATCTGATAACAAGGGAGTAAATGTTCCTGATGTAATCCTTCCACTTGCGGCTCTTTCTAAGAAAGATCGAACTGATCTTGAGTTTGTCTGCAACCTGGGCGTTGATTGGTTAGCGCTATCGTTTGTGCAGAGGCCTCAAGATGTTGAGGAAGCCCGTAAACTTGTTAAAGGACGAGCAGAAATTTTATCGAAAATTGAAAAACCAGCAGCGGTGGAAGCTTTTGACAGTATTTTAGAAGTATCAGATGGAATAATGGTTGCTCGGGGAGATTTAGGAGTAGAACTTCCAGTTGAGGCTGTTCCTCCGATTCAAAAGCGTCTAGTTAGAGCTTGTCGAGCCAAAGGAAAGCCAGTGATTGTGGCTACCCAGATGATGGAGAGTATGGTAAACGCCCCAGTTCCGACTAGAGCAGAAGTTTCAGATGTCGCTCAAGCTATTTATGAGGGTGCTGATGCAGTTATGTTGTCAGCAGAGTCGGCAGCTGGCATGTATCCAATTGAAGCTGTGAGTACGATGAATAACGTTGCTGTTGAAGTGGAGAAAGATCCAACCCATCGCCAAATATTAGAGTCAGCTCGAACGCCTGGAAAAAGGGGAGTTTCTGACGCTATAACCGTTGCGGCTCGCGAAATAGCTGAAACAACAAATGTGAAAGCTATTTGTTGTTTTACTCACAGCGGCACAACAGCTTTATTAGCTTGCCGGGAAAGACCGAGAGTGCCAATAATTGCTTTAACGCCAAAAATTGGGATAGCTCGACAATTGACCTTAATTTGGGGTTTACATTGTGTTGTTACCGGTGAGGTTGAGCGTTTTAAGATGGCAGTGGTTAGTGCGGCTCGTGCTGCAAGAGAAAATGGGTTTGCGATGAATAAAGATAAGATTGTTGTCATAGCTGGGGTTCCATTTAATGTACCTGGAACTACAAATATTTTGCGGGTAGCTCCAGTCAATGAAAAATCAATTTTTGATGGTGAGATTGATTAAGAGAGATTTGAATTAAGAGCTTTATTAAATGTCTTGCCTTTGCCATAATAACTGCATATACCACCGTTACTGTATAAGCTCGGTTAGTTGGGGCTGCCGTGTTTGTCTAAATACTCGATAGGAGATAAAAATGCCCAAAATGAAGACTAAGTCTAGCGCTAAAAAGCGCTTCAAAGTTACTGCCAGTGGAAGAATCAAATCACCTCAAGCTGGAAAGCGGCATGGCATGATTAAACGGTCCAGAAAGTTTATTAGGAACGCGCGAGGCACTACAATCCTATCAAAAGCCGACGAAAATACAGTTAAATCATTTATGCCTTATTCTGGTTAGGAGGGATTGTTATATGTCACGTGTAAAATCAGGTGTTGTTACTCATGCTCGTCACAGGAAAGTAGTCAAAGCCGCTAAGGGACATTATGGAGCTAGACACAGAAATTTTAGAACTGCAACACAATCTGTTGATAAGGCGATGCAATATGCTACCCGAGATAGAAAAGTTAGAAAAAGAACATTTCGAGCCTTGTGGATTCAGAGAATAAATGCCGCTGTAAGATCTTTAGACGAAACAATGAACTATTCTAAGTTTGTTAATGGTCTTTCGATAGCAGGAATTGAAATGGATAGAAAAGTTTTGGCTGAATTGGCAGTTAATGAACCTGATGCATTTAACGTTATTCTCGAAAGAGTTAAAAAGGTCTTAAGTAAATAAGAGTTGTAATCGCATGCTATTTTATGTTTTTTGTAAAAAGACTAAGAAAAATGTTGGCGAGTTATGAACGAGATTTCAGAATTAAGGAAAAAATATTTAAATCTGATAGACTCAGCTGAGACGGATAGCGAGCTCGAAGATGTGAGGATAAGTGCTCTAGGAAAAAAAGGTGAAATAACATCGAAGATGCGTGAGCTTGGCTCGATGAGTATGGAGCAACGTCAAGTTAAAGGACCAATTTTTAATTCCTTAAAAGATGAAATAAACGACTTAATCAAAGATCAGAAAGATAACATTGAAGAAAGTTGTCTTAAGCTTAGAATGGAGTCCGAGTGGTTAGATCTTAGCCGCTCGCCACGGCTGTCTGATGAAGGTTCTTTACATCCAGTAAGTCAGGTGACAGAAGAGGTCATAGCAATTTTTGCGAGCATGGGGTTTACAGTTGCAGATGGTCCTCAAATTGAAAGTGATTATTACAATTTTGATGCTCTAAATATTCCACCAGAGCATCCGGCTAGACAAGAGTTTGATACTTTTTATGTTGCCGGTGATGAGAGGAGTGGATCTCCATTAAATGTGCTTCGTACTCACACTAGTCCAGTTCAAATCAGACATATGGAGCGTGTTAAGGGCCCTTGTAAAATCATCGCTCCGGGAAGAGTTTTTCGCTCTGATTATGATCAAACACATACACCAATGTTTCATCAAGTTGAGGGTTTAGCCATAGATAAAGATATTTCAATGGCAAATCTAAAGTGGGTCCTAGAGGAGTTTTGCCGAGCTTTTTTTGAGGTAGAAACCGTTGAATTGAGATTTAGAAGTAGTCACTTTCCCTTTACCGAACCGTCAGCCGAAGTAGACATTCGTTGTTCGTGGATCGATAACCAATTAAAAATTGGTGAAGGGGAAAGTTGGATGGAAATTCTGGGTAGCGGGATGGTTCATCCCAAGGTTCTTGAAGCTGTTGGATTAGGGCTAGATAAATATCAAGGATTTGCTTTTGGTGTCGGCATAGATCGTATTGCAATGTTGAAATATGGAATTCCAGATCTAAGGTCATTCTTTGATAGTGACTTGAGGTGGTTGAAACATTTTGGTTTTTCGGATAATGATTTTCCCGCCATGCATAGTGGTCTGAGTAAGTTTTAGTGAGTTTAATCTGAATGAAAAAATTAAGGGCTCACAAATGAAATTTACACTTTCATGGCTTAAAGATCATCTTCAAACAGATGTAGCACTGGATGATCTTGTTTTGGGGTTAACAGATCTTGGTCTTGAAGTCGATTCTGTCATTGATCCAGCTAAGAAAGTGGCTCATTTGACTGTTGGAGAGATTGTTAGGGTGGAGCAGCATCCGAATGCGGATAGATTAAAAGTCTGTGAAGTAAATATTGGTGATAGTTCTAAGCAAATAATATGCGGTGCTATCAATGCGCGTGCTGGTATAAAAGTAGTTGTAGCCCAGCCTGGCGACTATGTTCCAGGGATAGATACTATTATAAAGGTGGGTAACATTCGTGGAGTTGAAAGCCACGGTATGATGTGCTCAGAACGAGAGCTAATGCTTTCTGAGGAGCACGATGGAATTATTGAATTGGATAGTAAGGCCTGTGTTGGCGCCAAATACGTTGACCAGTGTAATGATTTAGATGTTGTAGTTGACATTGCGATAACTCCCAATAGACCAGATGCACTGGGGGTGAGGGGTGTCGCGCGGGATCTTGCCGCAAAGGGTCTTGGCGAATTCAAGCAAAGGAATGTTTCTAGAATAAATGGGACTTTTAAAAGCCCAGTTTCGATAAAGATTGCTGAAGAAGTTTTAACCAAAGACTGTCCATTATTTGTTGGAAGACATATTAGAGGGGTAGTTAATAGACAATCTCCGAAATGGCTTCAGGATAGACTAACAGCTATTGGTTTAAGACCAATTTCTGCTTTAGTCGATATTACTAACTTCGTGACTTATGATAGTGCTCGGCCTTTACATGTTTTTGATGTTGCGAAACTAGGGGGATGCTTAACAGTCAGGAAAGCATTGTTTGGTGAAAGTATGCTTGCTCTGGATGGATCAGAATATAATCTTGGTCCTGATGACACAGTTATTTCAAGTGGTCAAATTGTAGAGTCTATCGCTGGAATAATTGGTGGTATGAATTCAGGCTGTGAACTTAACACTACGGAAGTATTGGTTGAGTCAGCGTACTTTGATCCAATATCAACAGCTAAAACTGGGAGAAAATTGAAGATTAATTCAGATGCGAGATATCGATTTGAAAGAGGAGTTGATCCGCTATTTGTTGAGAAAGGAATCGATTTTGCAAGCAAGTTAATACTTGATATTTGTGGTGGAGAATTATCTGAGGTTATAGTTGTGGGTACCCCTCCTTTTGTTGATAAAGTGGTAGAACTTAGGCCTGACCGCGTAAATAGTTTGGTGGGGATCACGATACCAAAAGAAGAGCAAGAGCGAATCCTCAGAGCACTAGGTTTTGTAGTTTTGCATAAGAGCAGTACATTTCAAGTAAAAGTGCCAAGCTGGCGTCCAGATGTTTTTGGGGAAGCTGATTTGATAGAAGAGATAGTTCGTGTAACTTCTCTTTCAAAATTAGAAGGAGCCCCCCTAAAACAAACCCACGTAGGCGTTATAAAGCCAGTGTTTACACCATTTCAAAAAAGAGTTTCTCGACTTAGACGAAAGATTGTTTCATTAGGTTTGAACGAATGTATTTCCTATAGTTTTATAGACAAAAAAAGTGCAAAACTCTTTTCAAAAGGGATTAAGTCCATAAAATTGCTAAATCCAATAAGTTCTGAAATGACTCATATGAGACCAAGTATAGTTCCAGGGTTATTGCAGGCTGCTAAAAGAAATCAGTCTCGTAGCTATAATGATTTAAAGTTATTTGAACTTGGCGAGGTTTTTTTTGGGAATAAGCCAGGTGAACAAAGAACAAACGTCGCAGGTATACTCGTTGGAAAATATTTACCAAAAAATTCTTATAGTCAGCTTCGGGATGTCGATGCTTTTGACGTGAAGAAAATTGTTGAGTCGGCATTAGACAATATGTTTGTCATCCCAGACCGGTTGTTAATTGTTCGTGATGAAATTGAAGATTTTTATCATCCTGGACGCGCCGGTAAGCTCTGTCTCGGTCCCAACAATGTTTTAGCTACATTCGGAGAATTACATCCGAAAATTTTGAAACATTATGACCTTAAGGGGCCTGTAGTGCTATTCGAAATATTTATGGATGCGGTGCCGTTTCCTAAAAAGCGAAAGTTAATACGTCCTCCAATCAAAATTTCAGAATTCCAACCGGTTGAACGTGATTTTGCATTTGTAGTTGCAGTGAACTGCGAGGTGGAATCAATTAAAAAAGCTATTTTGGCGAGCGAAAAAGAACTTATAATTGAGGCAAGAATTTTTGATATATTTGAAGGCGAGGAAGCAGAGAGACAGTTAGGGAGTGGCAAAAAGTCAGTTGCGTTCATGGTAAAATTACAGCCATTAGACGCGACCTTTACTGATAATGATCTAGAAACAGTTTCGCAAAAAATCATTAAAAGCGTGCAGAATGCTACCGGAGCTAGTCTACGATCAAAGCCTTAGTAAATTTTTCGGATCAAAAAATTCTAGACCTTGAGCATTCGCTACAGGTTTATTAGTTACACAGCCGTTATGAATATTTAAACCGTTTAACAAGTGATGGTTTGCTAAACAGGCAGATTTCCAACCATTCTTAGCTAATTCTAAGATAAATGGTGTTGTTGCATTAGAAAGGGCTAAAGTAGAGGTGTTTGGAACTGCTCCAGGCATATTTGCTACGCAATAATGAATTATGCCGTCGACTTCATAAGTGGGTTCGTCGTGGGTGGTTGCTCTAGATGTTTCAAAGCAGCCGCCTTGATCTATAGCAACGTCGACCAAAACAGAGCCTTTTTTCATAAGTGATAATTGGGCTCGAGATATCAATTTTGGTGCTTCTGCTCCGGGTATGAGTACTGCGCCAATAACTAAATCCGAATCTATAATTGCTTTCTCCATATTTTCAAGTGATGGAAAGCCAGTCTTAAATTTTGAATAAAAGATTTGGTTAAGATACTTTAAGCGCTCAAGTGAATTATCCATTAAAGTCACATCAGCGCCCATACCGGATGCAATTAGCGCGGCTTGGGTGCCTACTATACCTCCTCCTATAATTAACACTTTTGATGGAGGAACGCCCGGTGCACCAGAGAGGAGTTTTCCACTCCCGCCATTTGCTTTTTGTAAAGACCATGCTCCCATTTGAGGAGCTAATCGCCCGGCTACCTCCGACATTGGCGCAAGAAGGGGTAGGCTTCCCTCAACATCTGTCACTGTTTCATAAGCAAATGCGGTTACTCTACTATTAATTAAATCGAGAGTTTGCTCTCGGTCAGGTGCCAAATGTAGATAAGTGAAAAGGGTTTGACCATGGTTAAGTTTAGAGCGCTCAGAGGGCTGAGGTTCCTTTACTTTGACTATCATCTCAGAATTTTTAAAAATATCCAACTTTGTCACTATCTTTGCGCCAGCCTCTATATATTCTTTATCCGAAAAACCGGATCCAATCCCCGCATTCTTTTCAATTAAAACATTATTTTTATTGGCCACCAATGTTCTAACCACCGCAGGTGTCAAACCGACACGGTATTCGTGATTTTTGATTTCTTTTGGGCAACCGATAAGCATTAAAATTCTTTTCCTTTTTAGCTCTTAAGTATAAAATATTTATTTGAAATTAATTACGAAAAATTAGTGTAAAATGTAGATTAATAGGATATTATCCCTTTGTTTGAAAATTTATTGGGATAAAACCGTTGAAAAACTTAGATAGCTTCGATCGAAAAATTTTAAGAATCATGCAAAAAAACGGCAGAATATCTAATGCAGATTTAGCAGATAAAGTTGGGCTTTCGACGTCCGCATGTCACAGACGACTTCAACGTCTTTTTGATGAAAAAACTATTAGTAGGGTTGTTGCACTAATTAGTGAGAGAGCCGTTCAGTTAAATTTAACCGTTTTTGTTGAAATAAAATTGTCTCGTCAGGTTGACGAAGTCTTAGAAGAATTCGAGAGAGCAGTTACTCTAATTCCTGAAATACTAGAATGTCATTTAATGGCTGGCTCCGCTGATTATTTATTAAAGGTAGTCGTTGGAGACGGAGAGGACTTTGAACGAATCCACAGAAGATACCTTTCAAGGCTTCCCAATGTGTCTAACATTATGTCCAGCTTTTCACTTAGGAAGGTTTACAAGACAACTGCTTTACCGATCTAAAAGGTGTCTAAAATTCTTCCAACTATTAAAAAAGCTTTTCCTGATCGAGTATTTGCGATTTGAAATATTTGATGGTCCTCCGCTGAGTGTAGCTTATCGCGAAGTAACTTATCAAATCGTCTCATTAACATTAATGCTGTGTCACGAAAAACGGTATCAGATTTTATCCTTACTTTTAAATTTTTTATTTGTGTGTCGACACCATTACAACTCAGTCTTCTGGAACATAGTTTCTTTTCAGGATCAATAAAATTTAACCAAGCCTGTACAGGGGGAGGTTCAATCTTTAAGTCATCGAGGTAAATACCGTCTTGCGCTAATAAATTTAGGAAATCCTCACTGACCCTTAATAGTTGAAAAATAGAATTATTCTTTCGGGCGAGATGTAAAGCAGCAAATCCGGAGGTATCATTTTTGTCTGAGGGAAAATGTAATGCTTTTAAAAGTATGTCCCACGGTACCAAATCTGCTTTTAGGAGCTTGACAGGTAGCTGATTTGTTTTTTGATTAATATTTAATTCTAATTGGTTTCTAACAATTTCAGTATCTATTTTGTTTCCATCGGTCGCATCACTTTGTTTTTCACACGCCTGCACATTAAATTGTAGTTTTGCAAATTTGCTATTTAATTGTCGGATTTCCGAGGATATCTTTCTAATTTTTTTTTCGATTCCATTTTGTTGATTATTAATTGTATTAATTGATGAGCTGAGTTTTGAAATTGAATTAATTAATTCAAAAATTTTGTAAAAAATTGCGATGGTAACAAAAACTAAAATAAGTTCCTCAAAAGGCAGTGTGTCTTTGTTTTGAAACCAAAGGGAGCCGACCATTGCAAAGCTGCAAAACAACAGTAGGACTAAAAAAAAGATTATCGAATTTTTTGGAATATTATTTATAACCAGTTGATTTGAATTTCAAACCCTCGCTCATTACATATAGTTAATTTTAATAATTTCAAAGCTTCTTTTTCCTCCCGGAGTAACAACCTCAACGCTATCACCTTCTTCTTTTGAGATAAGCGCTCTTGCCAATGGCGAGCGCATATTTAGGAGATTATTTTCTATGTCAGCCTCAGCTTCGCCTACGATTTGATAAGTTTGGCTTTCTTCAGTTTCTTCATCCACTAGTTCGACTGTCGCACCAAATTTTACTGGTCCTGAAAGTTTACTTACATTTATTATGTCAGCCAATGAAATGATAGACTCAAGTTCCTTAATTCGTCCCTCGATAAAGGACTGTTTTTCTTTTGCAGCGTGATATTCGGCATTCTCTGATAAATCTCCATGTTCTCGGGCTTCCGCTATTGCTTTAATAATATTCGGACGCTCCGAACTTTTTAACTGTCGCAGTTCATCATTTAATTTAGTGAAGCCAGCTTTTGTGAGTGGAATTTTGTCCATCTTACTTACTTTCGACAAAGTTGTAGTTTAATCACCGGGTTGTAACCGACATTGATAGTAATAGCTCTTCTAGATGCAAAGTTTACAAAGATAGCACAAGTGTAGTAAAAACTTTTTTTTTTTTCAAGAGCGCCTCAAATAAATTATTTGTGAAAGTTGAGTAATTTATTTTTTGATATTGTACTCAAAAACCCTAATTGATAAGCTCGGGTCAAAGGTTAGACAAAAAAGGCGTGGTCAGCGAACATGGTTAGAGAAACTATTGAATACGATGTAGTTATTGTAGGCGCGGGTCCAGCCGGATTATCTTCCGCAATAAGATTAAAACAACTCAGTCCTGACACCACCGTGGCGGTGCTAGAAAAAGGTTCTGAGGTTGGGGCACACATTCTTTCTGGAGCAGTACTAGATCCAAGCGGTTTAAATCGTTTAATACCTAATTGGAGGGAGAAAGGTGCCCCAATCAACACATTGGTAAAAGATGATAAGTTTTTACTGTTGGGGCCGGCTGGTAGCATCAAGATACCAAGTTTTCCGATGCCGCCATTCATGAAAAACCATGGAAATTATATAGTATCAATGGGTAATGTTTGTCGTTGGCTTGAGAAGCAGGCTGAGGGTTTAGGTGTTGAAATCTTCCCTGGTATGGCTGTATCAGAATTAGTTTTTGATGAGGAAAATAGGCTCAAAGGAGTGATAGCTGGTGAATTTGGATTAAAAAAAGATGGAAGCCACGGACCAAATTATGAACCCGGAATGGAATTACATGGAAAATATGTATTTCTTGCTGAGGGTGTCAGAGGATCGCTCTCAAAAAAGTTAATTAAAAAGTACAATCTTTCTAAAGCTTCGGATCATCAAAAATTTGGTTTGGGAATGAAGGAGGTTTGGGAAGTTGAACCGAGCAACCACAAGGAGGGAAGCGTTTTGCATACAATGGGTTGGCCACTCGGAAAGAAAGCTGGTGGAGGTTCGTTCGTATACCACGCAGAGAAGAATCAAGTTTTCATAGGGCTTGTAGTGCATCTTAATTACAAGAACCCGTTTCTCTCTCCATACATGGAGTTTCAAAAATTTAAAGGACACCCGAAGATAAGGGAGTTACTCAAAGGTGGGAAAAGAGTCGCTTACGGAGCGAGAGCAATATCTGAAGGTGGATGGCAATCTATCCCAAAGGTAGTTTTTCCTGGAGGTGCATTGCTCGGATGCTCGGCTGGTCTTGTAAATGTACCCAGAATAAAAGGAAACCATAATGCCATGATTTCTGGTATTGAAGCCGCGGAAGCTGCTCATCAAGCAATGGCCTCTGGCCGGTTTAGTGATGAGTTAGTTGAATATGAAAATAAAATCAGGACTGGTAGTATTGCTAAGGACTTGAAAAGGGTTAGAAATGTTAAGCCAATCTGGTCAAAATTTGGCATGTTTTCCTCGTTGATTCTCGGTGGTCTTGACATGTGGGTAGCTAACTTAACAGGCTATACTTTATTTGGAACGTTAACGCATGGAGCGTCAGATTCTGAGTCAACAGGTAAGGCGAAAGATTATAACGAAATTGTTTACCCAAAGCCAGACGGTGTCATAAGCTTTGATAGATTAACAAATGTAAGTTTTTCTGGCACAAATCATGAAAATGACCAACCTTGCCATTTAAGTCTGACGGATGCCACTATTCCAGTATTAGTAAATAAACCCAAATATGAAGAACCTGCTCAAAGGTATTGTCCGGCTGGTGTATATGAAATTGTGAGAAACGGTTCTGAAGAATTTAAATTTCAAATAAATTCGCAAAACTGTGTGCATTGTAAAACATGTGATATTAAAGACCCAAGCGAAAATATAACTTGGATGACCCCAAATGGTGGTGATGGGCCCAATTATTCGAACATGTGACATTGAAATTTTATTACCAATGAAAGATAACTGGAGCACCTATATCTACAGGTATCAGCCTGGAGTGAACTTATTATGAGAAATTTATATTTAGATTTTTTTTTAATATCGAGACTTGGAATTTTACTGGTTTTGTTTTCTGGTATTTCACAGCTCATGTTTCAGCCTGTGTTTGGAAAGTCTGGCCAATATCTAGTAGCAACGCAGGCGACTAGAAATAATGATTTTGAAATAGCTTCTGATAACTATTTATCAATTTTAAAACGTGGGACTTCTGAAACAATTATTTATCAAGAAGCTCTTTTATTTTCTGTTCTTTCTGATGATTTAGAAGTCGCACAGAAGATTGCTAAGAGCTCTGACCAACAAGGTCTCAAACTTCCTGCTGCTGGTTTGATTTCCCTCGTTACATCGTTTAAAGATGAAGAATTTAATAGAGCTTTTAACTTATTAGTTCAATATGACAACGTTTTACCCGAATATTTAAGCATTTTGGTTGCTGGTTGGAAAGAAATTGAGAATGGTTCTTTGACGGCGGGTATAGATCTTTTCGCTTCACTAAGTGGTGAGAGTCGCTATTTGGGTCTTTATAACTGTGCTATAGCGTATGCAATGGCGGGTGATTTTCAGAAATCTTTACCTTTTTTGGAAGAATTAGAAGGTCAAAAACTTAAATTTGACGAATTACAACTTAAAGCGATGGTTGAAATCTACTCCAATAGCAATTTAAATTATAAGGCGATCAAGCTTATCGAGACACATGATTATAAGCAAAATTCTTATTTATTTAAAAAACTTCTTGCTGATTTGAAAAATGGTAATCAATTGAAATTTAGCGCATTCATGACGTCAGCTGATGCTTTAGCAAATGTTTTTTATTTAATGGGGAATACAAGTGGCGATGAACAAAATAACCAGATTGTTTCAAATTTTTACATACAGTTAGCTGAATTTCTTTCAGACCAAAAGGATTATTACAATTTACGGTTAGCTGAAAGTTTGCTGAACATGCGTGCATTCAGTTATGCAATCGAAAAATTTAAAAGAGTGCAACGGGAGAGTGAATTCTATTTAAGAGCACAATTAGGGGTTGCAAATAGCTTGGTTCGCTCGAAAGAGGACAAGTTAGCACAAAAAATATTAGAGAAATTGATTGAAGACGGATTTACTGAATTTGTAATATTTGACTCACTTGCAGATATTTTTCGAGCGAACGAAGATTATCAGAAAGCAATTAAGTATTATGATACCGCCTTAGATAGTATCGCCGAGGAAGCTCTACAAACAAAATGGTCAACATTTTTCGTTCGTGGAATATCGTATGATCAATCTGGGGACTGGGAGAAAGCCAAAATTGATCTCGAAAATGCACTTGAATTTTATCCTAACCATCCTGAAGTTCTTAATTATTTTGGTTATAGTTTAATAGAAAGGAAAGAAAGCTTAGAAGAAGCATTAGAAATGATAGAAAGTGCGGTCGCGCAAAAGCCACAGAGTGGTTACATTGTCGATTCACTTGCATGGGGTCTTTTTCGATTAGGGTATTACGAAGAGGCCATTGTTCCAATGGAACGAGCAATAGAGTTGGAACCCCATGATCCAATAGTAAATGATCATCTGGGTGATGTTTTATGGATGATTGGACGAAAACGAGAAGCTAAGTTTCAGTGGAAGCGAGCGCTTTTATTCGGGCCCACTGTCGAAAATGAAAAGAAAATAAAGAAAAAGCTTAGGTACGGTATTACCGATTTAGAGTAGTTAACTGGATTGTTGAAAATATAGGATGTAAATAGTTCATGACAAACAAGGTTGTTCATGCGAAAGCAAACGCGAAGATAAATCTGGCGTTGCATGTGCTAGGAACGCGGTCTGATGGCCTGCATCTTTTAGATAGTTTAGTAGCTTTCCCTGATTATGGCGATGAGTTAATTTTCGAAAAATCAGATCACCTACGTCTGTCTGTAGTTGGACCTTTCGGTAATCAGCTTTTAAAAGATACCAGTAACTTATCAAATATTATAACTAAAGCGGCTAATTTATTGAAAGGTCATAATAATGGCGTTGCTATCACACTCATTAAGAATCTTCCGCCCTCTTCCGGAATTGGTGGGGGTTCATCCAATGCTGCAACCACACTAAAGATACTTTCAAAACTTTGGGGCAAAAAAATGCCTGACTTAAATAACTTACTAAAGTTAGGAGCTGATGTTCCCGTTTGTCTTTCAAATGAACTTCAACGGATGAAAGGGATTGGTGAGAAGTTGACAACCTTAAGTCCACCACCTCCGATGTGGATTGTATTAGCAAATCCAGGCATAAGAGTATCTACAGAAAAAATTTTCAAATTATTAACCTGTAAAGAAAATAAAAAATTAGAACCTTTATTTGAGATAAACAATCAAGATAGCTTCTTTGCATACCTTAAAAGGCAAAGAAATGATTTGGAAAGTGTGACAACTACTTTATTTCCAGAAGTTAGACAGATGTTAGAATTGATAATGGATACAAATGATTGTAAAGTTTGTCGAATGTCCGGCTCCGGAGCGACGTGTTTTGGTCTGTATAGCCAACAGGAGGACGCGATCCAAGCTGAGCAAAAAATTAAAGAAAGATTTATAGGTTCTTGGGTTGTCAGCGCTAAATTATTTTCAGCTAACTCTTGCCACGACGTAATCAGTTACCCTGCTTAATAGCGCATTTAGTTTATTGTGGGGAAAGTTTTTTAATTGCTTTTTCGCAGCGTTTGCCCAGTATATTGCCTCTAAGCGGGTCCTTTCTAAGGAACCATCACCAGCTAAAATTTTTTTTGCAGTTTCAAAGTCTCCAATTTCTTGGTTGCCTTTTTCTAAGGTTCGCCTCCAAAATTTTTGATTTGTTTGGTTTTGCGTTTGAAGAGAATAGATAATAGGGAGTGTAATTTTTTTTTCTCGAAAGTCATCACCAATATCCTTTCCAAGGCCAGTCTTGGTCCCCGTATAATCAAGAAAATCGTCTACCATTTGGAAGCTAACTCCAAGTGCCTCTCCATATAATCTAAGAGCTTCAACTTTATTACTTTGCTCTTCAGCAATTAATCCTCCAACTTCACAGGCGGAAGCAAAGAGTATAGCAGTTTTACCTTTTATAACCTGCATGTATTGTTCTTCAGATGCAGACAAATTTCGAGATAGGGACATTTGCAAAACCTCACTTTCAGAAATTTCAGCAGATGCATTTGATAATGAGTCTAAAATTTTTAGTGATCCTGTCTCAACCATTAGCTGAAATGACCGAGCAAAGAGAAAATCGCCGACCAATACCGATGATTTATTATCCCATAACTTGTTTGCAGTTGGTCTTCCTCTTCGACTAAAACTCTCGTCGATAACGTCATCGTGCAATAATGTAGCTGTGTGAATAAGTTCTACTATTGCAGCTAAGTGGATATGATATGTACCCTTATAATTACAAATATTTGCGCAGGCTAAAGTCAATAGTGGTCGAAGCCTTTTCCCTCCTGCATTAATCAAATGGTTAGTAAGTTCTTGAATTAATGGTGCATGCTTGGAAAACATGCGTTGATTAATCAAATAGTCAACACTTTGCATCTCATCACTTAAAGTGGAAGACAATTCACTTAACGGACTTTTATTCAAAATATTTCCTTTCACAACTCGACGAATTACTCATTGCCCTATATCCTGGGCAAATGGAAGTTATTTTGCAAACAAGTGATATCACTCAAATTCCTTTTGTTAAGATGTTGCTATCTTCAGAGGGAATTCAAGCATACGTTCTTGATCAGAATATGTCCGTTCTTGAAGGTTCAATCAATATTTTACCTATCAGGGTAATGGTGTTGTCAAGCGATTCGTCCTCTGCACGCAGTATTTTGAACCAGAATGGAATTTCAACTTCATGATTGAGAGAAGAAAGTTAGACGAAAATAGTCTTGATGCATTCCTCGGGGGAAAAATTTTTTTGTATCAGCCTTTAAATGGTTATCGAGCAAATATAGACTCTATTTTGTTGGCAGCTTCTGTCAATGCCAGAGCAGGGCAAAGTGTTTTAGAACTTGGATGTGGTGTTGGCGCAGTTTTATTTGCTTTAATGAGCCGAGTACATGGTTTAAATACTGTTGGGATAGAGCGTCAGGAGCAGTATGCAAGGCTAGCTATCCGTAATGCTGCCTACAATAGTTTTGATGTTGACATATTGGAGTGTGATATTTCTTCACTTCCAGAAAAATATAAAAATTTGCAGTATGATCACGTTATTTTGAACCCTCCATATTTTGGCTCTAGAAAATCTATGCGCTTAAGCCAATTAGACAAAGATTTAGCCAAAAGAGAACGGACATTTATGTTGGATGATTGGTTAGATGTCGCCATTAAACGATGTACGACAAAAGGAGAGGTCACTATTATTCATCAAGCAGACCGCTTGGCTCAAATACTAAAAAGTTTTGATAAAAAATTAGGTGATGTAAGGATATTACCTGTTAGTTCCTTCACAGGTGAGCGGGCGAAAAGGGTCATTGTGAGAGGCAAAAAGGGAAGCGCAAGTCCTCTTCAACTGCTGACTCCCTTGATAATGCATGAAGGATTTCGTTCCGATAAATTAAACAATAATTATACGTCTTACGCGGAGGGCATATTGCGAAAAGGTTTTGGTATCAGTTGGAAATAAGAAAAAAAGATGACAAGTGGTCAAGTTTAATGTGTAATGAGGGATGTAAGCAAAAAAACTGTGGAGTATTACATGAACCTAGAAAGACATCTAGTAGAATTGAGGCGCAAGCATTTTGAGTTAGAGGAGACCATAAACACCGAACAAAAAAGACCAGGGTCTTCTGAACTTGAGATAAAGGCATTAAAAAAGAAAAAGCTTTATATCAAAGACCGGATAAGCAAGGTAACGCAAGGAACTGCCTAAAATAATGGTTTAAAGGTGCAAAAAATGGGGTCCTACTTGATACAAGTGGGTTGGCTGTGTTTTATTGTTTGATCGAACGAATTTAACCTCAGCTTTGTGCTGACTTTAAAATGTTCAACAGTACAGAAAAGCTCTAAATTGTTGGCTCTACATTACGATATNAAATTTAAAAATTTTCNTTACTAAACCAGCTTGATTTTTGCGTTTTTNACNGCTCTGGAGCATTTAATTTTTAATGTTTATGCTCTAGAATTTTATTAACAAACTTGATTGACTCTTCAGAATTCCAATCTGTGCCTCCAATAAGNCTTGCTAATTCGTTCGAGTGTTGATCGATTATTATTGTAGTGGGAAGNCCAAATACGCTCATCTGTGATGAAATTTTTCCTTTTGGATCTTTGTAGCTTTCAAGGTTNATGAGTTTATGNTCTGAAAAAAATTTGTTTATTGTTTCGTCTGAGTTTCGACCTGCTGCTACTACTATTANTCGAAAATTATCTGATCCGACACTTTTACTCAGTTTGTCTAGAGAAGGCATTTCTTCTCTGCAGGGAGCACACCAAGTTGCCCAAAAGTTAACTAGCGTTACCTGATTAGGAAGAAAGTTGATTATTGTAGAAGCATTTTCAGCCGTCAATAAATCAATTTCTGGCACTTTTATAACTTCCTTNTTAATTATGATATGTTTAATATTGCCTTGTAATTGACTTTGTAAATCTTTCAGGTCGTCTCTGTCGTGGCAGAAACTCGCATTTGCATAGAACCAGAACGTGGCGTATATCAAAATTGTAGATATTTTCATTATGTCTGCCTTGTGGATTTTAAATAAGAAAAGAGTTAACAGTTATGACAAAAAAGGCAAAGCCAAATATGATGTGGGGAGGTCGTTTTTCTAAAGCTCCAGAGCAGTCGATGAAATNAATAAATGCTTCAATCAGTTTTGACCGTCGGCTTTATAAGCATGATATTTATGCTTCCATAATTCATGTTGAAATGCTGGGAAAAAATAAAGTTATCAATAAGAANGCCGAAGCAAAAATCGTCCACGGATTAGAGATAATTTTAGAAGAAATTGAAGACGAAAAATTTATCTTTAAAATTGACCTTGAAGATATCCATATGAACATTGAAGCTAGATTACATGAACTTATTGGAGAAGAGGCTGGTTATTTGCATACTGCCCGATCTCGTAATGACCAAGTTTCGACTGATTTCCGATTATGGACGAGAGATGCGATCGATGCACTANTGTCCCAATTAGAGAATTTAATGAAAGCGCTTTTAGGCAAAGCTGAGGCTTATTACGATGCTGTCATGCCNGGTTTTACTCATCTTCAGGTGGCTCAGCCAATAACNCTTGGTCATCATCTTATAGCATATTTAGAAATGTTTGCTCGGGATATTGAGCGTTATNAGGGAGCCCGAGCTCGACTCAATGAATGCCCGCTAGGGGCCGCTGCTTTGGCTGGAACTTCCTTTTCTATTGATNGGCTTGAAACTTCAACAAGGCTTGGTTTCCNGCGACCAATGAGAAACAGCGTNGATGCTGTCTCTGATAGGGATTTTTGCTTAGATTTTCTNGCNGCTTCAGCAATATGCGCAACGCATTTAAGTCGGTTGTCTGAAGAGTTAGTTCTCTGGGCNTCAGCACAGTTCAATTTTGTGAGNGTTTCCGATCGGTTTTCTACTGGTTCATCGATAATGCCTCAAAAAAGAAATCCAGATGCAGCAGAGTTGGTTCGAGGAAAAGTAGGTCGTATAAATGGTTCGTTAATTGGCTTATTGACTGTTTTGAAAGGTTTACCCTTGGCATATTCCAAAGATCTTCAGGAGGATAAAGAATATGTTTTTGATGCTTTTGATACGATGTCACTTTGTNTAGCTGCAATGACTGGAATGATTGAGGATATCAATCCAAATAAGGAAGTCTTAAGAGATGCNGCAAAGGATGGTTTTTCTACTGCAACTGATTTGGCAGATTGGCTTGTGCAGGAGCTTGGTATACCCTTTCGCGAATCACACACAATCACTGGAAAGATTGTAAGACTGGCGGAGAAAAAAAAATGTGCACTGGTCGATTTAGATTTACGATCGCTGAAGGAAATTGAGGACAAAATCACATCAAGCGTTTTTTCTGCATTAACAGTNGAAGCGTCTATNGCCTCTCGAGANAGTTACGGTGGAACAGCTCCATTGCAAGTAAAGGCNCAGATTNAAAAATGGAAGAAGAGATTANCTTGAAAAGTAAATTTTTTGCGATTNTATTTATTTTTTTTTTATCAACATGNGGAATAAAAGGAACGCCAGTTCCTCCTGTAACATATGAGAGTAAGACCTTANCAGTATCAGTGCTTGAAATTAAATAGGTAACAAGATAGCCAGAGTGTTAAATTAAGGACGTGTTCATGACTATTATTGGAGAAACTCAGTTTACTTACAAGGACGCTGTTTTAAACGCGGAGAATGTTCCTTTGCCTGAAATTTCAAAGGCAGTTGGAACACCTTTTTACGTTTATTCTGCCAATGCAATAAGTAGTAATTATAATAAATTCGTTCAAGCACTAGGTGATATGGATTACTCAATTTCTTATGCAGTTAAGGCAAATTCAAATGTTGCTATTTTAAAACAGCTTGAGAAACTTGGTGCAGGAATGGACATAGTGTCCTCGGGTGAATATCTTAGAGCTAAGGCTGCTGGNGTCCCTGGAGAAAAAATTGTGTTTTCTGGTGTCGGGAAAACAAGAGAAGAGATNACTTTGGCGATTGAGGGTGGGATTAAGCAGTTTAATGTAGAGAGCGAGTCAGANTTNAGACTTTTGAATTCTATAGCTATTACAAAAAAAAAAATTATACCAATAAGNATTCGTNTGAACCCTGATATTGANGCTCTTACTCATGAAAAGATATCTACTGGAAAGTCAGANAATAAATTTGGAATCCCATACNAAGACGCNACAAAAATTTTTGATTTGGCTTCGCAATTTAGCAATTTAAAAATTGTAGGGATTGCCGTTCATATTGGAAGCCAGCTTACAGATTTAGAGCCGTACAAAAATACTTTTATAAAATTGGAAGCGCTTGTTCAAGCGTTACGAAGCAACGGTCATAACATTCAAAATTTAGATTTGGGTGGTGGTGTTGGTATCGCTTACTCAGGAAATGAAAATTTAATTAATCTCAACGAATATGGTAAATTAGTCAGAGATTTATTAGGCCACTTGAACTGTAAGTTTGAGTTTGAACCGGGTCGCTTAATTGTTGGCAATGCAGGCTTATTAGTTTGCTCGGTTATTTACTTGAAATTTTTAAAAGAAAGAAATTTTATAGTGGTAGACTGCGCAATGAATGATTTAATCAGGCCCGCAATGTATGACGCATATCATGAAGTACTCCCGGTTATACAACAGAATCAGGTTAAAGAAAAAAGGTTTGATATCGTTGGTCCAATTTGTGAAACTGGGGATACGTTTGCTCGTAGTCGAAAGCTACCATCGGTAGCAGAGGGAGATTTAATCGTTTTTCAATCTTGTGGGGCTTATGGAGCAGTAATGTCATCGGAGTACAACTCCCGCCCACTTGTACCGGAAGTTTTAGTTAAGGGACAGAAATTTTCGATAATTAGACCTCGTCCATCAATAAATTCAATCATAAATAGAGATATTGTTCCCGAATGGATTGACTAAGATAAAATCTTTGATGTTTTGCTATAAAAATTTTGTATGATTACAATCGTTTGATCGACGAATAGCCTATAGTATAAAAAAACTTTTTGTATCTCTGGAAAAACTTTTTGGAGTTCAAAATTAAAAATATACAGAGCTGTGGCGATTACAAAAAGTAAAGATACCGTAACGAACCCAAAGATTGTCCAATGGGTTTCTTTCTTTGTAAAGTGATCTGAATCGTTCACCTCATTAATTACAGTTTTTTGGGTTTCTCTTAATTTTTCAGAGGATTCCTGCAAACGAAATCTCGTGTCATCAGATATATCTTTTCTTTCTTTAGACTTCGGAGGTCCCTCGAAATAGTGCTTCGAAATTTGATATTCTTCGGCGGCCAATTTTTTAATATTAGTTGTTTCTAGGCTATCACTTTTGTTAGATTTTGAAAAAGTATATTGGTACCATTCCTGAGTACAATTTGAACACTGGACGTTTAATCCTATGTGAACGCCTTCGCCCTCTTTTATTTGATATTCGGCATCGCAATTAGGACAATATATTTTCATCGTTAGGTTGCTCTTTTAGTGAGGTCTTACAAGCTTTTTACTATATCAAAGTTTACATAAAACAAAATTTATATAAAGGTGTTGTTTTATTTTTTGCAAGATGGGTGTCAATAAAATCTTGTTTATTTAAGCACAATATTTTAAAGGAGAAGTTAAATTATGACATTGTTTATCCTATTTTTGCTGGTTTGACATAAGTAAGTATTCAGAAAGAGTGAGTAGTATTGGTACAAGAAAAATAGTGGGAATTAATATGATAATAATTTATTTTTTTCGATCGTTATTGTGTGATTTCTTGATGTATTTTTTTATGGCATTTATTGGTATTTTAGGAGTGCCATTTGCTGTTTTTTCCCGGGAAAATGCGTATAAGCTCATTCGACTTTATTGTAAAAGTGTATTTTTAGTATTAAAATATGTTGCAGGCTTGAAGTTAGAAATCAGGGGAGTAGTTCCTACGGACCCATGTCTTATTTGTTCTAAACACCAGTCATTTTTAGATGTTATGATGTTGGCATCAATTTTACCAAACTTTAGATTTATAATTAAGCATCAATTAACTCACCTACCAATAATTGGATTTTATGCTAGACAAACTGGGTGTGTTCCAGTCAACAGAAAAAAGAAAATAGGAACTGTTAACAAGATGTTGGTCGCTCTAAATCAAGAGAAAGATAGACAAACAGTAGTTTATCCGCAAGGAACTCGCGTACTTCCGTATGCTCAAAAGCCGTATAAGTTTGGTGCGGGGCTTATTTATAAGAGTTTAAATTTGAAATGTTGTTTAGTAGCTACAAATACTGGAAGCTTTTGGGCTCGCAGAAGTTTGTATCGTTACCCTGGGACGGCAATAGTTGAATTCATTGATGTTCTAGATCCTGGTATGGAAGTAGACGAATTTATGTTACAAATAGAAAAGAAAATTGAATTAGCTTCAACTAAATTGATGGATGAAGCCGCTGCATCCAAAATTTAGTTCGACAGAATCCCTTGGGAGCCTACGTGTAAAAATTTTTCCCGTCGTTCTTTCTTTAATTGTTTGCTTGGAATTTTTTCAAGATCACAAAGCATTTGCTCTAGCGCACTACCAACATTTCTTATAGTCTCTAGTTTATTTCGTTGAGCTCCGCCAATTGGCTCCGGGACGATTTGATCGATTACTTCCAATTCTAGTAAGTTTTGAGCCGTTAATTTTAGTGCCTCTGCGGCTTCACGCATTTTTTCTGGATCTTTCCACAAAATTGAGGCACATCCTTCCGGGGAAATTACCGAATAAATAGAATGCTCCAGCATTATTACTTTATTTGCTGTTGCAAACGCAACTGCTCCCCCAGATCCACCTTCGCCAATAATTATTGACACGAGTGGTACAGTGACATTGAGACATTTTTCTATAGTTCGGGCAATTGCTTCTGCCTGACCACGTTCTTCTGCGCCTTTTCCGGGAAATGCTCCCGGAGTATCTACCAGCGTGATAATAGGAATTTTAAAGCGCTCTGCCATATCCATCAGTCGTACCGCTTTTCTATAGCCTTCTGGTCTAGCCATTCCAAAATTTCTGAAAAGCCTTGAGTTAGTATCATGACCCTTTTCATGTCCTATTATCATCACGGGCCTATCATTAAATCTTGCTAGGCCTCCAACGACTGCTTTATCATCTGAAAAGTTTCTATCACCCGAGAGAAGTATGAATTCTGTGAATAGCTCATTAATATAATCCATACTGTGAGGTCGTAAGGCGTGACGGGCAACCTGACATTTTCTCCATGCTGTTAAATTTCGGTAAAGATCTTTTAGCAGTTGTTCAGATTTTCTTTCGAGCGCAGTAGCCTCTGCAATTGCATTTATACCCTTACCCGAACTATCAAGTGCTCTAAGCTCCTGGGCTTTTCCGTCAATCTCAGCCAAGCCTTTTTCAAATTCCAGATAAGTTTGCATGAGCATCCTTCAATAATGACTATCTATTTTTTGGTTTAGTCTCCAATTACCAAAATTTAAAATTATTATCAAAAGTTATTTTTGAAATAGTTTTTATTTTTATATTTAGGACAATGTTATATTGGTTTCTAATTAGAAACTTTATGACCTAGAGTTTGTGGAAGATTTATTGAATGCGTGTTGTAGTTTGCTTACAGCGGAAAGAATATTTGCTCTAGGGCATGCCAGATTGAAGCGCATGAAGGTTTCTCCACCTTTGCCAAAAGTTGATCCTATGCTTGCAGCTATACCAGCAGTTTTATGCACTCTATAAATTATTTCTTTCTCAGAGAGTCCAGTGTCAGAAAAATTAACCCAAGCAAGGTAAGTAGCTGAGAGTTTCATAGACTTTGCACCTTGGATTTTAGATATGCCTTCGTCGAATAACAATAGATTTTTTTCAAGATAGTCTAGCAAATCATTCAACCAACCGTGACCATGGGAATAAACGCTTTCCGCAATTTTCATACCGAATAGATTTGGCATAGTGCCAATTGCTTTGTGGGCTTGTTTAAATTTTTTTTGTAAAGTTAAATCTTCTATTATGACGTTGCCCATGAGCCCACCTGCTATGTTAAAAGTTTTAGTAGATGAGACAAGCACTACTAGCCTATGTTTGATTTTTGGTGTGGCAATTGGAAACATGATATGTTTTTTTTGTTTATAAACAAGGTCATTATGGATTTCATCGGCGATGAGAATTAAGTCGTGCTTTTCACAAAATTTTGCTACTTTATTTAATTCGTGATAAGACCACACTTTTCCTCCAGGATTATGGGGAGAGCAGAACAGCATAATCCTTTCATTTCCTGTCATGTTTAGCTCTAATTGTTCAAAATCGATATGATATTCATTATTTTTAATGTACATCGGCTGCTCTATCAGTTGGCGTTTATTTTGTTTAACAATATTTCTGAATGAGTGGTAAACTGGTGTAAAAATAATTACCCCATCGGATTCTTCTGAGAATGCTCTGAGCGCGATTGCAATTCCTGCGCAGAGTCCGTGAACAACAGAAATTGATGAAGATCTAAATGACCAACCATGTCGCATTTGGTACCATTCTTTAACAGCATTGTTATAGCTTTCTTGGCCACCGTAATATCCAAAAATACCATTAGTTGATAAATCATTTAGCGTTTCAACTACGCATTTTGGAGCTCTAAAATCCATATCTGCTGTCCACATTGGTAGTGCTTCTTGAGGGGAGAGTCCGTACAATTGTTTTTGGTTATCATACTTATGAGAATTTGTACCCAGGCGATTAATGTGCTCATCAAAATTATGCATTTATTAAAAGTCTCCATTAATTTCGTCATTTTTGTTTCAGAGTGTTGCAAGATATCTAGTGTTAGAATAAGTACATCTTATGACAAAGTATGAAATAGTGCTACACCCTGATAAAAAGTTAAAAAAAAAGTGTTTGCCCGTGAGCGAGGTGACCGCCGAAATTCGTTCAATAGGATCGAGGATGCTAGAAACCATGTACGACGCGCCGGGTATTGGTCTGGCAGCGCCTCAGGTGGGAATTTTAAAACGCATTTTTGTAATGGATTGTTCTGAGAAGGATCAAATCTCTAAACCTTACATTTGTATTAACCCAGAAATAACTTGGGTTTCAGATCACAAGAGCAATTATGAGGAAGGATGTCTCTCAATTCCGGATTTTTATGGTGAGATCATGCGACCATCTGAAATAAAAATGAACTGTTTGAATGAAAACGGAGAATTCCTAGAATATCATTTTGAGGGTTTGAAAGCAACCTGTGCGCAGCATGAAATAGATCACTTAAATGGAGTGCTTTTTATTGATTACTTAGGACGCGTAAGACGACAAATTATTACTACAAAAATGAAAAAAATTAAAAAACAAATAGTGCTTAACCAAGGTAATGTATGACTGGTCACTGCATGCGCGTAATATTTATGGGGACATCGAGTTTTGGAGTGCCAACTTTACAAGCTTTGATTGATAATAACTGTAAGGTTGTGGGAGTTTATACGCAGCCACCTCGACCTGCTGGACGCGGTAAGAAACTACGGATGAGTCCCATTGGACTATTTGCTCAAAAGCATGATTTAAAATTACGATTTCCAGAAGATTTTTCTAGTTCATTCGAAATAAGCGAATTTGAAAGTCTACAGCCGGACATAGTAATAGTGGTTGCATATGGTCTCATTCTACCAAAGAAACTATTAACCATCTCAAAATTTAAATTTTTTAATATACATGCTTCACTATTACCGCGTTGGAGGGGAGCTGCCCCAATTCAACGCGCTTTACTAGCTGGTGATAAAAAAACTGGCATTTCAATTATAGAACTAGAACCTAGTTTGGATACTGGACCTATTGTTCTACAGCGTTATTTAGCGATAGAAAGCTATGATAATATGGGAACAATATACGAAAAATTAAGTCATATAGGTGCAAATTTAATAGGCGAATTATTTAAAACGATTCAAACACCAAGCTTTGTTGCACAGGGAAGTGAGGGAGTTAAATATGCTAAAAAGATTGAAAAATCTGAAACGCAAATTGATTGGTGTAACGGTGCAAGAGCAATTGATTGTAAGGTCCGAGCATTCTCTCCATCACCAGGAGCGTGGTTTGCGCTTGAGGGAGAGCGAATAAAGATTTTGGCTTGCCAAGTATCTAATGGAGCAGGTGATCCAGGCGTTGTTTTGGACGAGTACTTTCAAGTCGCTTGTGGAAACGGTAGTATATTCCCCACCGTATTGCAAAGAGCTGGAAAGTCCCCACTGAATGCAACTGAATTTTTAAGAGGCTATAAAGCCCCAGTTGGGGTGACACTGATCAAATGTTAATTTTAAATTGTTCCATTCCTAGTCTTGCTAGGTAATCTGCTTTTTCATTTTCTTCATGGTTGTCATGTCCTTTCACCCACGTCCACGAAATATCATGGTTTTTTGATAAGTGATAAATTTCTTTCCATAAATCTACATTTTTAACATCTTTGTTTGCTTTATTTCTCCAATTATTTAGGAGCCATTGATCGAGCCATTTTGTCATGCCGTCTTTCAAATACTTACTGTCTGTGATTATAGTCACTTCGCTTCGTTTAGTAAGAATATTTAATGCATTAATTGCTGCCATTAGCTCCATTCGATTATTTGTAGTATTCTTTTCGCCACCGTAAATTTTTTTTTCGGAGATTACCTTACCGTTTTTTTTTGCAACGAGTAGAGCTCCCCAACCACCAGGCCCAGGGTTACCAGAGCAAGCTCCATCAGTGAAAATGTTAACCTTCATGGTAAAATCCAATAATCGACAAAGACAATATTACAATAGCGGTTAGTGGGAGTCTTAGTGAAAGCCACCAATCCGGCACTATTCTTGCGCTCTTAGCTCTTCTATCGAATTCATATACTATTAGAAAACCTATTGCTAAAATGGAAGCCGAAAAATTATTAATTTGAAGTGCTATCAAAGCCCACAAGGTCGGTAAGATCGCCGCCCAAGACCTCAAAATGTTTGGGCCAGATTGGTTTAAACACTCGAAGCTGAAAAGGCAGCCTCCAAGAAATGATAAGATTAGTGCTCCGTATAAGATAGAGATATTGTGAAGAAATGTAATTAAGTCAGGAGTAATAAATGATAATTTAAATGTTGCAATAGCGCCTAGTAAAAACGGCAGAACTCCCAAACTTGAAATTATTTTTATAACTTTTGGTATCTTGTGCATCAGGCTGTATTACGGAGGATTTTAGGTACTTTAAATGTAACTTTTTCAGTTGCTGACTCCACAGTTTCTATCGTTACATTATATCTTCTTTTAAACGATTTTAGAACATTATTTATTAAAATTTCAGGTGCCGATGCGCCTGCAGTTATACCAACGGATTTCATTTGATTTATTGCACCCCAATCGATTTCTTTATCAGTTTCGATTAGTTGTGAGTAATCACAACCCCCTTTTCGTCCAACTTCGACAAGCCTTTGAGAGTTTGANGAATTAGGTGATCCGACTACCAACAGACCATCAATTCTCTTTGCTATTGCTTTCACAGCGTTCTGTCTATTTGTGGTAGCATAGCAGATATCCTCCTTATGAGGTCCAACTATAGTAGGGAAGCGATCTAATAATGCATCGACAATTCCTGCTGTATCATCTAATGAAAGCGTTGTTTGCGTGATATATGCAAGCTTAGATTCGTCTTTTGGCTTAACTTTTTTTACGTCATTTACTGTTTCTACAAGCAATATTTCCCCGTGTGGCAGTTGTCCCATCGTACCAACAGTTTCCGGGTGCCCTTCATGCCCTATCATTATTATTTGAAGACCCCGTTGGCTATGGCGTTCAGCCTCAAGATGAACTTTTGACACCAATGGACAAGTCGCATCCAAAAAAACCATATTTCGTCTTTTTGCCTCACTTAAGACTGATTTAGCCACGCCATGGGCAGAAAAAATTATTGGGCGATCATCGGGGCAATCATTNACATCTTCGACAAAAATTGCTCCCTTATTTTTTAAGCTTTCTACTACATATTTGTTATGCACGATTTCATGGCGAACATAGATTGGTTGACCCCATTTCTTTAAAGCCAACTCAACCATTTCTATTGCTCTATCAACTCCAGCGCAAAAACCTCGGGGAGCTGCAAGCAGTATATTTAAATCCGGTTTCATAATATTGTNTTTACGTGGTAATAAGGATTAATTCAATTTAATATTTAAGTAATTTATAAACTAAATTATTTGTGCAAATTTTGCACTTTATGTTAGATATGCGTATATTAATTAACACTGCGATGTCTGCTAGAAAAATAAGGTTAAAATTTTTCTAATTAATTATGAGTGTGAATAAATGTGAGAATTAAAATTGAACAAATGCTTGATATCATTTGGTGCTAATTTGCCAGGNCCCTTTGGAAANCCTTCACAAACGCTANAAAGTGTCNTTGAGGAGTTACGAGTACAAGGTTTTATAATCTCAAAAAGAAGTAGATATTATTCTAGTCCTGCATTTCCCGATGCTAGCAAACCAAAATTTTTAAATACTTGTCTCGAGTTAAAAGTTGACCANGANGCATTGGATATTCTGGATTTTTTAAAGTTCATAGAAAAAAAAATGGGAAGAAGAAAAAATTCAAGATGGGAGTCACGGATCTGTGATTTAGATCTTTTGAGTTTTGATAACCTAGTTTTTCCAAGCATCAAAATCTTTTATAAGTGGTACAATATGCCCTTAAACAGACAAATAATTGAACAACCTGACCAGTTGTTACTTCCACATCCTAGATTGCAGGATCGAGCGTTCGTATTNAAACCGCTTATGGATTTTGCGGAAGATTGGATACATCCAGTTACTCATTTGTCTGTCAAAGAAATGTTTGAAGCTTTACCAATAGTGGAAAGAGATGCAGTGAGGGTGATTTAAATCAATTTTTCTGATAGTTTGGCTTGCAATATTATTATTTAAGTTTAAATACACNTTATANCTAAGCGGAGGTAAGTGAATGGCACGGGTAACTGTTGAAGATTGCATAGATAAGGTTTCGAATAGATTTGATTTGGTCTTGCTCGCGGCGCATAGAGCNAGAGAAATATCATCAGGTAGTAGNCTAACAATAGAACGTGATAATGATAAGAATCCGGTAGTAGCCCTCCGAGAAATTGCAGATGAAACTATAACGGCAGTCCAGTTAAGAGAATCTTCTATTGAGAGTCTTCAGCGCCAAATAGAGGTTGATGAGCCGGAGGAGAATGAAATGGAATTGATCGAGACTGAAGAGATTGATGCACCTGCGGAAGTTGATGAAATGTCTGAGGAAGGGTTGCTCAGGGCGCTTATGGAGGCCCAGGAGACTAGCAAGTAAGTTGAAAGTTAGTATCGGAGATATGAGATCTCCGGGAAAATCATTATGATAGGTGTTACAGAATTACTCGAAATTGTTCGTCAATATAATTCTAAAGTAGATATTGACAGAGTTCGTCGAGCTTATGATTATGGTAAAAAAGCGCATAAAGGACAGTGCCGAAAATCTGGAGAAGCTTATTTTAACCATCCAATCGCCGTGGCCCAGATCTTGACTGAGTTGCGTCTAGATGACGAAACTATAATCACTGCNTTGCTGCACGATACTATAGAAGACACCAANAGTTCATTCAAGGAGATAAAGCTTCAATTTGGAGGCCAGATTGCAAAGCTCGTTGATGGCGTAACCAAGCTAACAAATTTGGAACTGTCCTCTGTGGAAACCAAACAAGCAGAAAATTTTCGAAAGTTGTTAATGGCAATGAGTAAGGATTTACGGGTCTTACTCGTTAAATTGGCTGATCGGTTGCATAACATGAGAACGATTAAGGCCTTGCCTGTGAGCAAACAGATCACGAAGGCAAAAGAGACGATGGATATTTACGCTCCGCTGGCTGGAAGAATGGGAATTCAGTCGATCAGAGAAGAACTTGAAGATTTAAGTTTTAGTGTATTGAACCCTCATGCGAGAAATTCGATTATAAGACGGTTCGTGAGCCTAAAGAACCAAACTGGAGATCTCATTCCGAGGATCAAAGAGGATATTTCAAAGGAATTGAAAAGTGTNGGCGTAATTGCTCATATTGATGGAAGAGAAAAAAGACCGTATTCCATTTGGAAAAAAATGGAAGAAAAAAGGGAGGGATTTCATCGGCTCTCCGACATTTATGGATTTCGAATTATTACCGAGAATGAGTTGGATTGTTACAGATCACTCGGGGCAGTACATCAGAGGTGGAGAGCTGTACCTGGTCGATTTAAGGATTACATTAGCCAGCCAAAGTCTAATGGCTATCGTTCAATACACACAACAGTTTCTGGTCGAAATAGCAAGCGCGTGGAGGTTCAGATAAGAACTGATGAAATGCATGAGGTGGCTGAGAGTGGTGTTGCTGCTCATTGGTCCTATACCGACGGTGAGATATTTGAAAATCCCTTTGCTGTTGATCCATTTAAATGGATTCGAGGCCTTGCTAGAGATTTTGAGGAGAGTGCTAATCCGGATGAGTTTTTGGAAAATGTAAAGCTGGAGATGTTTCAAGATAAGGTCTTTTGTTTTACTCCAAAAGGTGAAGTCATAAAGTTACCGCGAGGTGCAACCGCGATAGATTTTGCGTACGCTATACACACTCGGATAGGCGATAGTTGTGTCGGTGTGAAAATAGATGGACAGCGTAAACCCTTATGGACCAAGCTACGAAATGGGCAGTCTATTTCAATAATAAGAGCAGACGGGCAATCGCCACAGGCTTCCTGGGCTGAGCTGGTGATTACAGGTCGGGCAAAAACAGCCATCCGAAGAAACATTAAAGAGCAATTAAAATTTGGTCATATTAAATTAGGGAGTGAGTTAGCACGTGTTGCATTTGAAAGAATTGGAAAAAAAGCAACTGATAGAGCGCTACAAACGGTGGCGAAAAAAATGGGAAGAGAGAAAGGTGATGATATTTTAGCAGCGCTGGGTGCTGCTGAGATAAATAGTACAGAACTAATTTCAAATCTTTATCCCAATCTGGCAAATTCGGAAGCAATTCCATTTTCTCTTGATGAAAATATTCATTTTGTCGGTTTGCCCAAAGGCCAAAGGGCGGTAGGTGCTTTATGTTGTCAACCAGTTCCAGGTGAACGAATAGTTGGAGTCGCAGTAAAAGGAAAGGGTATCGATATACATGCTATAGATTGTGATGGTTTAGAGGATTTTGATGAAAAAAGTATTGATTGGATCGATTTGAGTTGGCCAAAAGAGCAAATTAAAATGGCGTATCCGTCTACTTTTTTAATTACTATGGTAAATGGTGCAGGAGTTTTAGGACGGATTTGTACGTTAGTTGGTGACATGGGCGCAAATATTGTTGATATGGTTTTTTTAGAACGTAAGCCTGATTTTTACCGAATTAAAGTAGAGGTTCACGTGAGTGACGTTCAACATTTACTGAATATTATGACTTCAATTGAGGCAGATACCGATATTGCCGAAATAGTGAGATTCCGTGCAGAAAAATATAATTGTTAATTAGGAATGAAGCTTGTTCCAATTGAATAGAGAAATAGTTAAAAAAAGCTGATGAAATGATCTTTAAAAGACGAAACAATCGACTTACACTCTCAAGATTTAAAGATTTTTTAATACCTCGCAAAGGTTGGCGGCGTGCGGTTGATTATATCATTTATCGATTGAAACGGTTGCCAGATACCCCGCATAAAATAGCTGTCGGTCTTTCAATAGGTGTTTTTTGTTCGTTTACACCATTTTTTGGTTTGCACATTTTTTTAGCTGCTTTGCTGGCATATCTGTGCAAAGGAAATATTGTAGCAGCATTGCTTGGAACTTTTTTTGGTAACCCAATTACTTGGCCTTTTATTGCAACTTTTAGTGTCAAATTAGGACAAGCACTCTTGGGTTATCCTGTGACTAATTTTGAAGCGTCTTTAGAACAAATTTTGGCAGCGGCAAATGCTTTTATGGTGGGAATAAAGTCTTTTTTTGGTTTTGGAAAAAGTGATTGGACATTGGTNTTTAATTTTGTTGGCGAACTTTTTCTTCCCTATTTTATTGGTGGTCTTGTTTTGGGAATTGTAGTGGCCTTCCTGAGTTATTTTATTTTTCGACCGATTATTTATGCTTATAAAGTTGCTAAGGCTAAGAAGAAGTCCAAACGGTTTAGTGCGGATGCTGCTTCGGTTAAAGGTAAACAGTAACCCAGAATGGAAAGGGATTTTTATGACAAATAAACTAAGGTTGGGCGTAAATATTGATCACGTCGCAACTGTAAGGAATGCTCGTGGTTCTGCATACCCGGACCCAACCAATGCTGCAATATTTGCCTGCAAAGCAGGTGCTGACGGTATTACGGCCCATTTGCGAGAAGATAGGAGGCATATTCTGGAAAACGACATTNAAAAAATTGGCCNTANTGTTGANTTACCACTAAATTTNGAAATGGCAACCACTGAAGAAATGCGAGATATTGCGCTTAAGTACAATCCAAATGCTGTTTGCTTGGTNCCCGAAAACAGATTGGAATTAACTACAGAGGGTGGCTTAAATGTTGTGAGTAACCGACGGTTTCTNAGTGAGTACATTCGGCCATTAAGAGATTCTGGTGTTAAAGTTTCTATTTTTCTGGCNCCAGANAAAGAGCAAATTGATGCCGCGTTAGATGTNGGCGCTACAACCGTTGAGTTACACACNGGTANGTTCTGNGANTTACACTANGAGAATAAGTTTGAAGAAAAAANTGCGGAATTTGAGAAATTGAAACAAATGGCTACATATGCAAGTTCATTGGGAATCGAGGTACACGCTGGACATGGCTTGACATTAGAAACCGTTGGAAAAATTGCTGGCATTTCGGAAATCGAAGAGTTAAATATTGGGCANGCCTTAATTTCTGAAGCGATTTTTTGTGGATTAGAGTTAGCTATAAAAAATATGCGAAAGCAAATGGATAAAAGCCGACTTTCAAAATAGTATTTTGGATAAATACTTTTAGCATTGGNATAATCGTGGAATAAATGGAGTGTTTTTAGCTTAGATGGGAATTTGAATTATATGATTAGAAAGAAAAAAGGTAAAAGTGGTCCTATAGTAGAATTTTTAAAAACTGTGTTGTATGCGTTGCTATTGGCAGGGTTAATCAGAACGCTTCTGTTTCAACCGTTTTGGATACCGTCAGGCTCAATGAAACCAACACTACTAGTAGGGGATTTTATTTTTGTTAATAAATTTTCCTACGGTTACTCCAAATATTCATGTCCCTTTTCTTTATGTCCAATAGAAAATAGACTTTTCGGTAAATCGCCCAACCGCGGTGATGTAGTTGTATTCAGGCATCCAGTCAATGGTAAAGATTTCGTAAAAAGATTGATTGGTTTACCTGGTGATAAAGTTGAGGTTAGAGGCGGTGAACTGATTATAAACAATCAAAATGTTAAATATGAAATGCTTGATGATTATGTTGAAGAAAAAAATATGCAAGGTCCTTTGAATTCGATTCCAAGATGTAAGAATTCTCCAGTTCCATTGGGATCTGATTGCTTAAAGCGCCGACTCACCGAAGAATTGGAAAATGGAGTATCTTACTCAGTTTTAGACATTGGATCGTTTTTTGGAGATAATACACCAGAATTTACAGTACCTAATGATAGCTATTTCTTTTTAGGTGATAATAGAGATAATTCTTTAGATAGTAGGTTTGGTTTGTCTTCGGGGGGCGTTGGTTTTGTAAAATCAAAATATTTGATAGGGAGGGTCGACCGAATAATTTTTTCTTCTGCGGGAAAGTCTATGCTATTCTTTTGGAGCTGGCGTTCCGATCGCTTCTTTAGGTCAGTATCTTGAAATTAACTAAGAATCAAAAGTTACTATGTAAACAGTTAGATTATACTTTTGTTAATAATGAGCTATTGATCGATGCACTAACCCACTCATCGCTAAACAAATCTATAAAGGTAGATAATCAGAGATTGGAGTTTTTGGGTGACAGGGTACTAGCTCTTGTAATAGCAGATGCGTTACTTTCTGTGGATTTAACTGCAAGGGAGGGTCAACTTGCTCCAAGATTCAATGTACTTGTAAAAAAAGAGACCTGTGCTGAAATAGCATCTAATATTGGAATCGGATCAGCGCTACTTATTGGCAGATCTGAAGTTATATCTGGTGGTCGACAAAAGATGGCTATTCTTGGCGACGCCATGGAGGCAGTAGTAGCGGCTATTTATCTCGATGGTGGTCTTGATTCTGCTCGTAAAAGTATACTTAAAGTTTGGGGAGACCGTCTTATTGAAGCTCCTAAAAAAAGTTTTGAGTCAAAGTCATTTTTGCAAGAATGGGTGCAGGCGCGTGGTATGAGTCCACCAATTTATGAGGAAATAAAGCGAATTGGTCCTGATCATGCCCCATTATTTTATGTGGAAGTTTCTTTAGATGATGGAGAAACAGCCCTTGGTACAGCCGCATCAAAAAGGGCGGCAGAGCAGGAAGCTGCTGGCAAACTTCTTAAAAGACTCTCTGTAAGATGACGCAACAAAATAAACAGAAATGCGGAATAATTTCCTTGATGGGAGAGCCAAATGTTGGAAAGTCAACGCTTGTAAATCAAATCATTGGAACAAAAATTTCTATCGTGACTCACAAAGCACAGACTACTCGAACAAGAGTTCGAGGTATTAAAGTAAATAAAAATACTCAGTTGATTTTAGTTGATACGCCAGGGATTTTTGTTCCTAAAAGGCGTCTTGATCGAGCTATGGTTTCTGCGGCTTGGAGTGGTTTTAAAGAAGCTGATATTATTTTGTTCATGTTAGATGTAACCCGAGGTTTTAGCGATGGTGCGAGGAAAATTTTGCAATTTATGATAGATAAGCCCAAGTGTGATAGTCCAGTATTACTTTTACTAAACAAAATTGACAGGGTAAAACGACAAGATTTGTTGTCCTTAACTGAAAAAGTAAATACTGAATTCAGTTTTAATAAGACGTTTATGATATCGGCAGAGAAAGGCTCAGGAGTCAGTGATCTATTAAAATGGTTAACTGTGAACGTTCCATTTTCACCATGGTTATACCCTGCAGATCAGCTCGCTGATTTGCCGTTAAAAGGTTTTGCTGCAGAAGTTACAAGGGAAAAGCTTTTGAAACGACTTCATCAAGAAATTCCATATCAGCTTACTGTTGAGCCAGATGTCTGGGTCGAGATGTCGGACAAATCAATTAAAATTCATCAGTTAATTTATGTCTCCAATAAGAGACACAAAGCAATGATTTTAGGAAGGAATGGTGAAACAATAAAAGCGGTCTCAATTGCTGCGAGAAAAGAGTTGAAGGAGACCTTGAACAAAGAAATACATCTTTTCTTACAAATTAAGGTAAGGAATAATTGGCAAAATGAACCACTTAGATTTTCTAATATGGGGCTAAGTTTTATTGATTAGGAAATTAATATGGTAGCTTTACGTGTTACATCAGAGTTCTGGATTTCGGCTTTTAAAAAGAGATTAGAAGGGCAGGGAATACCCATTTTTGTTATTCAGAAAGGTGATAATCTGGCTGGTGCAATTATAATTAGAGTTTCAAATTTGCGCGGAAATGCAAAAGTGTTTATCCAAGAGCCAACTTTGACTGGAGAAAGGAGTTGGATAGAATTTTTGAATGGCTCTGATATTGAAATAGAAGCGTTTCTCGAGAATCAAATAAGATTTGATGTCGACTTATGGATACTTGAGGTGGAAGAACATACGGGTATAAATTTTTTTGAAGAATTTTTATTATAAACCTAGGGGAAAAAGATGAAGTGGGAAGATGAAGGTATTCTTTTATCCTCGCGAAGGCACGGAGAGCACAATGCTATAATTGAAGTTTTGACATCGGGTCATGGACGCCATGCTGGATTAGTAAAATACGCCTATTCTCAAAAAAATGTTAATCTTCTCGAGCCCGGTATGCAATTGAATTTGGTATGGAATGCTAGGTTACAAGAACAGTTAGGCGTTTTTTCCATTGATAAGGTTAAAAGTAGAACCTCCGCATTAATTAGAAGTAAACAAATATTGCTAGCATTCAACTCAATAATATCTCTTTTGCTTCTTAGTCTTCCAGATAGGGAACCATTTAAAAAAATTTATGAAACTACAGTAGATTTGATAGATTCTATGCAAGATGACAATTACTGGTTGTCAAGTTACGTGCGATGGGAGCTCTTCATGCTAGCTGAATTAGGATTTGGGTTAGATCTTTCCAAATGCGCTGTTACTGGAAAAAATATAGATCTAATTTATGTTTCGCCTAAAACCGGTAGGGCTGTTTCAGCTGGTGCTGGAAGAAAATGGGATAATAAACTTCTTCGTCTACCTAAATTTTTAACTGAATCTGAGGACTTGATTGAGACGGATACCGCACTTATTTCTTCCGGCATGATCTTGACTGGTTATTTTTATGAAAAATGGGCCCTCAAAGCACTTGAAAAAAAATCTCTTCCAGCGGCGAGGCAAAGATTTTTTACCTCCTTATCAAATTAATTATGGGACCTTTCAAGTAATCTTCGAGCGATCACTTGTGCTTGTATTTCAGATGCACCCTCAAATATATTTAAAATCCGGGCATCACATAAAATTCTGCTGATTTCGTACTCTAGAGCAAATCCATTACCTCCATGAATTTGTAATGAACTATCCGCTGCAGCCCAAGCCACTCTTGCGGATAGCATTTTGGCTATTCCAGCTTGAAGATCGCATCTCCGGTCAGAGTCTTTTTCGTGAGACGAAAAATATGTTAATTGGCGACTAATAACGACTTCTACTGCCATATTTGCTAACTTTCCATATATACGTGGGAAGGTTATCAAAGGAGTCCCAAATTGCTCTCTATCAGTTGCATACTTTAGTGCTAAGTCAAGTGCTCGCTGGGCCACACCGACTGCCCTGGCTGCTGTTTGTATTCGAGCGGTTTCAAAGGTTTCCATTAATTGTTTAAAGCCTTGTCCCGTTTTTTGACCTAAAAGATCATTCTGTCCAACTTTGTAATTGTCAAAACTAAGTTCATATTCTTTCATTCCTCGATAACCTAAGACTTCAATTTCAGAACCTTTTAATCCTGCATTCGGAAAAGGATTTGTTTCAGTTCCTCTAGTTTTGCTTACAAGGAACATGGACAGCCCAGTATGACCTTTTTTGTCTGGATCAGTTCGAGCCAATAGTGTCATCATGTCTGCTCTCGAAGCGTGTGTTATCCATGTCTTACTTCCTGAGATATAGTAATTTCCACCCTCTAAATTAGCTCTAGTACGTATACTTCCTAGGTCAGAGCCAACGTTTGGTTCGGTGAACACTGCTGCAGGCAGGCACTCTGCCGTCGCAATTTTTTTCAGCCAAAGATTTTTCTGCTTTTTTGTTCCAGCTCGTAGTATTAATTCGGCAGCAATTTCACTTCGAGTGGCCAGACTCCCTACGCCAATATATCCACGAGAAAGTTCCTCTGATACCACGCACATAGCTGTTTTTGTCATTCCAAGGCCGCCAAAAGCTTCTGGAATTGTAAGTCCAAAAACACCAAGCTCACTGAGTTCTTCAATAATCTGAGTTGGAATTAATTCATTATTTAAATGCCAATCATGTGCATTCGGGAGTATTTTTTCTTTCGAGAAGCGATAAAAAAGATCTCGTATAGCTTCATGTTCGTCATTTAATCCAGATTGACAGTGTGTTGGTAATCCAACATTTTTTATAAGGCAATTTACAAGCTTTTTCCGGGCTAGGTCGGAATTCCCCATTGAAATCAAAGTGATTATCGGGACACGGTCAAGCATCATAATTGATTCTTTTGATAGGTTGAATTGGTCTAGCCGTATAACTTCAGACTGCGACATCTGAATACCGCCTTTGATTTGAGCCAAGTATTCTCCAAAGCCTATTTGCAAGATTAACTTTTCAGTTAAGCTAAATTTATCATTATTTTCTAAATTTTCGGCCCAAGATAAGAGTTGATTAAGACCTTCAACGTATGTCGCTAGCCAAGCAAAGCCGTGGGTTAAAAACTGTTCTTTTTCTATGCTGGCGTTGTTAACTCCGCCTTGTTCATCACAAAGAGACTTTAAGCTATTTTTGACCTCAAATAAAATGGTGTCAATGATAGGTATAGCTTCTCTGCATAGCTTCAAGCAATTTTGGAGATTGTATTCATTTGTAACAATCTCGGTCTGATGATTCATGGTCTACGTTCCTATTTAATTGAAATTGTCAATTTTAATTTGATCCTAAAGTAATTACTAAAATAATTTTGACCAAAATTTTAAATATGTATCAAACAATCTGTGACTGTACTTGATGATTCAGGTAAAGTTTTACTATCCCCACTTGCGTACCTACTCGCAGTCCAACATAAAATAGCTGCGTCAAATAAGTCGTCAATTTTAACTTGAGTTTTTTTAGAAAGTTCTTCCACTAGTTTTGATGGGTTAAAATTTAGCTTATGTAAAATATCCAATCTTTTTATGATCCCATGTAAACTTTTTTTACTATCTAGAATAGGCGCTCCAGCGCATTCAGCAAAACTGCATTCAGGGTGACCCTCTTTAATATCTAGTACACTTTGAGTTTCTATAAAATTTTTGGTTTCTAAAATTTTACTTGAAAGAAACCAACTTTGCTTGGATATACTTTTTCCAGTTTTTTTCAGATTAATTATTTTTGCTTCGTCATAGCTTTTTGAATTCAATGCATCCCGACAAGGTGGTGAAAAAATTGTGCTACTCCGCTTGCCTAAAAAATTTCGTGCTTCGATGTCGCAGGATCGATTTGGTTTGTGAACTTCAAGTCCAATGGGCATATCAATGATGACTATTGANTCTTTGGCAAAATTATTTTTTAANTGGGAGAGCGTTTTGTAATGATTTGCCTTGGCATTACTAAAATTTAGCACTGGGCAGTAAACGGCGATCCATCCATCTTTGCATCCATCGACGCCGATACAGTAAGCAAGAGGATTTTTTTTCATTATTTACTTTTCTCCAAGTTTATCCACTAATANAATAGAAAANAAGAAATAGCGTAGCAAAGTAGCATGCCTCGGTAAAGGCCGTAGTGGGGAAATTAATTGGAAAATTTGCATGCAAGTGCCGTTGAGCTAGATGGCAAGGCAGTTCTGATCAAGGGCNCTTCAGGTTCGGGTAAGTCNTTGTTAGCTCTCAAACTTATTTCTCTTGGTGCTAATTTGATTGCNGATGATCAAACTCTAGTTTTTAAACACAAAAATAAAGTTTGTTTGTGTGCGCCAGAATCCTTGCCTAGGGGCTTGGAAATAAGGGGTATTGGCATTGTTGGTGCACCAATCTGTGAACAAGCAGAATTAGGATTAGTGGTTGATCTAAGCAAGGTTGAAAAAAATAGGGTTCCGGAGACGATAGAAAGAAAAATAGTTATCATGGGATATTCGTTCCCTTTTTATCTTTTCAAAGATATAAAGGAACCGGCGGCCTCAATTTACGCAATATTAAAATTTGGCATATTGAGCCTGTGACAAATCGATATTTCTAATGGATTATAAAATGAACTCTTTAAATAAAAATAAAAATGAAATTATCATTATAACAGGTCCATCAGGTGCAGGTAAAACAACAGCNATAAANATCTTNGAGGATGTTGGCTTTGAGCCAATTGATAATATTCCAATTGAGCTTATTAGTAGGCTNTTATCAGGTCCAGACTTGGTNAAACCGCTTGCATTAGGTATTGACATTAGAACACGAGGATTTTCGGCAGCAAATTTGTTAAATGCGATTAAAAGTTGGAAAACGATTACAAACATTAGTATTTCTTTAATGTACTTAGATTGCCACAGACACGAGCTTGAGCAACGCTTTAATGGAACTCGTCGACGACACCCTTTGGCTTTTGCAAATTCTCTNGAGGGCGCTATTGATCAAGAGCATGAACAGGTTAAANCATTAAAGGTTGCAGCTGATATTTTGTTGGATACGTCTAAACTTAACCCTAATGGTCTAAAATCACAATTAATAAAATTTTTAGGCCATGTTACTGAGGATAAAATGGGTTTAACGTTTCAATCGTTCTCCTTCAAACGTTCAGTGCCACCCGGCGTAGATATGACATTTGATTGTCGCTTTTTGCAGAATCCGTACTGGGTTCCGGAACTACGAGAGTTAACAGGAAAAAGTAAGGTTGTCGCTGAATATCTCACAAGTGATCGGAATTGGCCTATTTTTTATGAAAAAACTTTTGATCTCTTGATATTTCTGCTCCCACAGTATCAGCAAGCTGGGAAAGTATATTTTCAAGTTGGTTTTGGTTGTTCAGGTGGTCAGCACAGATCGGTATTTGTAGCTGAAAGAATAGCGAGTAGATTGAGATCGGTTGGTTGGGACTTAACGCTAGATCACAGAGAATTAAGAGTCGATGATCCGGTCAAAGAGTAGAAGAGGTTAAAAATTGCTTGGAATAGTCATCGTTGCCCACGGAGGGCTCGCAATAGAATATCTTTCGGCTGTGGAGCATATTTTGGGGGTTAAACCAAAATTTCAGGCCATTTCCATTTATCCCAACGATAATATTGATGAAAAAGAAATGCAAATTAAGTCGGCAATATCTGAAGTGGAGGATGGATCTGGTGTCATAATCGTTACGGATATGCATGGAAGCACCCCCGCTAATATAGCCTTAAAGGCTTCAAAAGAGTTTAATTGCAAGGTTCTTTTTGGAGTAAATTTACCCCTTTTAGTAAAGTTGGTAAAAGTTCGACACTTAGGACCTAGCGAGGCGGTAGGTTTAGCATTAGAAGCTGGAAAAAAATATATTAAATAGGTAGTTTCAATTTTGTGATACAGTAAAAATAATATGACTGAATTTGAAATAATTATTAGAAACGACCGAGGAATGCATGCTAGAGCGTCAGCAAAGTTTGTGGAAAGAGTAGAATCTTTCGATGCACAATGTGAGATTTCTAAAGATGGAATGAATGTTTCTGGGGATTCAATTATGGGATTGCTTATGCTAGCAGCCTCTAAAGGTTCCTCAATTACAGTAAAAGTTTGGGGAGCTGATTGTGATCTGCTCGCAGAATCTCTCAAAGATCTTATTGACAATAATTTTGAAGAAAATTCTTAACTTTACCTTGTTGGTATTGCAGGATTTTGGCTGTAGTCATAAAATCCTTTGGCTGTTTTTCGACCTAGCCAACCGGCTTCGACGTACTTTACCAGAAGTGGGCAAGGTCGATATTTTGTGTCACCAAGGCCTTCATGTAGAACGTTCATTATTGATAAACAAGTGTCTAGTCCAATGAAGTCTGCTAGTTCTAATGGTCCCATTGGATGGTTTGCACCGAGCCGCATCGACCGGTCAATGTTTTCAACGTTTCCAACCCCTTCATACAGACTATAAATAGCTTCATTAATCATGGGCATTAACACTCTGTTAACTATGAAAGCAGGAAAGTCTTCGGAAACACTTGATGTTTTTCCTAATTTTACAACAAAGTCTTGCAAAGTTTCATATGTGTCATCACTGGTTGCAATTCCACGTACCAGCTCTACCAAGTTCATAAGTGGGACTGGGTTCATGAAATGCAGCCCCATAAAATTTTCAGGCTTTTCTGTCCCTGAGGCAAGTCGAGTTACTGAGATCGAGGATGTATTGGTAGCAAGTATAGCGTTACATTTTACAAATGGTTTCAAATCTGAAAAGATTTTTTTCTTAACGTGTTCTTTCTCAGTGGCAGCTTCAATAATAAGGTCGCAGGAGTTAAATTCTGAAAAATCTTTTACAGAGATTATTAAGTCAATGGCAACTTCACTTTTACCACTTTTAATTTTATTTTTTTTTTCTAATTTTTTTAAATCTTCAAAGATATGTGACCTTGATTTATTTATTGTATCACGGTCTACGTCAGTAACCAATACTTTAAAGCCTGATAAGGCACAAACCTCGGCAATGCCTCGCCCCATTTGTCCCATTCCAATTACACCAATTTTGACAATCTCCATGATTGCTCCAGACTAAAGTAAAGTGTTTATCAAAGTTTAAACTAATTCAACCTTTGTATTTTTATATTTTATTNGACAGCTCTGGCACAGCATCAAACAGATCGGCAACAAGTCCAAAATCCGCTACTTGAAATATGGGAGCTTCCTCATCNTTATTAATTGCTACAATTATTTTACTATCTTTCATACCNGCNAAATGTTGTATTGCGCCNGANATACCGACGGCTANATAAAGGTCTGGTGCTACTACCTTNCCTGTTTGTCCAACTTGCCAGTCGTTNGGAGCATAGCCTGAGTCGACTGCNGCTCTNGAGGCTCCAACTGCCGCGCCCAGTTTATCAGCAAGTGNTTCTATAATTGCAAAATCNTCCTTGCTACCAANNCCTCTTCCACCAGACACAACAATTTTTGCCGAAGTTAATTCGGGCCGATCCAATTCCTGTAAACTATCCTTCACCCATTTTGATAGCGCAGGGTTATTGCTCGCATCAACTTCTCTTATTGGAGCTTCGTTTGAACCAGAACTCGTCAAACCAAAGTTTGAGGTTCTAACCGTACATACTTTAAAGGAATCTAAACTTTGTACGATTTGCAATGCATTACCCGCATAAATGGGTCGTTCAAAAGTATCGGAGGATACTATTTCAGTTACATCAGAAATGATCATAACATCAAGCAGTGCTGCCACCCGTGGCATAACATTTTTTCCTAATGCGGTTGCCGCTGCTAGAATGTGAGTGAATTCTTTTCCTATGGATGCAATGAGGACTGAGAGGGGCTCGGCTAAACTTTTACCGTAGATCTCGTTATCGGATAGGAGTACTTCTACAACACCGTCTAGCGTAGCTATGTCTTTGGCTGCTTTTTCACAATTAAATGAGGCACACAGTACAGTGACTTCCCCCAATTGCTTCGCCGCAGTTAATGCTTTGGCTGTTTGGTCTAGATTTAATTCTCCATCTAGAATATCTGCGATTAAAAGAATTGCCATTTTACAGTGCTCCCATATTTTCTTTAAGTTTTTTCACTAGTTCCTCAACAGAGTCTACTTTTATGCCTGCTGACCGTTCAGGCGGAGCTTTGGTAGTTATCAATTTAAGTCTAGTTTCGACTGAGACATCTAATTCTTCGGGGAGCCGCACTTCCAACGGCTTTCTCTTGGCTTTCATGATATTAGGCAAACTAGCGTACCGCGGTTCATTTAAGCGCAAGTCTACTGATATTATTGTAGGCAAAGTTACTTCAATAGTTTGAAGTCCTCCATCCACCTCTCTGGTTACCAAAGCTGTTTCATCTTTAAGTTCTATTTTTGATGCAAATGTTGCTTGAGACCAACCTGTAAGCGCTGAAATCATTTGTCCTGTAGCATTCATATCATTATCAATAGCTTGTTTGCCACATAATATGAGCTGTGGTTCTTCTTCTTTAATAATCTTTGTCAAGATTTTTGCCACTGCAAGCGGTTCTATATCATTGTCTACACTATCGGCCGCTTCAATCAATATTGCTCTGTCTGCTCCCATTGCTAAGGCGGTTCTTAATGTTTCCTGGGCTTGTTTTACACCAATTGAAACTGCAATTACTTCAGTAGCGTTTCCAGCCTCTTTAATTCTGATTCCTTCTTCCAAAGCTATTTCATCAAACGGGTTCATTGACATTTTGACGTTTGCTAAGTCAACTCCACTGTTATCTGATTTAACCCTGACCTTTACATTATAATCTATCACTCTCTTAACTGGTATTAAAATTTTCATAAAGATTTTACCCCTAAGTAAGTCAAACAACTTTCTCTTATGACTTGTATAGTAATTGAATAATTTTTAAAGTGCGAAAATGACGCAATTACAAATTTATATGTCACGGCTTTATTTAAAATTTTTTGATACTTTTACTATAGATTCGACCCAGGAACCCAAAGAATATCTGTTGAACCATTATTATTTTGGCAACGAGCAGCTACAAAGAACCAGTCTGAAAGTCTGTTAAGATATTTCAAACTTTCACTATTTATTAATTCTTTTGACGCTAGCTCAACTGCGTAGCGCTCAGCTCGACGGCAAACAGTTCTACATAAATGCAAATGACACGCTGCAATATCGCCTCCCGGCAGAACGAAGCTTTTTAATGGTTCGAGTGATATATTCATTAAATCTATTTCTTGCTCAATACGCTTAACTTGATGGTACGATACTCTCAACTCTGACGTTTTTATGTTGTTTTTGTCTTCCAAAATAGGATTACAAAAATCTGCACCGAGATCAAAAAGATCATTTTGAATATTTTTTAAATTTGTTTGCAAAGCCTTATCGGCGTAGTGCGCTGCCACGCCAACATTAGAGTTGATCTCATCAATACTCCCATAAGTTTTAACTCTCAGTGAAAATTTCTCAGTTCTAACTCCGTTACCTAGTGAGGTCGTCCCTTCATCACCAGTTTTCGTATAAATTTTATTAAGCGTTACCATGTATTTAACCTTTGTTGAAATATACAAATATAAGTATCAGCATAATTGCAATTGCTTGCAGTATTATTCTGAGGCGCATTATTTTATTAGCGTATTTTTTGTTGAAATTTCCGCCACGAGAAAAACCTCCGATTCCGACCATTAATACTATTAGAACTGTTAAACACGTGAACACAACTAGAAAAAATAATGTGCTTTCCAAATTTTTCTCCTGATTTTACGCGATATCTGAACAACAGTTTAATTGAGTCAAACTTTATTTAAAAAAATGGTCTTGTAAACCTGTTGGTAGTAATCGGGTTATGATGTTTGCTAAATATGTTGGATATGTTACATAATATCTTTTTTTGGGTCGTCTAGTTGTTAAAGCCACTAATAATTTTTTTGTGACGTGACGTGGTTCCTGTTCAAACCTTTCAAGCATCGTTTTTGGCTGATAAAGTTTTTTAAATAAATGTTTTTCATAGTACTCTGATAAATCTGATGTTTTCCAATCAATCCATTTTTCAAAGTAAAAAATAGAATTTTCACGGATTTTAGTTCTAATTGGTCCAGGTTCTATTAAAATAAAAGTTACTTTCTTACCAGTTTCTTCTCTTCTTATAGTATCTGTAATTGCTTCTATTGCAAATTTGGTTGCATTATATGCTCCTCGGTAAGGCAGTGCCGCAAACCCTAAAACTGACGAGCAGTTCACGACACGGCCATCACCACTATTTTTAAGAAACGGTAAAAGTTTATTCATGAGTTCTACATGGCCAAAAAAATTTACTTCGAAAATTTCTCTTAATGAATCCCTTGATAAATCTTCTACAGCTCCTGGTAATGCGAAAGCACCATTGTTAAACAGCGCGTCTAATCTGCAGTCATTCTTTTCTTTTATGTAGGTAACGGCATTATCGATAGTATTTTGTTTACTGTAGTCTAATACAAAACTTAGAAACCCCTCGTTTTTTAGTCGCTCGCAATCTACTTTTTTTCGACATGTGGCTAAAACCTTCCAACCTCTAGTTTTTAACGTTCTTGCGGCATCATATCCAATTCCGCTTGAGCAGCCAGTAATTAGTATTGTTTTCATTGTTGAACCATTTTTTGTGACTAGACCTTATCTTCTTGGAGAGTTAAATACTAGGTATGAATGATTTGCCAGATAAAGAACACCAGAAAGTAACTGAAAAGGTAACGTCGGAGCCTTTAGCAGAGGCGCTCAGCGAGCGCTACCTAAATTATGCTCTGTCTACCATAATGCATCGCGCCTTGCCTGACGCTCGAGATGGCTTGAAACCAGTACATAGACGAATATTATATGCCATGCGCGGCTTGAAACTCGACTCTTCTGGGACATTTAGAAAATGTGCAAAGATCGTTGGTGAGGTAATGGGCAACTATCATCCCCATGGTGATAAAGCGATATATGATGCGTTAGCGAGATTAGCACAGGATTTTAGTCTTAGATATCCACTAGTTGATGGACAAGGAAACTTTGGTAATATTGATGGAGATAATCCAGCGGCTCAACGATACACTGAGGCAAGACTTACAAAAATCTCTGAGCTTATGCTAGATGGTTTGGCAGAGGATTCGGTAGATTTTCGGGATAATTACGATGGTTCAGAGGAAGAGCCAGTCGTGTTACCTTCGGGATTTCCACAATTATTGGCTAATGGCTCGTCCGGAATAGCTGTCGGGATGGCTACAAACATTCCACCTCATAACCTAAATGAATTATGTGATGCTCTAATCTTGTTGATTAAAAGGCCTACTTCTTCAGTAGAAGATTTGGTAGGTATCATTCCTGGACCTGATTTCCCTACAGGGGGTGTCATTATTGATGATCTTTCAGCTCGAATTGAAAGCTACCAAACTGGTCGAGGTAGTTTTCGTATTAGAGCACATTACGAAATTGAAAAGTTACCTAGAGGTGCATGGCAAATTGTAGTAGATGAGATACCGTTTCAGGTCCAAAAAGCAAAGCTTGTCGAGAAAATTGCTGAATTAATTAACGAAAAAAAAGTATTGGGTCTAATCGATATAAGAGATGAAAGTGATGAAAGTATTCGGCTAATTTTAGAGCCACGAAGTAAGACTATTGATGTGACCGTTTTAATGGAAAGTCTTTTTAAAAATTCAGATCTTGAGACAAGATTTTCACTAAATATGAATGTTCTGGTCGATGGACTAACACCGAAGGTTTGCAGTCTTAAGGATGCATTGCTTGCGTTTTTGAATCACAGGAAACGAATCCTTTTAAGAAGATCAAAGTTTAGATTAATTAATATAGACTTAAGGCTTGAAACTCTTGAAGGCTATTTGGTTGCTTTCGTAAATCTTGATAGAGTAATTGAAATTATAAGGTATGATGATGAACCAAAATCGCAGTTAATTTCTGAATTTGAATTGAATGAGAAACAAGCGGATGCAATTTTAAATTTAAGATTGAAATCTCTTCGAAAGCTTGAAGAGATGGTACTAATCAATGAAAGAGATAATCTTCTAATTGAGCGGTCTAAACTTGAGGACCTTTTAGAGGCTGATAAACTTCAATGGAAAGAGGTAATCAAGCAGCTTGAAGACTTGAAAACATTATTTGGCGAGTCAGAAAAACTTATCCAAAGGCGAACTAGATTTGGGAGTTTACCAAACATAGATGGTCTAAATATGGAGTCTGCTATTGAAAAAGAGCCTATAACCGTTGTGTATTCAGCTATGGGGTGGATAAGAGCTATGCGTGGACACATAGATCTAGGCAGTAAGCTAAAGTTCAGAGACGGTGATAAAGAAAATATTATGTTTCATGCTTACAGCACGGATAAAATTCTGGCGATAGGTAGTAATGGTCGTTGTTACACTTTACTGGCGGACGGGTTGCCAGGTGGACGAGGTTTGGGAGAACCAATAAGGATAATGATTGAGTTACCAAAAGGTTATGAAATTGTCAGTTTGGTTCTTTCACGAATAAATAAAAAGTTATTGATAGCATCTGACGTAGGCAATGGATTTATTGTGGCTCATGAAGAATTACTGGCTCAAACGAGAAATGGGAAACAGGTATTAAATCTTAAACCAAACCAAAGGCTGTCGGTGTGTACATCCGTTGATGGAGATTATGTAGCTTCTTTGGGAGATAACGGAAAACTATTAGTTTTTCCTGTCTCTGACCTTCCTGAAATGTCCCGCGGAAAGGGGGTAAGATTTCAAAAATTTAAAATTGGTGGTTTGTCGGATGCAAAAGTGTTTGATAGCTCGGTAGGTCTGACTTGGAAAATGGCTGGAGAAAAATGGCGCACGGAGACAAACATTTTAGATTGGCAAGGTGCTCGAGCGACCGCAGGCCGTAACCCACCATACGGGTTCCCCAAGACTAAGAAATTTTAATACTTTGATGCTGAGTTTTTTTGAAGTTTTGAAAGCACGTTATCCAGAACTCCATTAACTAATTTCACTTCTTTTCCCTCAGGGAAAAAGGCTTTTGCAATCTCAATGAACTCATTTATGACAGCTTTGTTTGGCGTCTTATCAATAATAATCTCAGAAATAGCAGCTCTAAATAATGCTCGCAAGGTTGGATCAATGCGTTTCAGTGGCCAGTTATCTTTCAACGCGTTATCTGTAAGTTTATCAATCCTACTTTGTTCTTTCACTGCTGTATTCAGAATATTTCTAAACATTTTTAAATCGGCTAAGTTATAAGTGTGTAATCCAATCTGAGCTCCAATTCTGTGTGTTTCAAACTCGTTTGCGATAACGGATACTGAGGATTGAGATGCTTCCATTTGGAATAGGGCTTGAACTGCGTAAAACCGAGACGCAGATTTTTTTGAATGAGCTTTAGTGGCCTTCTTGTTTGACATTTCTACTCATGAATTGATCGGCTTAATAGGTTGACTGCCAATCAAACTTAGTTTTCAATTTTATTAGTTGAAGAGCAGCCATTGCTGCATCCCCACCTTTATTTTGAACTTCTGGATTTGCTCGTTTTTCAGCTTGATCATAATTTTCCACTGTTAAAATGCCGTTTCCGATACAGATTCCCTGCAGGCCGAGATGTGATATTGCTCTTGAGCTTTCACTCGAAACAGTGTCGTAATGAGATGTCTCACCTCTTATGACGCATCCAAGTGCGACAAAAGCAGAAAAATGCCTTGATGCCAGTAGAATCGCCGTTGGAATTTCAAGCGCTCCAGGCACTTCAACAAAATCTATTTTAGCGCTTACTTTATTTAAAGTTTTCGTTGCTCCCTCAATCAGCTGGTCGGTAACTGTTCTGTGGTAGGGAGCAACAACTAAAAGAATGGAAGGTGGCACACTAAATTCTGGAAGTTCCTCAAGTTGACCGTATACTGTTTTAATCATATTCTTTACCCAATTGGCTCGCATGCTATGATGCTCAATCCGTAACCTTCGAGCCCAACGATTTTTGGAGCCTTTGAATTAGTGAGCAATATTATATTTTGTAGACCTAATGCTAAAAGAATTTGAGCTCCAATACCATACTTCCGTAAGGTAGGCTTTGACTCGCCTTCCAGTTCAAGATTTATGTTCATATCTCTAAGTAGCACTACAACGCCGCGACCATTATCTGCAATCTTATTCATGGCATTTTTCAATTGAGTTGATTTTCCGGGCGCCAGACCTAGCATATCTTCCATTGGATTTGCTGTGTGCATTCTGACAAGCACTGGTTGCTCGCTGGAAAGATCGCCTTTCGATAACGTAATATTTTCACCGCCATTTATCTCATCATGGAATATTCGAAGTAACCATTCTCCTCCAAATTCAGAATTAACTATTTTTTTTGAAGTTTCTCTGACTAAGTTGTCGTGCTTTCGGCGATACGCAATTAGATCACTTATAGTTCCTACTTTTAAATTATGCTTCTTTGAAAATGTAATTAAATCTGGTAACCTGGCCATAGTCCCATCATCATTCATAATTTCGCAAATTACGCCGGATCCACCAAAATTTGCTAACCTTGAAATATCTACGGCTGCCTCCGTGTGACCAGCTCTGACTAAAACTCCGCCATTTCTAGCTCTAAGTGGAAATACGTGTCCTGGTGTAGCTATATCTTGGGCTCCAGATTCTGAATCAATAGCAACGCTAATAGTTTTTGCTCGATCATGCGCAGAAATACCTGTTGTAACGCCCTCACGAGCCTCTATGGAAACAGTAAATGCGGTCTCATGCCGTGATGAGTTCGATGCTGCCATTAACGGAAGACCTAGTGCGTCTAATCTTTCAGATGTTAATGCAAGACATATTAGCCCACGCCCATGTGTCGCCATAAAATTTATCGCTTCGGGAGTTGCTTTCTCGGCAGGTATCACTAAGTCACCTTCATTTTCTCGATCTTTATGGTCGACTAGGATAAACATTTTTCCTTGTCTCGCGTCGCTTATTATTTCTTCGATAGATGAAATTGAGTTATGACCAAAATCTGAAGTCATTTATATTCTCAATTCATTTAGCCGTGCGACGTAGCGAGCAAGTGGGTCAATCTCGATATTTATAAAATCTCCCCGGTTAACAGAATCCCAAGTAGTATTTTTCTTTGTATGCGGAATTAAATTTACTTCGAATTCGGGACCGCTAGTGCTATTTATAGTTAGTGAAGTACCATTTAGTGCAATTGATCCTTTTTTAGCGATAAATTGAGCAAGTTCAGTCGGTCCTAAAAAGCAAATTCTGGTACTTTCCCCAATGTCCTCTATTTTGGTTATTTTTGCTACCCCGTCAACATGACCAGTCACGATGTGGCCACCTAATTCATCACCTACTTTCAAGGATCGCTCTAAATTAATTGGTGAGCCCAAATCCCATCCACTATTTCGCTCTTTGATCTTAGTACAATTTTTTGTTTCGTTAGAGACATTCACTTTGTACCATCTTTGCAGATTGCTTAGTCCTTTTTCAATCACGGTCAGGCATATTCCATCATGAGCAATAGATGCACCTATTGAAATTCTGTCGATATCATAATTACAACCAATGGTCAGTTCCAATTCTTTACTTTCATCTATCGCTAAGATTTTACCGATATCAGAGATTATTCCAGTAAACATTTTGGTTCGTTTCCTATTTTGTTTATACCTGATTTATAACGAGTGAAGTATGTTTACAAGGTTAATTACATTTTAAAGAGTTGCAGCGTGAAATAATTCACTTTTCAGGCTTCCATATGGTTTCAATGTTATCGTCGTATTTATTTACAGATTGAAGTTTCATTCGCGGGAAGACGCCGATTTCTTGGGACATTTTCTCAAACTCATATACTGAGGGAATTCCGTTAGAACCCAATATAAGGCCAGATCTGTGCACTATTAGTTCGTCAATTAGACGTGCTAAAAGAAGACTTTGTACCAGCGTACCTCCTCCCTCTACTAATACAGAATTTAAACCTTTTTTAGCTAAATTTTCAAAGAGTTTGGTTAATTTGATGCCTCTGTCTGATGAAGTTACTTTCAGTATTTCTACCCCCGAATCTCGCCAAATTTTTAAGTTATTTAAATTGGGGTTTATTCCACAAACAATCATAGCGGGAGAATTGGTTAGATTCTTAAGCATAGCATCCGAAGGAAATATTTTTAAATGCTGATCTAGAAATATTCGGAGTGGGTTACAATACCTTTCAAAGGTGCCACGGGCTGTTAATTCAGGATTATCTTTTAAAAACGTATTGGTTCCGACCAAAATAGCGTCATTTTTTACTCTTAAGAGATGAGAGTGGGCTCTAGCAAATTTATTAGTTATCCATTTACTGTCACCAGATTCAGTTGCAATTTTTCCATCAATCGACATGGCCAATTTGACTGTAACAAACGGTCGATCTTTAACCAACCTTGAAATAAAACCTCTTGCGACATCTTCTGCCCACTCACGAGCAATGGGAATAACGTCGACCTCAATATTTGCGCCTTTTAACTTCTCAAAACCTGTCCCTGAAACTCTTGGGTCAGGGTCAATTAAAGGGCATACTATCCTTGAGATTTGAGCAGCAATTATCTTATCAACGCACGGGGGTGTTTTCCCGAAATGAGAACAAGGTTCGAGGGTAACGAACATTGTAGCACCTTTGCAAGATTCTTTGGCGTTAGTTAGTGCTTCCATTTCTGCATGTGGCTGTCCTCCCTGACCCGTGACCCCACGCCCGATAATTCTATCTTTTTTGACGATGACACAACCCACCGAAGGATTATCTCCAGTCTGACCAATGTGACGTTTCGCTAATTCCAAAGCTAATTTGATAAACCTAATGTCAGATCTAAAATTACTCGACAATTAAGAATCATCCTCTATCGGAATATGCGTTCTTAATTCGATCACAAATTGTTCAAAATCATTTGCGGCTTGAAAATTTTTATAGACACTTGCAAATCTTACGTAGCCTACCGTATCTATTCTCGCAAGTGTCTCCATTACGATCTTTCCTATAGATTCGGATGGTACATCTGTATCACCGAGGCTTTCTAATCTTCGAACTATACCGGTAATCATTTGATCAAGACGGTCCGGCTCTACCGGTCTTTTCTGCATTGCTACTCTTATCGACCGTTCTAATTTATCACGATCAAACTCTTCTCTTCGCCCGTTTTTCTTTACAACAATCAGGTCTCTTAATTGAACTCGCTCATATGTTGTAAATCGTCCCGCACATCCGGGACAGGATCTTCTTCTTCTTATCGACACGTGATCCTCTGCGGGGCGACTGTCTTTGACTTGAGTATCTGTATTTCCACAAAACGGGCATCGCATTTCAAAAACCCTGACTTTATTTTCTTTAATTTGATGCTAACACAAATCAAGCTAAATGGTCTATCGATTTAGTTGATAAGTCAAAAATTTATTGGTCCAAAAAAGACCTTAGTTTTCGACTCCTACTTGGATGCTTGAGCTTCCTTAACGCTTTCGCTTCTATTTGACGAATTCGTTCCCTTGTAACAGAAAATTGTTGCCCTACTTCTTCTAACGTATGATCTGAGTTGACACCAATCCCAAAGCGCATTCTCAAAACCCGTTCTTCACGGGGAGTGAGGCTTGCTAACACTCTGGTTGTCGTCTCTTTAAGATTCCCCTGAATTGCATTGTCTAGGGGTAATATCGCATTTTTATCTTCAATAAAGTCGCCTAGTTGACTGTCCTCCTCATCACCGATCGGAGTTTCCAAGCTTATCGGTTCCTTCGCAATTTTCATCACTTTTCTTACTTTGTCGAGAGGCATTTGCAATTTTTTTGCTAGTTCCTCGGGTGTGGGTTCCCTTCCAATTTCGTGGAGCATTTGTCGTCCCGTTCTTACCAGCTTATTAATAGTTTCAATCATATGCACTGGTATCCGAATCGTTCTTGCCTGATCTGCAATAGAACGGGTAATCGCTTGCCTAATCCACCAAGTCGCGTAGGTTGAAAACTTATATCCTCTGCGATATTCAAATTTATCAACGGCTTTCATAAGACCAATATTTCCTTCTTGGATCAGATCAAGAAATTGAAGACCTCTATTTGTGTACTTTTTTGCAATAGATATTACTAATCTCAAGTTAGCTTCAACCATCTCTTTTTTTGCAGATCTGGCTTCTTTCTCTCCTTTTTGAACTTGTTGGACGATTCTTCGAAATTCAGATATATCAACTCCAATATATTGCCCTATTTCGACCATTTCGCTTCTCAAATCTAAGACTCGCTCATAAAACTTTTCTAATAAGACTTCCCATCCGCGGGTTGTTTTATTACTTATTCTCTTAAGCCAATCAGGGTCAAGTTCAGATCCCTTATATTCTGAAATGAACTCTCTTCGATTTATTCGAGCCTGATCAGCAAGTTTTACCATAGTGCTATCGACACCCATTATTTTTCGGTTTAAGCCGTAGAGTTGATCAATAAGTGCTTCTATCCTGTTATTATGCAAATGGAGCGAATTTACTAATAAAACTAATTCAGCACGTAACCTTTGGTACTCAAGTTCTTGGTTAGAAGAGAATGAATTTTTTGAATTAGTGGCTGCTTCCATTCTCGAGTCTTGCATTGTTGCTAATCGTTGATAACAGCGAGCTATTTGGTCTAGAGTCCCGAGCACTCTTGGTTTTAACTCGTTCTCCATCGCAGCAAGAGAAAGATTCGCTTGATCTTCATCTTCGTCTTCGTCTTCTTGGTAAATATCGTCCTGATCCGCGGAGTTTTTTGAATTAGCCAGTGGCTCTGTTTGACTAACGGACTCAACATGACTTGCCTCGTTAGTTTTTGATAATTCGCGCTCGAGATTGTCTTCGTCCGCTTCATTAGTCTGGCCAAACGTAGTTTCAAGGTCGATGACATCCCTAAGCATTATTTCTTCTTCAAGAAGCTCGTTTCGCCATATTGTGATTGCTTGAAATGTTAAAGGGCTTTCGCATAGACCCGCAATCATAGTATTACGTCCTGCTTCAATTCGTTTGGCAATCGCTATTTCGCCCTCTCTCGATAACAATTCTACCGAGCCCATTTCCCTCAGATACATTCTCACTGGGTCATCCGTTCGGTCAAGGTTCTCAGTACCCCCTTGCGCCGTAACTAGTTCGCGGGAAGTTCCTATTTCATCGTTTATTTCTGTATCTTTTTGCTCTTCATCCTCGTCTGCAGCTTCTTCATTCTCTATAACGTTGATTCCCATTTCAGAAAGCATCGCCATTACATCCTCAATTTGCTCGGATGAGACCTGTTCAGGAGGCATGAATTCATTTAATTCATCATAAGTTATGTATCCACGGGCTTTCGCCTGTGCCATCATTTTTTTCACTGAGGATTGACTCATATCGAGGAGTGAACTTGAATTGATTTGTTCGCTTGGGGGTTTCTTCTCTGATTTCATAGTTGCCATATCTTAGCCTAATCTTTTAATTCTAGTTTCATGCCGAATCACTATTTCTTTTGAAGAACATTTGCCTGCGAATCAATGATTCGTAAATACCGAATCATTTTTTCTTTAACCAAATCTTGTTTTGTATCATTATATTTAAACGTTTAATGCTTGCTTTTCTTAATTCGTCATTATCTAGAATTTTAGGTTCAAGACCTTTTATAGCGTTCTGGAGGTTCGTACTTGCTTTCTCTATTCGGTCTGTAACAGACTCACTTGAACTATCATCTAACTCTTTCTCGGCTAGTTTTATCTCTGCGTTAAAATTTAGCAAGGAAATGTGATGATTGATCGCATCATTAATTGCTTTGGATGCGTTTGTTTCTGACGCATTCGGTCCTAAATATGGATGAATAAATAAATATGGAATTTTTTTTAGTTTTTGCAGAGGGTCAAACTTAAGTCGAAGCTCGAGTTTTTTGTAGAAGTCTATATTTTCACAATCTCCATCTATGGGTAGTTCTGCTAATAGTGCATCACGGATTTTTGCAAGGTCTTCAAATACAAACGCAAGTCTAGACAACTTTTCTTCTAGCGCGTGCGCAATAAAAGGGTGGTTCAGACAACCGAGTAGAATAGTTCCTTCCTTGATCCTTAATTCTACATCCAGATTTTTCGATGATCTGCCCAAAAACGAATTTCTTGTCTCTTTTAAAGGGTTTATTGTTTGGAAAGTTCTCGCAGTTCCAATCGTTTTTTGTATTTGGTAATTTTGCTTAAGGTCGTTCTGACCAGTGGTCGAAAAAAACTGTTTTTTTATGTCATTTATCGCCCGTAAAAAGTAGTCTCGCAAATAAGTGTCCTTTATTTGCCCTACAGTTTCCTTTAATCGAAGGTCAAGGCTCGCTTTTCGTTCGGGGCTATCAAATACTCGTCCCTCGGTAAAATCGCTCCATAATAGCTGAACTGCTGGTTCGGCTTCTTCCACTATTCGCAGAAAACCTATTTTACCTTCCGACCTTAAAAAGTCATCAGGGTCTTGATCCACGGGCAGCTGCCCAAACCTTAGGCTTCTATCAGGCTTTAGAAACGGCAGGGCAAGCATCAAGAGCTTGCTAGTTGCTTTTTTTCCGGCTTTATCACCATCAAAAAGTACGACTGGTTCAGGATGTAGGCGCCATATTAAATTAAGCTGGTCTTCGGTAATTGCAGTCCCAAGAGGTGCGACGGCATTGGTAAAACCTGCCTGAAAAAGGGTAATGACGTCCATATAACCCTCTGTTAACAACAATGGAGCTTTATTTCTTACCACTGATTTTGCGTTTGAGTAATTGTATATAACTTTCCCCTTGGAAAATAACGGTGTTTCTGGTGAATTGAGATATTTGGCTGTCGCTCTAGTGTTAAGGGCTCTGCCACCAAATGCTATTGTTCTTCCACGCAAATCTTTTATTGGAAACATCAACCTATTTCGAAACCTATCAAATGGTTTGCTTTGGTTTTCGGCTATCATGCATAAGCCTGATCGAATAATGGTTTTATCTTCAAATTTTCTTTTTCTCAAATGTTCATAAAGCGCATTTGAAGAATTAGATGAATACCCAAGCTCAAAATGTCTTTCAGCTTCTTCTGTAATCGCCCTTGATTTGAGATATTGTCTACATGAAAGTCCGTTACTTGTTTTTAATTGATTTTGATAAAAGGTAGCTGCTTCCTCATGAATTTGAAAGAGTTCTGACTCGCCTTTATTATTGGTTGTGTTGTGGTAAGATTTTTCTGGAAGTGGGATTCCGGCTCGTGCGGCCAGGAATGTTACTGCCTCTAAAAAGGAAAGGTTTTTGTTGTCTTTGAGGAAAGTGAAGCAATCACCTTTAGCATGGCAGCCGAAACAATAATAAAACCCTTTATTGGAATCAACATGAAATGAGGCCGTTTTTTCTTCGTGGAATGGGCATGATCCCCAAAAATCGCCTTGGCTAGATTTAGTTTTTTTGGGATCCCACGAAACCGTCTCTCCTATCAGGCTTGATAAGGAAATATTAGCCCGTAAATTTTCTAAAAAGGGTTTTGAAAAATTCATGATCTAAATTATTCCACCGAATATGACAAAGGTTTATTTTTCCGAATCCATGGACAGTAAATCGGACACTAAAGTATTGCTCAATATTTTTCCAGTTTTGTTGGATAGAATGCGCAAACTTTGTATATTATCATCGCCCGATATGAGTAAAATAGTATAGTCCGAAGAATACGTAATTGATGAGAGGAACTCATTTTCAGTGATCGCAATTTGAATTGGATTAAGCTTTTGCTTCTGAGCGATATTTTTTTGGATTGCTATCGAAAGTAAGGAAACAATTAAAATAAAGCCGAATATCATAACTATTGTCATTGCTACTGTTAATATGCGAAGAGTACGAAGACTTGCCGGCTCAGATGGTGAATGTTCGATATTTGAATTGTTAGTTGGTTTCATGGCTAAATCTTTCGTAGACAAAATTGACTTGTGCGTAACTAGCAAAGAATCGCTAAGGTTAGATAAGGCGTTAACTAAGATAATTCCAGAAAAATTCGGATTTTCTAGGGCGAGAGTTCAGCAACTTATCACAAGTGGCGCAGTATCGGACATCAATGGAAAACTTTTAACAGATCCGGCAGGTAAAGCATACTTTGGATTAAAAGTCAGTATTCGGCTTCCATTGCCTGATGCATCAGCTCTATTGCCGGAGAAAATAGAACTCGAAATTATTTATGAAGATGCAGACCTTTTAGTCGTAAACAAACCGGCTGGAATGGTAGTTCATCCAGCACCGGGGACTAAAAACGGTACCTTGGTAAATGCACTTCTGTTTCATTGTGGCAGTTCACTTTCTGGTGTAGGTGGAATAAAACGACCAGGTATTGTCCACAGAATTGATAAGGACACCTCAGGTTTGCTTGTAGCGGCAAAAACAGATTTGGCCCACAATGGGTTGGCAAATCAGTTTGTCAAACATAATGTGGAACGAAAATATCTTGCTTTGGTTCATGGTTGTCCGTCTAAACTCAACACGGGGCGAAAAAATGTCCCTGGCTTAGTTTTTGAACCAGATCATCGAATAAAGATTTCAACCAAGATTGGTCGTCATAAGTTTGATAGAAAAAAAATGGCAGTTCATCTCGATTCTGGTCGTGATGCAATCACACGATTTTTTGTAAAAAAAGATTTTGTCATTCAAGGTTTGCCAGTAGCTTCCCTCATTGAGTGTCAACTTGAAACTGGGCGAACTCATCAAATCAGAGTGCATTTGCATCATTTAAGACACGGAATCATCGGTGATCAGACCTATAGGTCACAAATAAAACAAAAGTTGAACCATTTGGAAGAACTAAGGCCTATTCTAAAGAACTTTAAACGACAAGCACTTCATGCCACAACGCTAGGTTTTTGTCACCCAAGAACGGGAAGGTGGTTATCATTTTCCTCAAAAATGCCTAATGATATGGTAATTCTTCATCGCATGTTGGATCTACAAACTGAAAAATTGTAAAGTTCTTAAAATGGCTTTGGTAAGTTGATTAAGTTGAAAGCCTTGCAATCTAGAAAAAGGTAATTATATACATGGTAAGAATTGATGTGGGAGAAATATATGAGCAATTCGAATTTGCCAACATTATCTTCTGATAGTGGGTTAGCGAGATATTTACAGGAAATCAGGAAGTTCCCGATGCTGGAGCCTGAGGAAGAGTTTATGCTTGCTAAATCTTGGGCTGAGCATGGAGACAGTAAGGCTGCGCACAGATTGGTTACTTCGCACTTACGCTTGGCAGCGAAGATCGCGTTAGGTTATAGAGGCTACGGGCTCCCCACCAACGAAGTAATTTCTGAGGCGAATGTTGGCTTAATGCAGGCTGTTAAACGTTTTGAGCCGGAAAAAGGTTTTAAGCTTGCGACTTACGCAATGTGGTGGATCAGAGCAAGCATTCAAGAGTACGTTTTGAGGAGCTGGAGTTTGGTAAAGATGGGTACAACAAGTGCCCAGAAGAAATTATTCTTTAATTTGAGGAAGGTTAAAGGACGAATTGGCGCTTTAGAAGATGGGGATCTAAAACCTGAGACTGTGTCTCGTATCGCTTCTGAGCTTAAAGTCCCTGAAGACGAAGTAGTATCAATGAATCGTAGAATGGCTGGAGGCGACTCTTCTTTAAATGCCCGAATAGCTTCAGATGGTGATAATGATGCTGAGTGGCAAGATTGGCTCGAAGATGAAGGCGCGGATCATGTGCAGTCCTTTGAGGCGGAAGAAGAGCTAAACTTGCGTCGGTCCTTGTTAGTCGAAGCTATGTCTGATTTAAATCAACGAGAACAAGATATAATATCGTGGAGACAGTTAAGCGACGAGCCTAAGACACTAGAGGAGCTAAGCAAAATTTTTCAAATTAGCAGAGAAAGAGTCAGGCAGATCGAGGTAAGGGCTTTTGAAAAGCTTCGTAAGAGTATAAAGACTTTCAACTAGACCGTGAGTTTTTTCTTTTCTCAAAAAGGATTACCTATTTTTCTTAAAGCTTGAAATTTAAAATTTAATTAGCTTCGTAGTAGTGTTTCTCTTTAGCAATTTAGAATTTACGAATGCAAATGTTTTTACAGGCCGTCTGCTACTAAACGGGATTTGACTAATTTCGTAAATATCAATAGCCTTAAAATTAAGTTTCAAGACTTTCAAGTTCGTCTATCATTGCACTTATTAAATTGAGCCCGTTAGACCAAAACTTAGGATCAGATGCGTTAAGTTGGAAGGGTTTTAACAACTCTGAATGATGTTTAGATCCCCCGGACGAAAGTAGCTTGAAATAATTGTTTTTGAACTCTATATTTCCAGCTTTGTACACGGAATATAAAGCGTTTACTAAGCCGTCGCCAAATGCGTAAGCATATACATAAAAAGGTGAATGAATAAAGTGAGGCACATAAGCCCAGAAATTTTCATACCCTTTCATATATTCAAAACTTGGCCCCAAACTTTCACGACTAATATCTAACCAAATTTTACCAATCTCAGTTGGCGTTAGCTCACCTGATTGCCGTCTTTCATGAATTCTGCATTCAAAATCGTAAAATGATATTTGTCTTATTACTGTGTTAATCATATCTTCAACTTTGCTAGCAAGCATGTGTTTGCGTTCAAGTTCTGTTCTGGTGTCTGCTAACATCGTTTGAAATGTGAGCATTTCACCAAAAACAGATGCTGTTTCAGCGAGTGTTAGAGGCGTACCAGATAATATTTCTCCTTGTGATGACGAAAGGGATTGGTGGATGCCGTGTCCTAATTCGTGAGCTAATGTCATTACGTCTCTCTGTTTCCCTTGATAATTTAACAGAATAAATGGATGCACTTTAGTAACTGTTGGGTGTGAAAAAGCACCTGGTGATTTCCCTGGTTTTACTGTTGCATCAATCCAGCCTTTGTCAAAAAAGGGTTGGATTAATTTCTCCATTCGAATATCGAAGCTGGTGTATGCAGAGGTCACTATATCTTGGGCTTCAGCCCAGCTTATTAATTTTTCTTCATTATTTGGTAATGGCGCATTTCGATCCCATATCTGAAGTTTTTTTAAATTGAGCCATTTGGCTTTTAGCTTATAATATCTATGCGATGTGTTTGAATATGAATTCACGACAGCGTTCCTTAACGCATCCACAACTTCCGGTTCCACATCGTTGGCTAAATGTCTTGAGGATTGTGGAGTTGGAAATTTTCTCCATTTATCTTCGATACTTTTTTCTTTAATGAGTGTATTAGTAATTCTACTGAATAAATTTATGTTTTTGTTAAGAACAAACGATAGGCTTTCAGCCGCTTTTTTGCGGATAACTCGATTGTTATCATTTAATTTATGTAGGATTTCCTCTAACGAAAGTTCTTCGTTATTAAAATCGAATTTGAGAGCTGAAATGGTTTCGTCGAATAGCTTATTCCATGCTGCTGCGCCTACCACAGATTGTTGATGCAAAAAATTTTCTAAGTCATCATTAAGTTGGTAAGGTTTCATCGCTCGCATTCTAACGAAAGCTGTCTTATAGCGTGCTAGATCTGAATTCTGGTTAAGCATACGTGTTAAATGAGAATCTTTTAGTGAATTAAATTCAAGAGTAAAAAATACCAACCTAGAGCTGAATTCAGTAATTTTATCTTGAATATCACTCAAAAATTTTGCTCGTGTAGTGTCTGTAGTCATTTGGTAGTATCGTAATGATGCAAATGACATTAGCCTCCCCATTAGCCCATTTATTTTTTCTTGGTCTTGTAAACAACGGAGCATACCTGACGCTGATATTGTTGTTAGCTTATTCTCGTATTTCAAAGCAAAAGCGCCACATAATTTTTCAACATCGCTTAAATCTTTGTTTATTTCTGTTGCGGTAGGGCTTGTGTAAAGGTCAGATAAATCCCATTCTGGGAGGTCTCCAATTTCATTTGACACACTTTGCGCTTTATTAAGTGTATTGGAACTATATGCAATTACTGTCTTGAGTTTCATTTAAAATTTCCTATCGGTCTATAGTTAATGCTTTGCTGAAGTACTAAAATCAGGATTTTTTTTACATTAGTTTGATTTATTTTTTCCCATGCTTGGTTAATAGCTATTAACTTTGAAGTAGCAAGGTTAACCGCCTCTTGTGGTAGACCCTGAGCAATCATGTTATCAGGATGACTTTCTTGAACAAGTTTTTGCCATCGCTTTTTTATTACTTTTAATTCACTTTTGGTTACTATACCATCTGGTCTTGTCATCTTAGAACTAAGACCTATAGCAGTGATAGTGAATCTCAATTTTTTTTCTGGAGGCGTTTTTAGTCGCTTAAATAATGATGATAACGCGCTCCCGACAACAAGGGATTCTAAGAGTTTTGATATTTTAAACCAGATTGACATTTTTATAATACAAACTTTTCATACGCTATTAAGTTATTTCAAATTGCTGGCAAAAGGAATAGATAGAATTTATGATATTGGCAATGAAAGTAATTTGGGAGCTAACTTGTGTCTTCTAGAGTTAACAGTTTCTATTGACCATTCTTTAATTGGTTCTGTTTTTGAGAATAATCGTTTGAGATACCATTTTTGTTTTAAGTTACCATTTTTTATGTTGGTTAAATCATTCCAACAAGGTAACGTTGAAGCATACCAGCGACTTTCAATGCTAGTTGCTCCTCCTCTGTTGGGTGACAAAATTAAACTTAAAGGTTTTTTTGTATTGTTTGACTTGATTCCTGAATTAAGAGCAAGATAGATACGGCGCATTTGTAGTGGACTAGGTATTTCTGGAAATTCGATTACGGTAATTTCTGAAATGCCGCTACGTAATACCTCTTCGGCTGCAAAAAATAAATTATTTTTATTTTTTGCATTTATTAGTAGTAATTGATTTGGAGAAAACCAATCAGATATACTGTCAGTATTGATAATAAGATCGTTCCAATCAGGACGAATCCAAACTATCAAACCTTTTGTTTTCGAAGCAATAAATGTTACCATTCGCATTTTAGCAGGCCCGCACACTTCGTGAATTTTTTTAGCTTTTAAATATATATTTGGTACAAATTCAATATATTGTTGAGTAGGTAAATAGAATTTTTTTAAATGGTTAGTCATATTACTTTATGTTTTTTGTTCACTTTTTGTTCTCATAAATATACAAAAAATACAAGAAATTTTTTAAGAAAAATAGCATAAATTAATTCTTAGATTTAGTCTTTTATTGTTTTAAGAAAAGCAACTAAGTTTGCTCTATCTTTGACAGGCGTTAAACCAGAATAACTCATCTTAGTGCCCGGTGCATATTTTGAAGGTTTAAGTAAAAACGCGCTCAGTTCCTCTTCCGACCAAACGCCTGTCATACCTGCTAGAGCTGAAGAGTAACCATAATTTTCAACAGATGCTATTGACCGCCCAACAACACCATAAAGGTAAGGTCCCGTTCCATTGACCCCTTTTTCAAGCTTGTGACACGCTTTACACTTTCCATAAACTTTTTTTCCTTTATCGATATCCGCTAGCTTGACCATTTCGATAAATGGAATTTCTTCCTCAACTTCAGCTATTTCTTCTCCCTCACTTTCTACTTCCAAGTAATAAGATGCTGTTTCGATTTTTTCATGATTAGAATGGTACGCTATTTCCCCACCCCATTGCACTAAGAGTAGTATGAGTAATGCGCCACAAAGGCCTCCAACTATTTTAGTCAGTTCAAATGTATTCATTTTTAGACACCTTCAATTCAACAAATAAAAAAAACATTGACGAAACCGTTTTAACTACTTCCACTCGGGTTTATCAAGGTATAATAAGCTCTAATTGAAGAACATATGGAATAATCTATGAAAAATACAATTTCCTTCCAAGGTGAACTTGGTTCCTACTCGCATCAAGCTTGTCTTGACCTCTACTCTGATCATGATGTCAAGCCTTGTCCTACCTTTGAGTCAGCTATTGATTCGGTAAATCAAGGGGTTTCTCAGCTGGCTATGTTACCAATCGAAAATTCTACTTATGGGCGAGTAGCTGACATTCATTTGTTGCTCCCTTCGTCAAAATTAACAATTGTAAAAGAATACTTTTTACGGGTTAGAATAAATTTGCTTGCTTTGCCAGGGACCAGCCTTTCCCAAATTAAATCGGCTATAAGCCACACCGTTTTACTTGGGCAATGCCAAAACTTTTTGTTACATAATAAAATCAAGAGTGTGGTTGGTCCAGATACCGCGGGCTCCGCAAAAAGGGTTTCGTCCCAACAAGACCGCAGTGTTGCTGCGTTAGCCTCTGAACTTGCTGGAGAGATTTATGGTTTAAAAAGTCTTGCATCAGATATTGAAGACATGACTAACAACACCACTCGTTTCTTGATAATGGCAAAAGATCAAAATTTTAACAGAAAAAAACTTAACAAAGAACAGTGTATGACAACATTAGTTTTCGAGGTGCGCAATTTACCCGCAGCGCTCTACAAAGCCTTAGGCGGTTTTGCAACAAATGGAGTTAATATGTTAAAACTCGAAAGCTACATGGTTGGAGGTTCGTTCACTGCAACTCAGTTCTATCTTGACATAGAAGGTCACCCTGAAACGATATCAGTTAAGCGTGCATTAGAGGAATTAAAATATTTTACTTCATCGGTTAGTATCTTAGGCGTATATGAAAAGCACCCCTATCGGCCGATGGGATAAAAGTTATATTTTCCCACTTACCCACCGACGTATCAAGAACCTTGCTATTGAGCCTTCTCGGGCTGGCCACCAAGCACCTTTTGAATTAATTGCTTCCAAAATTTCTTTTTTACTAAACCAACGTGCATCTTCAATTTCGTCTTTATCTATTTCAATCGAATGCGATTTTGCTTCTGCCATGCAACCAATCATTAACGATGCTGGAAACGGCCATGGCTGACTAGTAACATATCGCGTATTTTTTACTATGATACCAGTTTCTTCAAGTGTTTCTCTTTCAACAGCTGATTCAATTGACTCCCCGGGTTCCATAAAACCGGCCAAGCACGAAAACATACCTTTTGGCCAAACAGGTGAACGACCGAGAAGAGCTTTATCTTTGTGGTAAATCATCATAATTACGACTGGATCAGTTCTTGGGAAATGTTTGGTATTGCAAGTATAACACTTTTTTTCCCATCCGCTCTGCGTTCGACTTATTTTTGATCCACATTTACTACAAAAGTTGTTTACTTTATTCCATTCATAGATCCCCTTAATACTTGCTAAAATTGTTGCATCGGTTCGTGTAATGATGGTCATCATACTTCTTAATTCGCTGAAAGCATAATTCTTTGGAAGAGCTGGGTGAAAACTGCGTGAGTCATCAAAAAACTTTGTTATTTTAAGTTTAGCAACTTCTTCTTCATTCCAATCTGGTACATTATGATAAAATATTGCTTTTTTTTCTTGAAAACCAACAAAACTCCCGTGTTCAATGTTTATGTTATCGCTTGATCTCCAGAATTTATGACTATTACCAATTAAGGCTAGACAAGGAGTGTCTGAAGAAAAATCAAATAGGATTTTACCTTGCCAAAGCAGAATATGCTTGGTTTCTGGATTTTTAACCAGTTGATTTAGAATAGTTATATTTTCTCTTATTTTTGTAGCTCTATCGAAATAAGTTTCTGAAAATAGGAAGTTTTTATCTGACAATATTAGACCACGCATTTTTAGTTGTATTCAGTATCACAATGATTTAGAATTTACCAGAGAGGTTGGTGCGGGCGAGCGCCTCGCCAACCCGGTCAGATCCGGAAGGAAGCAGCCGCAACGAGACCCGTTCGGGTCGTTTTCCAGCCTCTCGCCGGCTTTAATCGGCTAATATAAATCTAGTGAATATAGCCATATTGTTTGTGTCAAGAATAGGAAATTTTTTATTCATGAGTGATATTAGTGTAGACGAAACCTCATATTACAAGGTTCTTGCGCGCAAACATAGACCAGCAACTTTTTCTGATTTAATCGGTCAGGATGTGATGGTTAAAATAATACAGAATTCTTTTTTGTCAGAGAGAATCGCACATGCGTTCATGTTGACTGGTGTGCGTGGGGTTGGAAAAACAACAACTGCAAGAATTATAGCTAAGGGTTTAAATTGTATTGGTTTAAATGGAAATGGGCTTCCAACCATTTCACCTTGTGGACGGTGTGACAATTGTTTAGCTATTTCAAATGGGAATCACGTTGACGTCATGGAGTTTGATGCTGCAAGTAGAACGGGGGTTTCAGATATTAGAGAGATAATTGAAAGTGTTTTTTATCGAGCTGCATCGGCTAGATTTAAAATTTATATTATCGATGAAGTCCATATGTTGTCGACTTCAGCATTTAACGCCCTCCTTAAGACTTTAGAGGAACCCCCAAAACATGTGAAATTCATTTTTGCCACTACTGAGATTAACAAAGTTCCTTTAACTGTTCTGTCTCGTTGT
>PAHT02000065.1 GCA_002705045.2 Paracoccaceae bacterium | reverse complement strand
GATACAACTATAACTCTTGATTTTGCTTTAACTCGCTTAACAGATGTTATAAGTAAACTAGTTATTTATCCAGAAAACATGAAAAAAAATTTGAATCAGTTTAATGGTTTAATACACTCTCAGCGCGTACTTTTGGCTTTAACGCAAAAAGGATTATCAAGAGAAGCTGCTTACGAAATAGTTCAATCAAATGCTATGAAGGTTTGGGCCGAGGGAGTAAACTTTTATGATGAGTTAAAAAATGATCCACGAGTATGCAAGGTCCTCAGTGATAGCGAACTTAAAGCAAACTTTGATCTTTCTTATCATCTGAAACATCTAGATACGATTTTTGAAAAAGTTTTTTCATAATTTAACTTACAAGCCCAATAAGAATAATCATTAAATAGGAACATTTTTATGATTAAGAGACAAAAAATATATGAAGGAAAAGCTAAAATTCTGTTCAAGGGACCGGACCCAGATACATTAATCCAATACTTTAAAGATGATGCTACCGCCTTTAATGCAGAAAAAAAAGCAGTAATTGAAGGAAAAGGCGCGTTAAATAACATTCTCTCTGAGCATTTCATGAAGGGACTTTCTTCCATTGGGATCCCAACTCATTTTCTACAAAGGCTCAACATGCGCGAGCAACTCATTAAATCTTGTGAAATTATTCCACTTGAGATTGTAGTAAGAAATTTTGCGGCAGGGTCAATGTCCCAACGTTTGGGAGTAAAGGAAGGAACTAAACTATCCAGGCCTTTGGTAGAATTTTATTTTAAGAACGATGAACTGAACGACCCATTAGTGACTGAAGAGCATATCGTTGGGTTTAATTGGGCGACCCAAGCTGAGTTAGAGGAGATTATGACTATTGCACTTAGAGTCAATGATTTTATATCGGGCATGATGCACTCAGTAAACATTAAACTTGTTGATTTTAAGATTGAAATTGGTCGTTTTTTTGATAATGAATTTGAAAAGCTAATTATAGCTGACGAAATAAGTCCTGACAGTTGCCGCCTTTGGGATAGCTTGTCGGGTGAAAAATTGGATAAAGATATATTTAGGCAAGATCTCGGAAACTTAATTGATGGATATAGAGAAGTAGCAAAGCGGTTCGGTGTTTTACCAAACCAATCTTTTTCAGAATTGAAGGAAGTAACAAAATAGAGGTTTTACTATGAGATTGATAGTACGCATTGCACCAAAGAAGTCTATACTGGACCCTCAAGGTGAAGCTATTTCTAATTCATTAAAATCATTAGGATTTGATCAAATTAATTCTGTTAGGCAAGGTAAAATAATTGAAATTGATTTGAATGAAAGTGATGAGAATCGAGGTATGGAAATAGGCAAAGAAATGTGTAACACCTTGTTAGTAAATAAGGTAATAGAAGATTTCTCTGTGACAATTGAGTGAGAAAAAATGCGAAGTGGTGTGGTGGTTTTTCCTGGTTCAAATTGTGATAGAGATTTAGAGACTGCAATTTCAAGTCAATCATTTGATACATGCCAAATGCTATGGCACAAAGAGACCACGCTTCCAAATAATCTTGATATCCTTTTCATCCCAGGTGGATTTTCGTTTGGGGATTACCTCCGCTGTGGTGCAATCGCGGCTAGCTCTCCAATCATGAAATCAATTTTAAAGTTTGCTCAAAATGGTGGCTACATTGTTGGGATTTGTAATGGGTTTCAAATCTTAACTGAGGCCGGATTACTCGAAGGAACGTTATTAAGAAATTCAAAACTAAATTTTATTTGCAAGCAGCAATCAGTAGTAGTTACTAATAATGGGTCTATTATTACGAAGAACTTTTCAAATGGTGAAATACTTCACTTACCGATAGCTCATCATGATGGAAATTATTTTGCTGATGACGACACATTAAATAAAATTGAAGGTAATGGACAAGTCTTATTTCGTTATGCAGATAATCCAAATGGTTCGAAAAATAATATTGCTGGTATAATGTCAGAGAACCATAGAGTAATTGGTTTAATGCCACACCCCGAACGAGCAGTTAACGAAGTTTTGGGCTCTAGCGATGGATCAAAAATTTTTAAATCATTGTTTGAGAATATTTAATTGATTACGCAGAAAGTTGGTTGTGTCTTCGCGCTATTAAATTGGAAGCGGTCTCTACTGCTACGGCCGCATCGCGACAATAAGCGTCCGCACCTATGGCCTTACTGAATTCCTCATTTAGTGGTGCGCCCCCTACTAATACGATATACTTATCTCTTATTCCTTGAGTTACCAAGGTGTCAATAACTACCTTCATATATGGCATAGTTGTAGTTAACAAGGCTGACATTCCCAAGATATCGGGTTTTTCTTTTTCCAATGCTTCTAAATAATTTTCAACTGGATTGTTAATTCCTAAGTCAATAACCTCGAACCCAGCACCTTCCATCATCATAGAAACTAAATTTTTGCCAATGTCATGTATATCGCCTTTTACAGTTCCAATTACCATTTTTCCAAGACGTGGTGCCCCTGTTTCTATCAATAGTGGTTTGAGAATGCTCATTCCCGCTTTCATTGAATTAGCCGCTAAGAGCACTTCAGGCACAAATAATATTCCATCTCTGAAATCAATTCCTACAATGCGCATTCCTTCTACTAGAGCCTTNGTCAAGACGTCGTAAGGAGTCCATTTCCTATCAAGTAANATNTTTACTCCTTCAACAATTTCATCTTTCATTCCATCGTAAAGATCATCGTGCATTTGGAGCACAAGTTCATCGTCTTCCAATTCGTCTAAAATTATTTCTTCTTCAGCATTCATTTTTTGTTGCCTTTTTGATTACTGTAGTTGATATAACGGTGAATATAGATAGATGTTTAAATCTAAACTGTTTGCGACATTGTTTGTAAAGAAACCGACAGGTGATGGTTAATTGTAAAATTGCTATAAAAAAAANATTTAAAATTTTAGGAGCTTCTGAGGATAGTTTTAATTTTCCCAATCATAGCACGTAGACCGTTCGATCTTTGTGAAGACAGATGTTCCTGAAGTCCTAATTTATCAAGTTCTGTTAAAGCATCGATACGGTCGGCGTCACTAATTTTTACTCCATTATACAACGCTAAAACTATCGCTATCAAGCCTTTCACGATCAAAGCATCGGACTCACCTTTGAAAAAAATTCGTTTTGTATCACCCTCTCCTTCCAAATCGTATGCTAACCAAACTTGAGAAGCACAACCATTTACTTTTGTATCTTCAGTTTTTAAAGTGGTTGGCAGTGGCCTCAACTTTTTCCCTAGGTCGATTATGTAGCGATACCTGTCTTCCCAATCGTCTAAGACGCTAAAATCGTCTATAATTTCTTGAAACTCAATTGACGTCATGAGGTCCCCCTTGGATCTAAATATACATAATCTAATTTTTTCTTAATTCAATAATTTTTAAATTACCATTTTTAGATGACAGCGCGATTTCACCAGATTTTAATTTTAAAGCGTCGTTTCCAAATACTTTCCTTCTCCATCCTTTAAGCGCCGGAATCAATGGTTCGTCCTGGTTAGCCAGTTCATCCAAATCAGAACTTGAAGCAATTANTTTTTGGGCTACTCCCCATTTTTCAGAGTTAGCTTTTAAAAGTACGCGAAGTAATTCCGACAAACCATTTGATTTGGTTTTTTTAAATTCTGACGAGGTATATCTTTTCATTTCCTCATCTGATAGTAAAATGGGGTTCGCAACAGCCTTAAGAATTCCTTCGCCAATTGAACCTTTTTTATTTTCTTCATTTAACAACCTTGATTTTCTTAAGTCAGATAGTGATGTTGGACGAATTGATGCTAATTCAAGAATCATATCGTCCCTAAGTACCCGGTTTCTTGGGACATCTCTAAGTTGAGCGAGCTCTTCCCGAAAACTTGCTAATGATTTTACAAAAGATAAAAAATTTAGATTATTATTTTTGGTTTTAATTCTTTTCCATGCATTTCTTGGATTATTATCGTAGGTTTTGGGATCTAGTAGGATTGCTAATTCTTCCTCAAGCCATTCTGATCTTTCATTTTCTTCTAACATTAACCTAAGTTCTTCGTATACTGTTCTTAAGTGCGTAACATCGGCAATGGCATAATTTAATTGCTGCTTTGAGAGTGGGCGCTGAGACCAGTTTGTAAATCGTGAAGTTTTGTCTATATCGACAACTGCAAGCTTTTTTACCAACGTTTCATAACCTACTTGATCTCCGAAACCACAGACCATAGCTGCAACCTGTGTATCAAAGAACGGTTTAGGAAAGATATTTTTTTCAAGAAAAAAAATCTCNAAATCCTGTCTGGCCGCATGAAAAACTTTTAATATTTTTTCATTTTTTAAAATATCATAAAATGGCGTCAGATCGATATCTTNTGATTGAACGTCTATTAGAGCACAGTCCGTTGCTGCGTCTCCTTGAAATGCTACCTGGATTAAACAAAGTTTAGAAAAGTATGTGCGTTCCCTTAAAAATTCTGTATCTACAGTGATGTAATCAGTTTTGGCCGCTTCAGAGCAAAATAATCGTAAACTTTCAGTATCTGTTATTAAATTTACCAAAGAGAATTCCAATTCAATACAATAGTTTAAATTTTATATATTAATAGACGTGCGCTGATGGCTAACTTTATTTAGCATTAACGGAAATAGAATTTTTTTATCGTTTAGTAGAAGAAGAAAAGTAACCTCATGTGGATTTTATACATTATTCAGTGCAATGATAACAGTCTTTATATTGGTATCACTAATAATCTTAAAAAAAGAATTGAGGCTCATAGTAATGGTAAAGGAGCAAAGTATACTAGAGGTAAAGGCCCATTTCAGATTCTCTACACTGAAAGTTATATGAGTCGAAGTAGTGCGAGTAAGAGAGAATACGTTCTTAAGCAATTAACCCTTAATGAAAAACTGAGTCTCATTAAAAATGATAACTATAAATAAGAAATTTCATTGAATATTTTTTTATTTCAAAGCTATAAATTCAAGTCAGCTAAGCTTTTTAAAAGAGGTGTTTACTTAAACGATAAATTCCGTAACAGTGAGTAAATTAATTTATAAGAGTGGAGGAAATTTATGAAACCGTATAGAACCAAAAGTTTGATAAAGNCGATAAGTGTTTTTTTATCAGTGTTATTTCCAAGTTTGACTGTAGCAGAAGAGTTTACTGCTAGATTGTCGGGGCATTGGAGTCCAAAGCATCAAAGTGCTATTCATTCCCAGTTATTTGCTGATGAAGTTACCAAAAGATCGAATGGGCGGCTTAAGATTGATTTTTACCCTTCTAAGCAGTTGTTTGGGATCCGAGAGGTGTTAGGCGCGGTCACCTCTGGAGCAGTTGAACTTGGGGGNGTTGTTGGAGTTGTAAGCTTTCCATCAATAAATAAAAATTTCAATGTAGCTTCTTTTCCNGGTTTGTTTGACTCGTATGAAGAGCAACGAGGTTTTTTTCAAGAATCTGAAGCTGGAAAAAGTATTTGGGCTGATATTACAAAAAAAAGTAATTCAAAGCTAATTATGTATAATCCTGTAGGTCCAGTTATGACGTTCAGTGCGAAGCGTGAATTAACTGGTGTCGACGCAATGAAAGGCCTTAAAGCACGAAGATTGTTAAAGAGCGAAGAACCAATGTGGGACGTTTTTGAAGCGAACAGGGTCTCACTACCAACTGGCGAAGTATATACTGCCCTGCAAACAGGAATGATTGACACAATCAATAGCCCTCCAGGTAGCATAGAAGCTTATAGCTGGTGGGAATATCTTCAATATGCTCAGAAACCGTATCAATATTTTGCTGATGCCTACATAATGGCTAATAAAACGTGGTTTGATAGTTTGCCGCAGGATCTGCAACAATTAGTTATGGATGTAGGCCAGGAAATTGGTAACCTTTCTACCAGCACGATTTTAGATGCTGGCGAAGCTACACTGACAAAATTCCAAGAGAGAGGTGGAATTGTAACGGTATTGTCGGGGGACGAAAAGATAAAGTTTGATCAATTAATGAAAGAGAAAGTTATGCCTGCTATGGCGGATATGATTGATAGTGAATCGCTTCAAGCTGCTCAAAGCTACGCGGGTAATTAATATTAAACTTTGTGGGATGTAAATGTATAGGTTTTTGAAAAATACACTTAGATCCACAAACAATATAATTGAAATAATTGTTTATTTTTTTGGAATTTCAATTGTAGCTGTTATCGTTACTGCGCTCACTTTAAGCGCGGTAACTAGATATATTTCCGGAAATGGCTATGATTGGTTTATTGAGTTACCTCCAATCCTAATAAGTTGGTTAGTTTTCCCACTCTTGGGTCCCATCCTTAAGAATGGTCAGCATATTCAAGTTGATTTTTTGACTGCAGTTTTAGCTCGAAGAAGTATTTTGACACTGAAACTTCTAAATAATTTTGTTGTATTTATTGGAGCAATTTTATTTTTTAAAGCGGGCATTGATGCAACCATTCTTTANTATCAGATGGGACAAATGTTGGAAATTGAGTTGGCAATTCCCATGTGGTGGATGTACCTTGCATTTCCAACTGGCTTTTTAATTTTAATCATATTCGCATTTGAACTCATCATAACAGATATAGAAAGATTAGTTTCTCAACGGTGGGAAATTAACTAATGTTCGTTCTTGCCATTATTTTATCCTTCATTTTACTGATTGCNGGAACACCAATTTTTCTGGTTTTTGGTTTGGGTAGTTCTATTGCGGCAGTCGGAGGATTAAATCTTCCATGGTCAACTCTAATTCAAGTTTCTTTTGGAGCAATGACCAAGCATATATTAATCGCAGTTCCTCTTTTTATATTTGCGGGTATGGCGATGCTTAGAGGGGGGTCTGCAACGCGGCTTGTAGCTTTTGCCACTGCATTGGTTGGGCATTGGCCCGGTGGCCTTGGAATCGCCATGGTAATCGCAATGGGTTTTTTTGCTGCTTTCTGCGGTTCAATCCTTGCCGCAATAACAGCAGTTGGAACAATCATGATGCCAAAAATGATTGAACAGGGTTATCCAAAATCATTTGTTATTGTCTTAGCTGCTTCGGCAGCGCTATTGGAAGCTCTTATCCCACCTTCAAATGCTGCTATTCTATTTAGTGCGTTGACAAATGTTCCAGTTTCGAAAACATTCGCTGCCGGAGTTTTGCCTGGATGTGTTTTGCTTCTGATGATGATCGCTCTTGTTGTTTTTAAATGTCGTGATATAAGAAACCCAATTACAGCCTCTTTGAAAGACAAGATTATTACAGGTCGGAATGCAGTTCCAGCCCTATTTACTCCTGTCATCATTTTGGGTGGAATATATGCAGGGTTATTAACTCCTTCCGAGTCGGCCGCTGTTGCCGGTATTTGGGCAATAATTATGGGATTTTTTATATATAGAGAATTAACTTTTTCTGGGTTAATCTTGTGTTTACGAGAGACTGCAACAATTACTGCTGTTATTTTTTCAATTATTGCGACCGCAACATTTTTAAGCATAGTTTTGACTTATACGAGATTACCGCAAACGATTATTGACAACTTTGTTAATCTTGGTGGAACGGTCATGATCTTTTGGATTTCCTTGGCCGTTATTTGTTTGATTTTGGGAACTTTTATTGAGATCGTCCCAGTTTTTTACCTGACAGTCCCAATTTTTGCGGCAATAGTTGTGTCCTTAAACCAAAGCTTATTGCACTTGTACGTTGTTTTTGTCGCGTTCGCAGGTATTGGAATGATTACACCGCCAGTTTGTGTAGGAATTTATACTTCTGCTAGTGTAATTAAAGAAAACCCGGGCATTGCGTTTAAAGAGATACCTATTTTTGTATTAGTCGGCACATTTTATGGGATCATAATGATTTGCTTCCCATTTTTTGCTACTTGGTTGCCAAGTCTTCTAAACTAGTATAACCGCGGTTTATCACGTCTACTGATCTTCAAAAATGGAATTTAACTGTGGTAAAAAATTTGTCAAACTATATCCAAAATTACATAGTTTTCTATCCGAAAAGATTTGGATCTGCTCTAGCCTTGATTGGCGTCTTGTTTCTGACCCCTGATACGCTGATAATGCGATTATCTACACTGGACAGATGGCCACTCATGGGGTGGCGTGGAATATTAATGGGTGCAACTCTTTTGCTTTTATGGCGCTATCTTCTAACTAACAATGTAAATAAAGAATGGAAGTCACTAGGATCAATACCTGGTTTGATTGTAATTTTTTCTTTTGGAATAAATTCGATTACTTTCACACTTGGGATTCAAGAGACATCTGTAATGATAGTGTTGACAGCACTTGCCACTATGCCCATTTTTGCTGCAATTTTGTCTTCACTTTTCATGGGAGAATCTCAGGGGGTTTTAGGTTGGGTGACGATTTTTTTTACTATGATAGGTGTCAGTATAGTAGTTGCAGATGGTTCAAATTCAATTGGACAACCAAATGGCTCCACTATTTTAGGAGCGCTTTATGGCGCCATTACGGCATTTGGCTTGGCTTTAACATTTACATTAGCTAGAAAATATAAAGAGCTTGGTATCGTTCCAGCAGCTGCGTTAGGTTCGTTAATGAGTGGCATTGTTGGATTTTATTTTAGTTCTCTTGAGAATATTTTCATCGCGCCAATTTGGACTCTACTATTAATGGGAGTTATTATTTTACCAGTTTCCTTTGCATGCCTAAGCTTGGCTCCTCGGTATACTTCAGCAGCAGTCGTTAGTCTAGTAATGCTGTTAGAGATGGTTATCGGCCCTTTTTGGGTTTGGCTTGGAATTGGTGAACGACCAACAAAGTTGATGATCTTGGGGGCTTTTCTAGTGCTAATTATTTTAATTTTTCACATTGTACGAACACAATTTAATTCTGATTAATAAGAGTCGTTCTCGATAGAGGTTTTGAAAGAGGAAAATTAAATCAAGTTAAAAATAGTTTAAATCATTTGAATGAGAAAAATTAGGTATTAATTGATTGATCAAATGAGTATAGTACAAAAAGGGTTACTATGAATGTAGTAACCCCGAATAAAATGAAGTTTATTTAAACTGTGATTTTACTAAAGGCGTTGCTTAAATCAGCGATAATATCGTCAATATGCTCAATTCCAATAGATAATCTAATGTACCCGGGCGTCACTCCCGCGGCGAGTTGCTCTGCAGGATCAAGCTGTGAATGGGTCGTAGAGGCTGGATGAATAGCTAGTGAACGAGAGTCTCCAATATTTGCTACATGGTAAAGAAGTTCTAGGGAGTCGATGAATTTTTGACCCGCATCTTTTCCACCGGCGAGTTCAAAACCAAGCAGTCCGCTGTAACCCCCTTTAAGATACTTTTGTGCTCGCTCTAAATCAGTACCTTTTTGTAAGCTTGGATAGATCACGCTTGATACCTTTGAATTTCTTGAAAGAAAATCAGCTACTAACTGAGCATTTTTACTATGTTGATTCATTCTTAAAGTTAATGTTTCAAGACCTTGTATTATTTGAAACGCGTTAAATGGGCTAATCGTTGAACCTAAATCTCTTAAAAGAGTCACTCTAGCTTTAAGAATATAAGCAATTGGACCAAGAGGCTTTGCTGCTTCGCTCCAGACTGCACCATGGTAAGACTGATCTGGCCGGTTTAATAGAGGTTGTCTATCAGGGTACTCCCCCCAATCAAAATTACCACCATCAATGATCATTCCACCAACTGAATTACCATGACCTCCAATATATTTAGTTAACGAATAGACTATAATCGATGCTCCGTGGTCAAACGGACGACAAAGAATTGGAGCAGCAGTATTGTCNACGATAAGGGGAATTCCTAACTTACGGCCAATTGCAGAAACTTCAGCGATTGGAAACACTCTTAGTTTTGGGTTTGGAAGCGTTTCGGCATAATACGCTCGCGTCCTTTCGTCAGTAGCTTTTAAAAAATTATTTGGATCGATTGGGTCAACGAACCGTACTTCAATACCTTGCTGACGTAACGTGTTATTAAACAAATTCCACGTACCGCCATAAATATCAGTTGAACAAACAATGTTATCNCCTACTTCAGCAAGGTTTTGAACCGAAAAAGCAGAAGCAGACTGACCGGATGAAACACANAGCGCCGCNGCANCANCCTCAATACTCGACATNCTTTTCTCTAAAATATCAGAAGTGGGATGCATAATTCGAGAATAAATATTACCGAGTTCTGACAAATTAAATAAATTAGAAGCTTGATTAGTAGACTCAAATTGATAAGCGGTGGTTTGGTATATTGGAACAGCCACAGATCCCGTTGAGGGATCGGCTCTATAGCCGGCATGAAGTGCTTTTGTTTCAGGATGGTACGATTTTGTCATTTTTTGTTCCTCTTTAGTGCTTTTAACATTATGTTAGGGCGCACAATTTGGTAATTAAACAGCCCGATTCATTTTGTGAATCACTCAAAAAAAAACGCCACAACTATTGCGACGACATCGACGCTTTAGCTGAATTTGTTATTCGCCCGCAAGTTGACTTAAATCGGCGATANGAATTNTNATTGTGCACTATCTGTGCCGAAAGTCAAATTAAAATAATGAATTCATTCGCTTTAACAGGNGAAGTAGTAGTAAAAACACTAAAGTATTTATTAGTTTTCTTGTTTAAAAACCCAACTATGGTCAGGATGGTTTTTAAAACGCCATTTTCTCAATGGGCCAGCCATAACATTTAGATAATATAACTCATATCCATAAGGTACGCCACACGGGTGATGACCTCTTGGAACAAGGACGACGTCATGGTTTTCTACAGAAAATGTTTTATCAATAGATCCATCCTCTGTCCAAATCCTTTGAGTTGCATAGCCTTGAACNGGATTTAACCGATGATAATACGTTTCTTCTAAATATGTTATGTCTGGGAAGTTATCCTCATCATGTCGATGTGGAGGGTATGAAGACCAATTTCCTTGTGGGGTAAAAACTTCAGTTACAAGCAAGCTATCAGCAACATCGTCTTGCTCCATGGCGATATTATTTATNAATCGAGTATTTGCACCCTTGCCTCTTTGAGTAAGGGTTGGGGGATCGAGCAACCTTGTTTGATAGTTTCCTTTACCTGGTGCTGAACAAATTGCTATTGTACAAGAACTATTTGCCTTACAGCTCCATTCTGAGTCAATAGATGTATAAACTGATTGAGGAGGAAGACGTTCAAAGACGCTTATTCGTTCTCCAAGTTCNCCNTANTTAATGTTATTCACTTTTAACTCGCATTTGCCTTCAATAATTACAATTATTACTTCAGTTTGTTGCGTTAAGCCTGAAATGATGTCGCCAGGTTTTAGTAAATGTATTGCCATACCNACAAAGCCCCACCCAACATTCTCAGGCGTAACATCGTGAATTAAGCCAAAATCTTTCAGAGGTTTGAGCAGAAGATTTTTCATTTTAATTAATTTTTTTTAAACATTAACGGGCACCAAATTTTAACCTAATTAATTTCAATCTCTAAAATTCAAAAATTGGAGCGGTAGTTCTAGTTTCAAGCCTTTGGCTATCTCGATAACTTTCTGTAAATCGTCNCTTTTCCCTCCACTCACCCTTAATTCATCCCCTTGAATTTTAACTTGAACNTTAAGTTTTGATTTTTTCACCTCTGAAATAACTTTCTTTGACACTATCTGATCGATGCCTTCAATCAATTCATAAACTTGCCTGATTGTATTTCCAGATGCTTTCTCAGTACTTCTCAAATTTATTACTTTTGGATCAACTTTTCTTTTTACAAGGTGTGCTGTAAGTAAGTCAGANACTTGTTTAGCTTTCAGTTCATCTTCTGTTTCCAGAATTATCGATTTATCTTTAACTTCCAAATTTGAAATTGATCCTTTAAAATCATAACGTTGCTTAATTTCCTTAGTAGAATTAGCAACAGCATTATGAACTTCTTGCATATCGATTTTACTTACAATGTCAAAACTAGGCATGCTTCCTCTTTTCGTTTCACGAGTGTCGATTTATGCTTTTAAGCGATCACCACCTTAATACTGATTGCTAATAAAATCTAGTAAGTTTGACATTATTTGAAAGTTTTAACGAGCGTTTTGAAGTGAGTCCAAAATTAAGGTTTCCAATTGAGCGACTGAGGCCTTCCTTGGGTTTGTTTGGGCTGCAGCATCCTTACTGGCTTTAAGTGCGAGTTCCGTGGCCTTATCTGATGTAACTCCAAGTGACTCTAAACCTTTATTTATCTCCAAGTCGTCAAGTAAATTACAAATATTAGCATAGAAACTTTCGTACCCAGCAGTTTCATTAAAAGTAGCAAAATTCATCATTTTACTTTTTTGATCGATTGTTTTTTTATTAAAGCGGAGTATNGNCGGCAATAAAATTGCATTTGTTAAACCGTGTTGTGTATCATAAATCGCACCAATCATGTGGCTAATGGCGTGAACTAATCCGAGCCCTTTCTTGAAGGATATTCCTGCAAGGCAAGACCCCACAAGCATAGCTCCCCTCGCCTCAAGGTCATGGGGAGAATTCACTGCTTTTTTTAGGTATCGACCAATCAAGGTTAGGGCTTCAATTGCCATACCGTCTGCAACCGAGTAAAGAGAGTTGATAGAATAGGCCTCAATTGCATGAACTAGTGCGTCCACTCCGGTCCAAGCGGTTAACTTAGTAGGTAACTCTAAGGTTAATTCTGGATCAAGTAATGCAGCAATTGGTTTTTGGTTCGGATGCCAAACACATAACTTCATTTTTAAATCTGAATGAGTTACCATGGCGGTACTCTCTGTCTCGGCTCCAGTGCCTGAAGTAGTTGGGATACAAATTAAGTTTGGAAACTTTTTAATATCTTTGATCTCAGTTTTATCATTATCAAAATCCCATAAACCAAAATCATTATTTGCAAGTAAACTTATTGCTTTTCCACCATCCATTCCAGAACCGCCTCCAATTGCTATAACTGCATCGTGTTTTCCNTNCTCAAAAATTGCTTTGCCAGTTTGAATTTCAATATCNAGGGGATTGGGACTGATATCCGAGAATAAATTTGTTTTTAAATTCTCTTTATTTAGGATGTCTTGACTTCGTTTGATGAAAGGTAGATGTGCGGAACCTCTGTCCGTTACGATTAATGGTCGGTNTATTTCATTTACTTTGCAAAGCTTTCCGAGTTCATCAATTCTGCCCGGCCCATAANCTATTGGGACAGGAAAACTCCAGTCGGCAGGATGTAAAAAATTACTCATTATTTCCTCTCATACACTTATATATTAAAATTCTAAAATATACTCTATTATACAAATTATGTGTTTGAAATACTGCAAAATCAACCGTAATGAAAAAAATTCAGAATAAATGGGATTGTTAATGTAATGTATGATAATAATGATAATCATTTGATTAAATCAGAAAATTGGGATCAATCGCTAGACTTTATAATAGAGGAAATGAATGGTTCACCATTAAATGTGCACAAATTGTTAGCAAAGCACCCTAAGCTCTTGAAAGCNTGGTGGAACTTTAGAAATTATTCTGTTGAGGGTGGTGATTTGGGAAGANGGCATGGAGAGCTNGTNATTTTNCGTGTNGCATNNTATCTNAAGTCTTGGTATGAATGGNCNTCTCATGTTGANCGAAGNTTNAAAGTNGGTATTTCNNTTNNNGAAATNCAAAATGTNAATAAAATATTANANCCTAATGACTGGTCAGANAAAGAATTTTNGNTNCTNANNGCCGTNGATCAGTTAATAGAAAANAAGNGCCTTTCNAAGNCCCAATANANANAACTTTCNANCNNTTTTTCTGAACAACAAATTATGGATTTNATAGCNATTCATGGNATGTANTTAATNTTAGGATGTATGATTAATATTTGGGGNTTGCCNCTGGATGATGATATACAAGAACGATTGCCATCCTCGATTAATAAGAGCTCTTTTTTAGATTAAAATCTAATTTAAGAAATCAAAATATGTACTTTTCTTCTTATGCTGAATTTTATAAGCTCAAGGGAAATAGTTTTCGAGTATGTAAAATCAAATTTTAGCATTTTGAGGGGATTGTCATGGTTAAAGGGGACCTGAGTACATTTGTGAGGAAGTTGAGAGTATGGTCAGGAATAATATTGTTTTTTTATGCTTTTACTCATTTATTAAACCATTCTGTAAACATTCTGTCTATCGAAGCGGGTGATTATGTAAATGAAAATTACTTTGATTTACTATGGAAAAATATTGTTGGTACCGTTTTACTTTATGGTTCATTTGTCTTACATATTTTCCTTGGTTTTTATGCGGTTGGTACTCGCAAATCATTTAAAATGACTGCTAAAGAATGGACACAAATAATTTTCCCAATTTTGGCTCTTTTACTGTTACTTCAGCATGTGGGAGCAATTGCAATGGCAACAAAAATTTTTGATGTCGATATAAACTATACTCTTTTGATTTCCTTGATGATTGCAGAACCTGCAGAGGTTGCCGCGGGAACTATTCTATTTTCACTAATGACAATTTTTATTTGGGTTCATGGTGCGATCGGAATTAATACTTTATTAACATTCAACATGAAGTCTTACAGCAAATATAAATCATATTTTTACCTGATATTTTATGGAGTGCCAATACTTGGGGTATTCGGTTTTTGGGCAGCATTAAAAGAGCAGAGTTTTATTGCATATGCAAAAGCCCTTCAGGGAGACGAGAGTTTCATTTTCTCTATAATCATGGAGGCAATACCTCAAGAGGCGCAACCAACCATTATGGCAATTGAGCCATTAGTAATGAACAATTATCCCTTGATTGTCCTAGCTTTGATTGTGATTGCAATTGCCAACGTTCTTCGAGCAAGATTTTTTGGTCGAATTAAAATTCATTATTCGAATGAAAAGATAGTTTCAGTATCAAAAGGGACATCGGTGCTAGAAGCAAGTAGGATTGCAGGTATTCCACATCAATCTGTTTGTGGAGGAAAAGCACGGTGCACTACCTGTAGAATTCATGTAATCTCCCATGACGGAGATCTGCCAGTGCCAACCGCGCTTGAAGCTAATGCCATTGAACGTGCTGGATTAGAATCTGACGTAAGATTAGCTTGTCAGCTTAAGCCAACGAAAGATTTAACCATTATTCCTTTGGTAAACCCTGAAAATTCTCTTGAAGGATCAACGAACCGACGAGCCCTCTCGGGAAAAGAGCAGGAGACTGTAGTGTTGTTCATAGATTTGAGAGATTTTACCAAGCTGTCAGAGAAAAAACTTCCTTATGATGTAGTCTATATTCTCAACAAATACTATTCAGTTTGTGGAAAAATAATTGAAGAGCAAGGAGGAAGACTTGACAAATTTATTGGTGACGGAATTATGGCAATTTTTGACTCAAGTTCTGATGCTAAAGAAAATTGTAGAAATGCTGTAAAATCAGGTGTTCAAATATCTAAAGATATGAAAAGTTTAAATAATGAAATGAAGGTCGACTTTTCTGAGGAAATTCGATTTGGTATGGGAATTCATTCAGGCGATGCTATCGTAGGTTTAATGGGATACGGTAAAACTTTTACCGAAACCGTTGTTGGCGATAATGTTAATGTGGCAAGTCGACTAGAGGAGTTAAGTAAGAATTATAAAGCTGAATTGGTACTTTCGAAATATGTAGCCGAAAAAGCTAATTTAAATTTGAAAGAATTTAAACGGGATACGGTCAAAATAAGAGGAAGAAAAGGAGACCTTGATATTTTATCAATTGCCGATGCTGCAAGTATTTCAGTCGCATAAATATGGGTAATTGTGCGAAGATCAAAACCAAAAAAATGGTTACCAAGTATCCTTGGAGTTTATTATCAAAGTTTTTAAGATGCCACTTTTAAGCGGAATAATTTCATTATCACTAATTCTTTTATTTGGTTTTTTACTATGGATTCTATTTCCAAAATTTTTAGAAACACCTAAATACGAGGTTGAGTTATCTGATTCTGAATTTCAACTACGAAAGTATGACAGTTTTATTACCACGAGGGTTGGTACGAATGGGAATCAAAATGAGGCCCTTCGGAAAGGTTTCAGGCCTTTAGTTCGATTTATTGGAGCTAAAGAAAGGTCTTCCAAAAAAATTTCTATGACTGTGCCAGTTATGCAGGAAAAAACTTCATCAGAGGGTAATTGGCTAGTTTCATTTTCAATGCCCTCGAAATACAGCCTGAATAACCTTCCAAAACCAACTAATAATCAATTAAAACAAAAGATAATTCCGGCTAGACTTATGGCTGTGATAAAATTTAATGGCAGAGCAAACAACGACTTATTAGAGAGAAAAGAAAAAGAATTGCGAAAATGGATCGCAGAAAGAGATTTTTTAGTCGTTGGACTAGTTCAGTATTATTTTTATAACGATCCAACTACTCCCGGAATGTTTCGTCGAAACGAAGTGTTGCTTGAGGTCACTAAGTAAAATCGTCTAAAATTTAATTTTCAGTTACAGCGGCCTCTTTTTCAAATGTGTAGGCGCAAACACCCAAAAACACTGTCTCCTTGAACACTAAACTTTTTCTCAAACCTTTTATTATCTCTGGATACTTTGTTTCAAAATTTTTAATTGCTGGTACATTTTCAAATTTTATAGAAACATTAAGATCCCCTTTTTGACCTATGAATACATTAAAACCGATAATCTTAAATTCAGCTATTTTTAATCCAATGTTTTCAGAGAAAAAAGAGGCTGCAAGTTGCGCTTCTTCCATATTTGAAAATTTTAAATTGAGTATCTTTCCATACATATTTTAGCCTAGTGCTTTGAATAAATTAGTAAGTTCTTCTTGCCCAGAAGTCGTAATTTTCATCCTTCGCAAAATACTGGCGTCAAGATTTAACGTGTTTAGTAACTTTCGTGAATATTTTGTTATGCGTAAGTCTTTATCTACAATATTAAGTTTACGTAATAAATTTTTATCATCATTTGATATTGGAGAATTAGAAAAAAATCTCATAAGTGAAACAGCATCTTTGAGAGTGATATCATTAAATTGAGCATTTATGGCGGCCATTGCATTAAGAACGCCCTCAGCAGTTGTGAAACGTTGTTTGGTTTGAATGTCAAGTTGGTGGGATAATTTACTTGCAAGAGTTTTCATTAATTGGACTGTATCTTTTGATAATCTTCGTACCCGTTTATCTTGAACGCATAATGATCCAAGGATATAGCCTTCGGAGTTGACAAGTGGGAATGCAGCATAAAACCTTGGACCATCTGCTTTTTTCACGGAAGTGTGGTTCATGAAAATATTACTTTTTGTTAAATCATTTATTATTAAAGGCTCGGTACTCCTTAGAGCATACTGGCAAAAGGAGGTACTACGAGCATTTTCTCGATAAGTTTCCTTTTCGTTTTCTCGGATGTCTTCGGCATCCATCACAAAATTATATTGACGCTCTCTGTCCATGACATTGGCCCAACTGAGAGGACACCCTGTAAGTTTTCTAGCTAAGTGGCTGTAAATATGATAAATTTCTTCATTAATAACGTCTAATACGCCTGTCTTTTCAACAGCAAGGAGCCTATTTCTCTCATTCCCAGGTATTGGCGCCGGCTTAAAATTCATTTAGTTTCTCCATTAGTTTACGAACAAGCATAGTTTGTAATTTAATTATTTCAATCTAACCTTTTAATAAAGTTCAGAAACTGAACAAAATTGATTAAAGAAAAACTTAAATTATTGTCATCCGACTTTTGTTGTATTAAAATAAGGTAGGTAGTAACTGATGAGAGTTTGTATAGCTATGAGTGAACAACTAGCCCCTCGTCCATTTAACGAAGAGCAAAGAGTAAAAGCTGTTGTAAAAACAGGATTAATTGATGCGCCAAAACCAGAAATTTTTCAAGTTTACTGTGATCTTGCTAAGACTATAACTGGTTTTGCTACTGCATCATTTAGCTTGTTTGACGGCGATGTGGAGTGCGCTATTTCCGCTACAGGAAAAGATGACTTTGAAGTTGGTGCACAATGGGACCGTGATAAAAATAATATCTGCTCATATGTGCTACTGGATACTGAACCATTATTGATGAATGATGTTTGGTCAGACCCAACTTGGAAAAACCATCCAAAAGCTATAGACAAGACTGGCGCGCGAGGTTATGCGGGGTTCCCAGTAGTTAACAAAGATAATTACGCTCTTGGAACGTTGTGCATGACAAACCCTAAACCTAAATCCCTTGATGAGGAAAAGATTTCTTTGGTAAAGAAAATTACTGAGAACATGGCCTTGTTATTAGATGTACAGGCTGATCAAAAAGAAATTACCTCGCAAAAGGTTTTAGAAGCATTGGCAATTTTTCAAGGTAAAGAACCCATGTTTTCGCTTGACGATTTTAAAAGTTTTTTAATGCTAAGTGCAGATCTAAGAATGGATGACACGAATTCGAAAAAATTAGTGGATGCAGGATTGTGTTATGTAAATGAGAAAAACGGTTTAAAACTTACGAAAATGGGACGACAACTCCAAGTAAATATGAAGTTAGAATCAAAACCAATGAGGAAAATTAAATTGAGTGGAGATGCTGCAGAAAACTTAATTGATGAAATGTTTGAGAGTCTAAATTAACATGTATGCTAAAGTTTATAATTTTAAATTTATGGGCTTGAGTGAGGCTAAAGTAGCTGCTTCATTCTGTTCTGACAATTTAGGCAAAAAAATAGTTCCTTTTAATATTCGTTCCCTCAATATTTCCATTGGTCAATGTGGAAGCGTTGCGATAAATTTAAAATTTGAGACCGGCCAGGATCTAAAAAGTTTTGAAACTAGCTCTACAGATTTCTTTGTTGATTTAAAAAATACATTTATTTTTAAAGAAAGTAACTTCTCTGGAGTATTTGTCTATAATTATGACTCGGAGATTATGTCTACAGACTTGAGTATAAATTAGAGCTTACAACGGTGGGAATAAAAATGACTATATTAAGAATGAAGACCAACGATAGGATGAGTCAAATTGTGGTTCACGGGACTACGGTTTATTTGGCAGGACAGGTGGCTCAGGACTCTCCCGGTGCTTCTATTGAAGAACAAACGCAATCGATCCTTAATCAAATTGACTTACTTCTTAGCGAAGCTGGAACCGACAAAAACAAGATTTTATCTGCAACTATTTGGTTAAATAGTATGACTGATTTTGACGCAATGAATTCAGTATGGGATAAGTGGGTACCTAGTGGACATGCACCCTGCAGGGCATGCGTTGAGTCCCCAAAATTAGCAGCTGGCCACTTTAACGTGGAAATAGGTATTATTGCAGCAAAATGATCAATTTCGAAGTGACAAAGTGATCTATACCAAGAAAAGTAGCATAACTGGTATATAAATGATTGAGAAGATAGTTGATATAATAACTAAACTAGCAACTGCTTCAGCGTCAGCATTATATTTGTTTGCCAAAAGGTAAGAAGTTACAGCTACTGGGGTCGTAACCTGAAGCACTAGTATTGAAAAAGCGATATGACTTAAGTTAAACAAATATGCTCCAGAAACTGACACAAGTAAACAAACAACAAATTTAATAAGTGCGTATTCAGCTGCTCTTAATAAGTTGTTTGGTTTCAGTCGGGCGATGGCTACCCCAAGCGTTATAAGCATTAGAGGTATAGCCATCTGCCCTATAAGTTCCAGTGTCGAGGTAAGAAAGTCTGGTGTCTCCCATCCTTGCCAAAGAAAAAAAGCTCCCATAATAGTTCCTGCCACTAGCGGCTCTTTTAAAATTTTTTTAATTGCACCACCACCTGAAATTACCCAAATGCCAAATGTAAAAGCATATATCCCCATAAGCGCAAATATTAAAACTGCGTAGTCTAACCCTTCAGAACCAAAACCAAAAAATGCTAATGGTAAACCGATGTTTCCAGTGTTTCCAAAAATGAGTGGTGCCAAGTAAGTTCGTATTTTTAACTTAAAGAATTTAACAATTACAAAACTCAAAATTGTGATTATTCCATAAATTGTAACAGTTGCTAAGGATAAGTTAATTAAGTTATCGATATTAATTGTTGTCTTCATTAACGAGACAAAAATTAAACATGGAACAGCAAGAGTCATGCTTAAACGAGTTACAAACTCGACGTTGTAATCCAACCCAGTTTTGACCCACACAAATCCGATGAAGCTCAGAAAGAAGACTGGCGCAACTATTTCTAAAACATTTAAAAAAACCATGAGTTATCTGATTGCTAAAATTTTGTGTAGGTATACAGTTTGATTTTTTATTTTAAAAGTGAAAAGGTAAATGTTTAAATTAATTGAAGTTATTTAAACCTTATCTTTGAGGAAATTAATATTGTTTAACGTTATAATTATCGGTGGTGGGATTGCAGGAATTTCTGTAGCGGCCCGTCTTTCAAATCATTCTTCAGTTCTTCTGTTAGAGCGCGAAAGTGCTTTAGGGTATCATGCTTCTGGTAGATCAGCGGCTTCATTTATAAAGGATTATGGAAATGATACTACCCGAGACTTAAACTCACTAAGTTTTGAATATTTACACTCTGCGAATAATGGTGTCTTATCGAACCGGGGCCTAATGATCTTAGCCAAGAAAGGTCAAAAGAATGAATTTAAATCTAGTTCTGAGTCTTTAGGGTTAACTGAAATCAGTTTATCTGAGGCTTTAAAGGCAGTTCCCATTGTTAATCGAAAGGTGGTTAAATACGCCTCTTACAGAGAGGATGTCTATGATTTGAACACGAACCGATTGATCCAAAATTTTGACAGGGAGGCAAAACGCAATAATGCTGTGATAAAAATTAATTCAGCGGTCAAAAAGATAGAGCGCTCCAAGTCAATCTGGCGGGTATTAACAGATAGTGGTGAGTACCATTCGAATATATTGGTGAATGCGTCAGGAGCATGGGTAGATTATATTTCAAATTTGGCGGGGATTGAGAAGATTGGGTTTTTACCGATGCGCCGATCAATGGCGAGAATACCTCTGCCCTCTGAGTTTGATGTTACTAATTGGGCTTTTTTTTCAGGACCAAATGAGGATTGGTACGCTAAACCTGATGCTGGGCAATTAATTGTTTCTCCCGCTGAGGAAGATCTTGTGGAACCACACGATGCTTGGGCGGAAGATTTAACTATAGCTGAAGGTATTTCACGTTATCAAGAGTTCGTCACAACCCCCGTAAAACGAATTACCTCTAATTGGGCAGGGTTGAGGACTTTCGCTCCAGACCGAAGTTTAGTTATCGGTCCGGCCAAGTGTAATTCGTCATTCTTCTTTATGGCTGGTCAGGGAGGCTATGGATTTCAGACTGCTCCAGCTGCCAGCAATCTTTTAAAAGAGTTAATAATGGGGTTACCTCATAATCTTGAAAAAAAGATAATAAAAAAACTGGATCCAAAAAGATTTAATTAAATAGCCTTCGTTGACTTGTGAGGGCTTACCTAAATTTCTTTAACTCGGAGTAATCACATGGAAATTGAACATATTGTTTTACCGAGCGGGCCTCAACGAGTTGGTCCTTTTAGTCACGCAGTACGAGCAGGAGAGTATCTTTTTATCACTGGTCAGATGCCAACCCTAAAAAATGATAATAAGAAACTTGTATCTGGAGGTATAGAGGAGCAAACTCATCAAGTTATGAAGAATTTAGTGGATGTCTTGAAATCCGTAGGTTCTTCATTAGATAAAGTAATTTTTGCTCGTGTCTATTTGGTGAATTTTGGTGACTTTGACAAAATGAATAGTATTTATGAATCGTATTTTGATGAACAAAAATTACCAGCGCGAACCTGCATCGGTGTGACTGGTCTGGCCGCTGGCGCATCAGTTGAAATTGATTTTATTGCTGCAAATTAATCACAGATTTTTTTGAAAATTGGCAAACGACCTAATCCTTAAACAACATTGAGCTAGCCTTTATCCTCAATACCCACGTAACCAAGCAAAGAAAAGAAAATATATATGCGATATAAGGAAAATACTCAGGAATTAAACACATGAGACAAAAGAAAAAAATTGTTTCTCCTCCTTCCATTAAACCGTCAAAAAAACGAAACCCTTTTTTGGGAAAACCCTCTGAATAAAGTTGTCGGCGTTCAGCAAAAATTGAAAACGCAAGGAAGCTACAGCCAGTTCCAAAAAACGATACAATTAGAACGGTACCTGGTAAGCTATTTTGATCAGTATCACTCCAAACGAAACTAAATGGAACCAACGCATAAAACATGAAATCTAGTGTTATATCCAAGAACGCCCCAAAATCAGAAGGAGAAGTCAATCGCGCGACCAAACCGTCCAATCCATCGCAAATGCGGTTCAGCAAAATAAATATCAGTCCAATTAAATACATACTTTGGCTTATACAAAGTGCACCAATCAACCCTAGTAAAAAGCCATAAATTGTAATTTTATTTGCAGAAATATTTTTTAAAACTAGACCTTTAGCAATTGGAAGTAAAACTTTTTCAGTTAAAATAATCAGATGCTTATCAAACATTACAATCAAGCCTTTACCATATAAATATTGTAGTGTTAACGTAGGTATTTTATCTGATCCAATTTTGATTCAAAATAAGTCATTAAATCGATAATCTGACAAAAATAATTCTTATCTTGCACTTTGAGCGTCAATGTATCACTCTTTGTTATCAAAACATTATAGAATTTAAAACTGAGAAATAAATGGAAATTTTTATTGCTGGAGATCGACCAACTAAAAAAGCTAGTTCGGATTGGTTTACTGGAACAGTATGGCAGGATCCGATAATAGATGCACCTAGCCCGGCCAGAGTTCGGGTCATTCGTGTTACTTTTGAACCGGGATCTAGGACTTATTGGCATACTCATCCCCTTGGTCAATCTTTATATATTTTAGAAGGAATGGGGTTTGTTGGCTCACGAAATGATGCAGTAAAGATTATAAAACCAGGAGACACTATTTGGATTCCGCCGCATGAAGAGCATTGGCATGGTGCGTCACCTCACACTATGATGGTACATCTCGCTATTCAAGAGGCCTTTGAAGGGAAAACAGCAAACTGGTTAGAAAAGGTCTCTGATAAAGATTATCATCTATAAGTGATGCTAATATCATATTTTAAGTGACCGGGTTTCTTTAAGCTTAGCAAATGCAGCCAATGCTTTTTCGCGAGATTTCTTTAAATCAACTATCGGAACGGGGTAGTCCTCACCCAACTTAATCCCAGCACTATTTAAAACTTCTTCTGGTGCCTCCCAAGGGCTGAAAAGATACTTACCAGGAAGAGATGATAGCTCTGGTACATATTTTTTTATGAATTTGCCGTCTGGGTCAAATTTTTCACCTTGGGTAACTGGATTAAATATTCTAAAATATGGGGCCGCATCTGCACCACAACCTGCGATCCACTGCCAACCGGCACTGTTACTTGCTAAATCAGCATCAACTAACGTCTCCCAAAACCATTTTTCTCCATCACGCCAGTCTATTAAAAGGTTTTTTACCAGGAAAGAACCAACGATCATTCTAAGTCTATTGTGCATGTAACCAGTTTGCCACAATTGTCTCATTCCGGCGTCAACAATAGGGTAACCAGTTTTACCCTCTTTCCATAAATTTAAATGTATAGCATTCTTAGACCATACAAAGTTATCAAAACGTTCTTGAAGATTTTTACTAGGTAACTTGGGAAAATTGTAAAGTAATGAATATGAAAACTCCCGCCAACCCAATTCAGCAAAAAATTGATCTGCATCGATCTCATTGACTTGTTTGCGATTAATATGAAATTTACATTTTTGCCATATGGTATTAACTGATATTTCTCCCCAATGAATATGAGTCGATAGCCTCGAAACGTTATCTTTTATTGGATAGTTACGGCCGTTTTTGTAACCAGCGAGCCCACCTTCTAGAAATTCGTCTAGTCTACTATGAGCAGCCCTCTCTCCAACCTTCCAATTACCTATAACTTTCTCATCCCAACTAGTTTTAGGAAGGAGATTTAGTTCGTTTAATTTATCTAGGCCACATAATTTATCCTTTTGAGCTATAATTAGGTCCGGTGCGTTGAGTGGAACTCTAGGTGCTTTAGCGTTAAGACAACCTTTTCTATAGAATGGCGTAAATACTTTATAAGGTGTCCCATCTTTTTTCATTACTTGCCAAGGCTCCCAAAGTAGAGAGCCATTAAAGCTCTCAACAAAATAGCCTTTGTTAGTTAGGTCTGTTTTAATTGAAGTGTCACGGTTAATCTGCCATTGCTCGTAACTCCGGTTCCAAAATATACTTTCAATATTATTATCAATAACTAATTTTGGTAGTAGAATTTTTGGGTCACCAATAAGAAAGCGTAACTTACCTTCTAATTGATTGTTTAGATCTTTTAGAGAATGATAGAGCCACATTTTACTAGCAGCTCCTGGAGAGGCGTCTCCAGCGTTCTTATCGTCAAAGATATAGAGTGGAAAAATTTGATTACATTTACTTGCGGCTACAAGAGCCGGGTTATCTCTTACTCGTAAATCTTGTCGAAACCACATTATTGCATTCTTAGTTTGTAATTTTACCAAATTTTTGCTCCTACAATTTTCAACCGTAACTTTTTAAATATTATTTTCATCGACATTGTCTATGGTTAATTTTAAGTAATTAAATTCTTCAGAGCAGATCAATCCTCTGTTTTATGATTTGGACATAATTCAAAATACATAAAGTAAACCAACTAAAAGTTAGGAAAGCGATGAATCTATATTCTTCAATAAAGTCAATTTTTATTCTATTTTCTATTTTAATAAAAAACGTGTGGTTGATTCTAACGGTTTTAATATTTCTATCCATTACTTCCTTATTTTTGCTTCAAAAATTGAGTTTTCTTTCTGCGCAGCTAGTTTCAGCCAGTGCGGCATTGAATGCTCAAAAGATAAAACACAAAGCAGATTTGAAGAAAGCAATATCAAAAGAAAAAGCAAAATCAAGAATTAAGCAGACCTTGATTGCGATTCCTTTTATTGGTTCAGCTGTATTTGCTACAATTGAACTAAATGATTTTCGGTCCTGGCAAAGAGAAAATCCAGACAAAACTAAAATTGATTATGCTTGTGAAAACGCGAATGTAAGTATTGAGGTTTTAAATGAATTAATGAATGATCTTCCCTCTTTTGCGCGAAAAAATGTACGTGCTTCAATGAAAACATTTACAGAGAATTGTGAAAAATATTTTGAATAGTGTTACAGACCTTTATCGATCAGAATTTTATCTGGCTGGCTTAAAGTGCCATAACTAAAAACTAAGCTGGTAGAAAATTATATCATAGTTCCTCCATCAATTACATGACATTGACCTGTCGCGTATGCTCCATCATCTGAAAGAAGATAAATAATTAGTTGTGCGATTTCATTGGGTTGACCTAATCTCCTCATAGGTTGCCTTTTCGTAAACCAATCACGTGCTTTTTCTTCGCTGCCTAATTTTTCTGAAAGTGCTTTAATTCGGTCAGAGAGCGAGGGGGTTTCTATAGTCCCTGGACAGATTGCATTACAACGAATTCCCCTTTCGACATAGTCAATAGCGATAGACTTTGTCAAACCGATCACTGCCCCCTTTGACGCACTGTAGGCGGCTCTAAACTTGAACCCTTTTAAGGACGACGCTAGTGAAGCCATATTTACTATCGATGCTCCTTTTCCATTTAGAAGGATTTTTGGAAGTGCTGCACGTATAACATAATACATGCTATCAACATTTATTTGAAACGATTTGCGCCAGTCTTCCTCATTAGTATCAACTATTTGTCCGTGATGTACCCAACCGGCCATATTAACTATTCCGTCAAAAGCAGAATTATTATCAAAAAAATCAGTTACATGATCTTTATTTGCAACGTCTAGGGTGAAGGTAATAATATTTTTTTTACTGAGCTCGTTTAATTTATCTTTATTGATGTCTGTAGCGATCACTGTAGCACCAGCCTGCGCGGCGAGCAAAGACACAGCACGACCCATTCCTGCACCGGCTCCACTAACAAATATCGTTTTATCTTTTAAAGTTAACATAGTTTTTTTCACTTATTTTAATATTTGTGTCAATTAATAGGAACTATGATTTTAGGTTCGAAAATTATATTTAACTTCTTCCCAGCAGTCAGTTTGAAAAATCCAGTATATAATTAAGGAGTTTTTTCCTATATTTCGCACTCCATGCGGTGCATTTTCCGAAATGAAAACTACATCACCAGTTTTTATAATTTCATTCTTTTCTGGTTTAAGTAAAAGGCCTTTTCCTGTTTTAATTATGTAAAGCTCCTTTGGACTATGGGAATGAAGAGCAAGGCTATGATTGGGTTTGATTTTTAAAGCACCTACGGAAATATCAGATGTATTAGTTATAGTGGAGTCCACCAACAACTTCCACTTAAGTTCACCATATTCTTTGCTTCTACGCCAATCCAATTTGTTAGGCTTAGCAATTACGACTTGAGCGGTCATTCGATTCTCATAAATTAAATATCTAACAAATCTAAATTATTAACTAAAAAAACTTTAAAAGAAATATAAA
>PAHT02000040.1 GCA_002705045.2 Paracoccaceae bacterium | reverse complement strand
AAAGAAGAAAAACCAGCAAAAGAAGAAAAACCAGCAAAAGAAGAAAAACCAGCAAAAGAAGAAAAACCAGCAAAAGAAGAAAAACCAGTAAAAGAAGAAAATAAGTAAATCTGTAAAATAAAATATTAACTAATTAATGAGATTATGAAGTGACTGGCTCAAATCACCTAAATAATTGGACTTGTGTTGGTATCGTAATAGGAGCACATGGAGTGGCAGGAGGATTGAAGATAAGGTCCTTCTGCACGATTCCGTCCGCAATCAAAAACTATAACCCATTAAAGATAGAAGATTATCCTGAAGCGTTACACTTTAGGCTCATTTCTCAGTCACATGATATATTCCAAGTTAGATTAGAAGCAATTAAAGACCGTAAAAGCGCCCATGCCCTGAAAGGAAAATTATTATTCGCGGAACGAAATAAATTGCCTGTGATCGACAAGGAAGAATACTATTATGCAGATTTAATTGGTCTCCAAGTAAAAGATCAAAATGACGATCCAATAGCAAAAATAACAAACGTCAATAATTATGGCGCCGGAACAGTTATTGAAATAACCCACAACAAAAGTTCAAAAACTATTATGTTACCTTTTAATATTGAAACTATTCCAGTAGTTAATCTTGATAAAAAATATATAAGTTTAAAAATAGTTCCTCAAGAGTTCTTGAAAGCGCAGAATCACTAAATGTCTACTAAATCTAAATTAGAATTGAATTATGATGCAAATAAATCCGTCAGGGCAGCTAAATTCCAAAAAGATCACCAATTGTTAAATAAATCTTGGATAGCCAAAGTTATTACGCTTTATCCCGAAATGTTTCCCGGAACCCTCGGCTGTTCTATCTTGGGAAATGCCTTAAGAGAAAATATCTGGTCTCTTGAAGTACTAAACTTGAGGGATTACGGAGTAGGAAAGCATAACGAGGTTGACAATACACCCTCAGGCGGCGGTCCCGGGATGGTACTCAGACCTGATGTTATAGATGATGCTGTTGTCGCCGCCACACAGAATATTAATCCTGCAGATGCAGATTGGTCAATTATAAATCTAACTCCCAGAGGAGACCCGTTAACACAGAAGATTTCACTCGAGATTGCTAAAATGAAAGGAGCAATATTACTATGTGGTCGCTTTGAAGGCGTTGACCAAAGAGTAATTGATAAATGGAGAATGCGGGAAATCTCAATCGGTGACTTTATTATTACTGGCGGGGAGATAGCTGCTCAAGCTCTCATAGACTCAGTGGTTAGAAATCTTCCTGGTGTTCTTGGAAATAATCTTTCAACAGTCGATGAAAGTTTTAGTGATGGGTTGTTGGAATATCCTCAATATACCAAACCGAGCGTTTGGAATGGAAAAAAAGTACCCGCGGTCTTACTGTCAGGAAACCACAACAAAGTTCGTGATTGGAAAAGAAAAAAATCAAGAGAGCTTACAAAGAATAGACGGCCAGACTTATTATCAAAATTAAAAAAAAATCCTTAAATTCATCTGATAATCAGTTTACATCAGTGAAAAAAAATGAAATAAGCGCTATCAAGGAATGGCAAAGGTAAAGTACATGAATATAATTGAGTCAATCGAAAAGGAACACATTGCATCGTTAGCAAAAGATATTCCCGATTTTGCGCCAGGTGATACAGTTAAAGTGGGTTATAAAGTAACTGAAGGAACTCGAAGTCGCGTCCAAAATTATGAGGGTGTAGTAATTTCCAGGCGGGGAGGATCTACGTTGGCTGCATCTTTTACTGTTAGAAAGATATCGTTTGGCGAAGGTGTCGAAAGAGTTTTTCCTCTTCACTCACCTAATATAGAAAGTATCACAGTCGTTCGACGTGGAAAAGTCAGAAGAGCTAAACTCTATTATCTCAGGGAACGGAGAGGAAAATCAGCTCGTATTACTGAAAAGACAAATTATAAGGCAAAGCAGAGTTGATAAATTTTCATAGAAAGGTACTCAAAATATGAAGCCTGAAATCCATCCAGACTACCATACAATCAAAATTAAAATGACTGATGGAACGACTTATAAAACTAGATCTACCTTCGGAAAGGAAGGCGACACACTTACATTAGAAATCGATCCGTCAGTACACCCGGCATGGACTGGTGGAAGTCATAAGCTCCTTGATACTGGTGGGAGAGTATCCAAATTTAAGAAAAAATATGAAGGTTTAGGGTTTTAGTTCGTTTGCTCAGCTATTTCACACAATTCGTTTCTAGCAATCAACCTCTGACAGGCTTTTAACGCGTCAGACTTTTTAAGTCCGGTGAAAGTTACTCTAAAAACTTTCTTCTGGTCTACAGTTCCGGTTGTTATTGACCTATCAGTTCCGCCAAGAGTATCTAAGTCAGTTAAAGCTAGCCTTGCCAAATCCTTTTTGGCGTTGAAATCAGTAAAATATGCTCCAACCAAGATACTAAAAGATCGGTTTACATCTGCTGTCTCTAAAACCTCCAACAATATCGACTCCATGTTTTCTTTATTAGACCCAAAATGATTATCATTACCTCCTAAAGTCAAGGTCTCAGGTCGCCTGAGAGGTGTATTCTGATTTTCTTTGAGGAAAATGTTGCCAACTGCGTCACTGGTTAAAATACCTTCAATCATTTCATTTATTTTTTTTACATCAACTATGGCATTATTCGAGACTTTTATTGGTCTACTTGGTGGTGGTGATGAGATAAATACAGCGCCAGAAGCAAGTTTGGTATTATTCTTAATCTGAGTTAAATTTATAGCACTCAAAGTTTTTGTTCCGGTAAAATTCTTTGACTTAGCAAAACCAATATCTAATAGTTCTGTCATCCTTTTGGTTCGAAGCCTTACTGATCCACTCCCAAAAACTACGGCTATTACTCTTTTATCACCTCGTTTAGCAGAAGCAGCTAAGTTGTAACCAGCAGCTGAGGTGAATCCTGTTTTAATTCCGTCTGCTCCGCTATAGCTAGCTAGAAATTTACGATTTGTATTATAGAGCGTACGCCCAAGAGAAACTACAGATGACCGACCAAAAAGATGAAAATATTCCGGGAAATCATAAAGCAATCTTTGGCCCAAAATTGCCATATCGTGAGCCGTTGACAAATGTCCTGATGCAGTGAGACCGTTAGCATTACGAAAACTTGTACTCTTCATTCCCATGGCTCGAGCAGTTCTTGTCATATACTTTGCAAATTCAACCTCACTACCCGAAATTACTTCCCCGAGGGCTGTTGCAGCGTCATTTGCCGAGCGTATTGCCGCAGCCCTAATCAAGAATCTGATAGATACTTTTTGTCCTATTTTATAACCAAATTTTGAGGGTGGCTCACGCGTAGCATTCCGACTAATCGAAACTCTTTGATCAAGCCTTAAGTTGCCATTTTCTACTTCATTAAATGTAAGATACAATGTCATCATTTTTGTTAAAGACGCTGGGTGAAGCTTAGTCCTAGCATTTTGGCTATATAATTCTTTGCCCGAATTTGCATCCATTACAAATGTAGCAAACTGATAAGATAATGCAGACGTTGGTGAGCTTAAAAGGTAACCTATCGCTAACGCAACAAAAAAAAACCTATGCTTTAATTGGCTTACTGGATATTTAAAGTTCTTAATTTCATGCTCATACATTAAACAACAACTTATCCAAAACATACCACAGAACTGAGCAAAGTTTTCAACCTCAACTGACAATCTACTNAAACCTAGTTAATGTAAAAGAAGTTAACTGACAATATTTTAATATCAAGCAAGAACAATATTTATTTAACTCGGATACACCTTGATATAAAGTAAGGTNAATCTTTTCNTCCATCACTAGAAATGACTTAAAANTTATAATTTAAAAAAGAGAATCGTAAAAACAGAGGATGAGAGCCCTTTTCAACTNAACAATTTCTTTGTATAGTCTGATTATTAAACCAAAATAAAATTTATGCAGTTAACTACAATGACCAACAACCCAGATTTAGAAAACGATGTCGATGGTTCAGTCATAGAAAAGACGGAACCTAAAACTAAAAAACCACCAATGTATAAAGTAATATTGTTAAATGACGACTTCACTCCGATGGAATTCGTAGTAACAGTATTAGAAAAATACTTCAAAATTGGTCGAGAAAAAGCTATTACAATTATGCTTGATGTACATCAAAAAGGACTTGCAATAGTTGGTGTATACTCCAATGAAGTCGCCGAAACAAAAGTTACACAAGTCATGGATTACGCGAGGAAGTATGAACATCCCCTTCAATGNACTATGGAAAAAGAATAATAGAAATAAGCTATGGGATCGCTTGGACGGCTTCGACATATTTGTAAAACCATTAAAGAGTGTTCTNCCCAATCGGCCGACNCNAACGCCTCNACATTATNCATNAATTATGCGAATGTAACTGATCTAAAAAACCTTNCNCTCCCCAACGTNAGTTATTATAGTCCACTAAAAAAGCAACATGTTGAAGCAAAAAAAATAGGCTTTGAAACTCCGAATAACATTTCAAAAAAATATGAAACAGTCATAGTCTCTGTCCCAAANACACGAGAAGAGGCTTTAGGGCAAATAGCAATTGCTTATGAGGCTACTAAACTCGGTGGCTTNATAATTTTAGAAGGAAATAAACGTGATGGAATTGATAGTATCATTAAAGCGTTGTCAGACGTAATTAAGGTAGAAAATTCAATTGCTAAAGCTCATGGAAAAATAGTAATTATAAAGGTATCATCAGACAGCATAAGTCCTTTTTCCAATCAGTTAAAACAGCTCTANCCATCAAAAAATAGAGATGGTTTTTTCAGCGTNCCAGGTCTNTTTTCTTACAAAAAGATTGATNCAGCCTCCCAATTTTTGACCTCCGCTTTTGACGAAAAGGTCACTGGTGATGTTATTGATCTAGGAGCTGGTTGGGGTTTCCTAAGCTTCAAATTACTCAGCTCCTGCTCACGTATCACTTCAGTCACACTACTGGATCATGATCTTAGAGCACTTGATTGCGCTAAACTAAACATAAAAANNGAAAANGCAAAATTTTTATGGTCNGATATTAATGAGGTTAAGTCACTTNGCGCAAAGTTTGATAATGCGATCTGCAATCCACCTTTTCATTCAAATAAAGGAAAAGACATTAAACTTGGAATAAATTTTATTAAGGCCAGCCATTGTATTCTCAAAAATGGAGGTAATCTTCTACTAGTAGCAAATATTCAACTTCCGTATGAAAATGTTATAAGTAATCTATTTTATGATTTTAAAGTTTTTTCACAAAATAAATATTTTAAAATAATTTTCGCAAAAAAATCAAAAAGGGCTTAAGATGATGATCTTGTTAAAAGACTCATATTATAAAATAGGTTAGGTTACCAAATGGGAATTTCACTGGATGGAAAATGTGCAATTGTAACGGGGGCAGCAAATGGTGTTGGGCTGGCGATTGCGCGAACATTTGTAGCAGCTGGAGCTAACGTTGTCTTATCTGACATGGATGAAGACAACCTAGAACACGAAACAAGTTCATTAACCGAGTCAAATGAAGGACAAGTGTTAGCATTTTGTGGGGATTTACGAGAAAGACTTACCATAAAAAACCTACTTGCTTCAACTATTGATAATTTTGGATCAGTAGACATCTTAATAAATGCAAGTCGTCAGGTACTTACCTCCGATCCACTNAACCCAGAGGATGACACCTTTNNTCAATTAATTCATCAAAACATCACTGTTAATTTTCAATTNATTCAAGCAGTAGCACGTAGNATGGTTTCTCAAGCTCAAGATAGAGAAATTGGGCAAGTCATCGGGACCATAGTAAACCTAACATCAATTGCCTCAATTCGGACCCAGCCAGATATTCTNTCATATTCAGTAAGCTCCGCTGGTTTAGACCAATTAACACGATCTATGGCAGTAGCACTTGCGCCAAAAGGGATCCGTGTTAATGCTGTGTCAATTGGTAGTGTAATGAGCGCAAGCCTCAGAAACCTGATGCGAGAAAATTTAGATCTTACTGACCAAGTAATTGACGCTACACCTCTCAGTAAAATCGGTGAAGCGTCAGAAGCTGCTGAAGCCGTATTGTTTCTAGCCTCTGATTTATCTTCTTTCATAACGGGTCAGGTGCTTGCAGTTGACGGTGGTCGTTCATTAATCGACCGCATGAGCTCACCCGCTTATTAGACAAGCTCAATCTTTTATTCTTTATCATTTTTTGGCAAAGAAAAAATTGAATCAGGATCAATAGAACCCTGCTCTTCGCTTTTAACATCGGTCAACGAAAAACCTTCGAGACCGGCGATATTTGATGGAACTTTACTGTCGGCAGCTATTAATGAACTCTCAGTAGACACTATAGTCGTTTCGCTATCATCATTCTTTGATGATTGAGCTTGATCAAGTTTCTTACTTGACTTAGCAACCATAGCATCAAGCTCTACTTGTTTACAAAGACCAAGAGCTACTGGGTCAACAGGTTGAAAATTCGCCATATTCCAATGTGTCCGAGCTCTGATTGATTGTATCGTTGGTTTAGTTGTTCCTATTAGTTTTGAAATTTGCGCATCCGTAAGCTCAGGGTGAAATTTAACAATCCAAGCTATCGCAGCGGGTCTATCCTGCCTTTTCGATAAGGGTGTATACCGCGGGCCTCTTCTCTTACCTTCACCGATCGCTGCTGGGTTTTTTAATAAAACTAACTCCGCTGTTTGATCCTCCTCACATCTTTTAATTTCCTCAAGAGTGAGTTGTGTATTAGAAATAGGATCCATTCCCCTGATACCAGTCGCGACATCCCCATCAGCGATGCCGTTCACCTCAAGTTCATGTAAGCCACAAAACTTCGCAATTTGTGAAAAAGTTAACTTGGTATTATCGATCAACCAAACCGCTGTCGCTTTTTGCATCAAAGGAAGTGCCATTTATTTCTCCAATTTCAGTAATCACACTATTTGTAAAACCCAGCTACTTGACATTCCATTATCTGAATTTTTTTACAATCGTCTATTTATTTTTATGTATACATACTAACTCAACAAATTCAAAGATATAAAATATCGCCAAGTAATATTCCAAATTCCTAGTACATTTACCATCCTGGAAAGCTATCCTTATGCTTTCCAACATCAACACCACTGAAATTAAATCTTTTTAGAAGATTTCCCCAAACAGGTGAACCCTTAATGCTACTTTTTAACCTTTCGATCGTCATGACATCTTGGATTCTCCTCTTGATAAATCCTCTCGTTTCAAGAAAGTTTTCACTATCATCTTCCATCCAAAATACCAAAGTAGCAGAATAAACTGATACAAGCGTTAATCGCTTTGAGTACCAATTAAAATCCTCACTTTTATCGCCAATTGAGGTCCAGATTGTATCCGCCGTATTCCATAGAGATTTTGTTCCTTCTGAAAAGTAGAAAGGAGTAGTCAATAAGGACATACTTCTCTTGACAGCTTCTTTATTTCGAGCAGCTAGTTCCAGACGGCTATTTATTGCAGACTCAATGCGATCTCTAATACGAAGATTCGGTTTATTATCTGCTGAAACCGCAAAGTTCGCCAAAAACTGGTCATCATCTCGTTTATGAAAAGCTAGCGCCAAATCAAGACTACCTCTTGGAAAGATTTGACGTACCTCGGTTTCGTTTATCTTCAATTCTCTACATACTCTTCGAAAAGTATGATCTGACCACCCGTCAAAAACGACATGCTTTAACGCCTTATCAATTACGGCATCAATTAATTCGTCGTGAGTAGATTTTTTTTTGCGAACCATCCANTCAACCTTAATAATTGNAATTCTTTACCTATANACTATAGACATAATGATATTTGATTGCTATACCAATTTTTTTAAGAAAACTTTGTCACCATGAGGGTATAAATTCTGTGCAAGTACAAGTAAGAGATAACAATGTTGATCAAGCGTTAAGAGTGCTGAAAAAGAAACTTCAAAGAGAAGGGGTTTTCAGAGAGATGAAACTTAAACAGCATTTTGAAAAACCGTCAGTAAAACGAGCAAGAGAAAAAGCTGAAGCNGTAAGAAGAGCTAGGAAGCTAGCGCGTAAAAAGGTACAAAGNGATACTGGAATTTGAGATCGTANGTTTTAACTAAATACTGGTCTTAAAAGCNNATCAGGAATTAAANAACGCGAGAAAAACTAACACAAAAACTGAAAAAAGACCGACATAAGTTCCAAATTTTATAAATCCAGCGAAAACTCTCTGCTGTTCAGTTATATCCATTTTACCGTGTTTATGATCTGTCACCTGTTCCTCCTACATTTAAAACACTAAAGTNGAGAGTGTCGCATACAATTAATAAGATGAAAATATCAAAATTACTTCATTTTAAACAAAAGTGCTCCATCGTCTCTTTNTGAAACCTCTAAACAGTTTCTTTCACGAAAATAGTTAACATGACCAACAGCTTCAGCCAAAGCCAGGCCATATTCATTTTTGTTAATTTCTTTTTTAAAAATTGGCTCAAACAAGTCAACTGCCGTAAAACTTCCTTGTGTTAATTTTTTCTCTATTCTGTTTAAAGCCGATAGATGATTATCAATAAGTTGTCTTAATCTAACTGAAAGACCATAAAATGGTAATTTGTGACCAGGCAGTACGAAGTGACCTCTTTCAGAAATTTTGAGAAGCCTATCACACGAATTTAACCAAGCACCCACCGTATCCAGCAATGGTTCCGTCGGATAGACACCAAGATTTGAAGAAATACCTGGAATGACTTGATCACCAGAAAACACAATTGGCAAGTCTACACCCCATAGCACCACGTGATCAGGGGCGTGCCCGTTACCAATCTCAATGCGCCATTTTTTATCGGACAGATAAATCTCATCTCCTTGTTTAAGGCTATTAAATCCCACAGGAAACTCAGAAACAACATCAGAGAANTTAAAGGGTGGAGTATTACATCTTTCTTCAAATATTTGTTTATGCATACCCGCTTTTACCCAAAATTCTTTAGCCTGATTACTCACCTTATTTTGTTTATCAAGAAATAGCATCCTCGCGAGTAACCAAGATGTTCTAGAGGCATAAACTTCAACACCAAAATTTTGACAAAACCAGCCTAAAAGGCCGATGTGATCAGGATGGTGATGAGTTATTACGACTTTCGTAATGGGTTTTGTACTAAAATTATTCTTAATAATATTTNGCCATGCAGACCGACAATTCTCAAAATTTAGACCGGTATCAACAATAGTTAACTCATTTGCACCCTCCAAAATATAAACATTTACATGATCAATAAGCATTGGAAGTGGCATTTGCGCCCAAAAGATGCCGTCTCTAATTTCTTTAACAGTCCCGGGTTTAGGAGGAGTAAGATATGGAAAATTTATTACTTCTTTAATTGTCATGAAAGTTTTTACCCAAGTTAGATTTGAGCTCGATATATCGACCCAGAACCCCTACACGCAGATTTTATAGAAGCAAAACTTTCTGGTAAAATGTGATCAATATAAAACTGTGCTAGATCAATCCTCGCCGAAGTTTGACTACCAGTCATAGCTTTCATCAAATAATGTGCACCTAGCACGAGACCAAACGCTCTCAAAAATTGAGTCGCTCCCGCATAACGTTCATTCATATTTTCTGCCTTTACCATCCAATTAAAAGCATTAAATAGATCAAGCCTGGCGGTGCGAAATTCTTGAATGGAATTATTACTTAAAATACCTGTTCGCTCGCAAGACTTTTCAGTGTCGACAAACTCTTCCATTAAAGCAAACCCTGCAGAACCACCATCAGACAATTTTCTATTTACAAGATCCATAGCCTGAATTCCATTGGTTCCTTCATAGATCGCCGTTATTCGTGCATCACGAAACAATTGAGGAACACCAGAACTTTCTATAAAACCAAGTCCTCCATGGACTTGAATTCCAATATCACTCACTNTACATCCATTGTCCGTGCTAAATGCCTTAGCAATAGGTATCAAAAAAGCGGCTCTGTTCTGATGAAATGATGATCCAGACAATTTTGCAAGATCAATTGACATAGCGGTATCAAGACAAAGGCTACGCGAAACTGATGTCAACGCCTTCATATAAAGAAGGTTCTTTCTGACATCAGCGTGATCAATTATTGTACCAAAACCATTTTTTACTTGTGCTCTACCCTGCTTTCTNTCCTTAGAATGCTTNACAGCCGTCTGAAACGCTCTCTCCGCCTGCGATAATCCTTGAACTGCTACACCTAATCTTGCGTTATTCATCATCGTAAACATCGCGCTCATACCTTCATTTGGTTTTCCAATTAACCATCCAATGGCTTTATTATAATTCATCACAGCAGTTGGTGACCCATGGAGCCCCATCTTGTTTTCAAGTGATACTGCGGCTAGCCTATTACGCTTTCCAATGCCACCCTCTTCAGTAGGTAAAAATTTGGGAACTAAAAATAGGGATATTCCTTTTGTTCCATTCGGCGAACCAGGTATCCGAGCCAAAACAAGATGACAAATATTTTCAGTCAGATCGTGTTCACCCCAACTGATATATATCTTTTGTCCTGAAATTTCATAGGTACCATTTTCTTTTTGGGTTGCACTTGCAGCTAAGGCTCCAACGTCAGAGCCTGCAGCTTCTTCGGTTAGATTCATTGTTCCAGACCAACGACCACTTATTAAATGTGGNAAGAAACATTTCTTAATCGCATCACTTGCATGACTTTGTAAGGCCTCAATTTGTCCCTGTGTCATCAAAGGATTTAAGGCTAATGAAAGACATGCACTTCCTAGCATCTCATTTACACAACTTCCAATAACCAACGGTAGATCCATACCACCAAAGTCTTCACTTCCCGACATACCAATCCAACCGCCTGACGAAATTTCTTTATATGCCTTGAGAAATTCCGGTGGACACAACACTAAATCGTTTTGTTTTTTAGGATGAACTAGATCGCCAACTCGATTCAATGGTGCAATGGATTTTGTACTGAGTTTACCCNCTTCATCAAGAATTTTACTTATCGTAAGTAGATCAATATTTTCATATTTATTATAGTTTAATAATTCTTTAACATGACAAATATGCTCTAATTGAAAGAGCATTTCATCAACTGGAGGGCAATAATCCATAATCTTGGCCTTATATTATAATTTTTAGTAAAACAACTATAAATCTACCGGTAATACTTTATAGAAGGTCTAATCCTTCAATTCAAAACAAGCAAGTATGACAATGCAAAAAATAATTAAAACTAAAATATTAAATCAGGATATCAAATCAATAAAAAAAGCTATCAAACTTTTGAAGCAATCTGAATTAGTGTCATTTCCAACTGAAACAGTTTATGGACTTGGCGCTTCTGCATTTTCAAACAAAGGCATTGCTAAATTATTTGCCGTAAAGGGCCGTCCCAAATATAATCCTCTGATTATACATGTTTCAAACCCTGAGGATGCATATAACTGGGCTAAAGTCCCAAAAGCAGCAGAAGTTTTAATCGAAAATTTCTGGCCAGGTCCCCTAACTTTAGTCTTAGAGAAGAACGAAAATAGTAGAGCACTGGCCTCTCTTGCTACGGGTCAACTGAAAACTATAGCCATCAGAGTTCCCATGCACTCAGTAGCAAGATCTCTGATAAAAGAGTTTGGCGCTCCAATAGCCGCCCCATCAGCAAATATTTCAGGTAAAATTAGTCCAACCCGAGCCAAGGACGTTTTGTTTCATATGGATGGAAAAATCTCAGCTTTAATAAAAGGTGACAATTGCTCTGTTGGTTTAGAAAGTACTATAATTANTTTTTCAAAGAGTGGGCCTGTTCTTCTGAGGCCGGGCGGTACNCCAATCGAAATAATCGAAAAAAAACTAGGAAAAAAACTTTTAAGACCTGATTTGACTTTGGCAAAGAAATCAAAAATTCAAGCACCAGGAATGCTTGATTCACATTATGCACCAAACTCTAATCTCAAACTAAATGTAGAGAATCCAACAACTAACGAGTTATTCCTAGGTTTTGGAGATATGCCAAAAAATGCTCTTGGTCTAAATTTATCACNAGGTAGAAACCTTGAAGAAGCAGCGATGAATTTTTTTGCAACGTTGACTGACATTGATGAGATGGCAAAGCTAATGGAGATTAAAACTATATCTGTAGCCCCTATCCCNAATTATAGCTTTGGAATTGCAATTAATGATCGGTTAAAGAGAGCCGCAGTATCAAAAAGTTAGGCATTACCACTTAAAGTTGACAATTGTGACGGCTCGACCCCAAGTTTTTTCAGACCNTCATTCCATTTAAATTCGGGTCGTATGGTAAAAATCAAGTTAGGGTCAGATTCACATACTAACCAACTATCAGAAAAAATTTCATTTTCCAGTTGTCCNGGTCCCCAACCAGCATAACCCAAGGCCAATAGACTATTTTTTGGGCCGCAGCCATTAGCAATGTCTTCAAGAATTTCTTTACTTGCAGTCAAAAAATAATCATCCCGAATCATAATGCTCGCCTTTGAGGACTCATAATCTGGCGAATGAACCACGAATCCTCTTCCATATTCCACAGGTCCTCCAAAAAATATTTTTTGTGTCTTACACACTATGCTAGAATTGATTTTAAGTTGCGTTAAAATATCTTCAAACTTAAGTTCCAATGTTGGCTTGTTCACTATTATACCCATCGCACCCGAAACATTATGAGAGCATATGAGAATCACCGCTTTTTCGAACCTGGCATCAGTCATTTTTGGTGTGGCTAACAAAAGTTGACCTTCATAATCCTGCACACTATCTTCGCGATCACGCATGCTATCTTTCATCCGAATCTAAATTTACAAAAAAGAACATTATTCTAAGTTGGAACATCATGAATACCAAAAACCTCAAAAAGACTTGTTACAACATATTTAGGAGAAAAAGTTTAATAGTTCTACTTTTTTTTTCAATGGTTCTAGAGGCGCAATTGAGCTTAGCCAAAACGCAGAAAGATCAAGAAATTGTATCAGTGGCTTATATATCTGGTTGGAAATATGCAAATATGGACGTTCAGGGTGCAATACAGTTTAAACTCGATGATGGTTGGAAGACTTATTGGCGAAAGCCTGGGGTGTTCGGTATCAGCCCGATTATAGATTGGAGCCAATCAAAAAATATTAAGAGTATCAAATTTTCCTGGCCTACACCTCAAATCTTTAATCAAAACAATGTTCAAATCATTGGTTATGAAGGTGTTTTAACAATTCCCATAAAAATTAAAAAAATNGTTCCTGACAAGAATGCTATCCTCAACGTCACANTAGATTTTGGAGTCTGCTCTGATATTTGTTTACTAAAAACAGTTACAATCANTTCNAANTTNGAATCTGAATCTAACAATGAAAATTTAAAAGTAGTCACTGAGGCTTTATCACGTGTACCGTCAAAAACCACCGATGAGATAATTTCCTCGGCTAATTGCTCAATCGACGTAAATGGTAGCGACTTAAATCTGACATATTTGNTTGAGCTTTTTGACAAACCTAATTCAGAACCATTTGTAATAATTGATTATTATTTATCTGAAAGTTATGTTGAAAATCAAACGATAAAGATAAGCGACAAAAATGTACTCGTGAGCGCCTCACTTGAAAATATCCAACGCGTGGAAGGAGCGATAGAACGAGATCGTTTAATAACTCTTTTAATATTAGACAATANCGGATTTGAAATAGATGGCTGTGACTAGACTGCCCGTTTTGGGTCAACAAACAATCTCCGTCTAAAGATAGCTAACCAAAAAATTAAAAATAGCGTTACAATTAGTAACCCGGAAAAATTTACTAATAAAATAGAACCTACTGGAAAAGGTAGAAGTAACCTCAATACTGATTTTCCCGAAACTATCAAAGAACCAAACCCGGCTAAGAAGACACCAAACAGAAAAAACATACCGACCCAAATAGATATTTTTCCAAAATTACTTAATTTACTGCTGAAAACTAATCTCCTCAACGCATTGAGTAGTTGTCTAAAGTCCCTTTGGATAATGACTAGAGCTGGTACCAGAAATAATATAACGAACATGCCAAAACCCAAACCGTATACCAGTGTAATAACAGTAGGTTTCAAAAACTGTGCATCTTTTGAGGTCTCAAATAAAAGTGGAAGCAATCCAAGAACTGTGGTAAGTGTGGTTAGAAGAATTGGTCTCAATCTATCTGAGGTTGCGTCGATGACCGAGGGAAAGAGACCTCGTTTCTTACCATATTCGTCGATCGTTGATATTAGTACTATCGAGTCATTAATAATAATGCCTGTCATCCCTATCAAACCAATTATACTGAACATTGAAAGTGGGATACCCCACCAAAAATGCCCCCACAAAGTTCCAATCAGACCAAATGGAATAATAGCCATTATTACGATGGGCCTGAGCCAGCTCTCAAATACCCAAGATAAAGCCAGATAAATACCCATTAAACAAAGTGCAAAACCAATAAATGCATCATTTAAAAAATCTCTCTCCTGCTGAGCTAATCCCGAGAGTTCAGTCTCTATACCGAATTTGGTTTGAAGTTCTGGCAAAATAGTAGCTTTGAGCTGATCAGAAATATAAATTGCCCTCGCAGGGTCATCCTCTGAAATATCACCAGACACAATAATTCGTCTTTGCCCATTATCTCGGTTCACAGTTGAAAATCCAACATTAGACTCTACCGTCACAATATCTAAAAGTTTTACAAACTTTCCGTTAGGGCTTCTGACATGGGTTCGACTCAAAAAATCAGCTTTTACATTGTCCTGAGATAAACTTACAATAATTTTTGCAGTACGAGATCCATCTGGAAAAGCAACAGCCTCAATACCATTTAACCTCTGATATAAGTCAGATCCAATCGCTGAAATTGTAAATCCAAGAGACTCTCCTCGGGGCGTGAGTTTTAATGTCAACTCATTTTTATCATAGGATTGATTATCCTCGAGACCCGAAATTTCAGAAAAACTTGATAATTGACCAATTAAAGTCTCAGACGCTTTCTTAAGCGTTTGCGCATCAGAACCTTGTATCGAAACTTGAAGGCCATCACCTCCAGGTCCAGAAGCCCAATTTCTAAAACTCAATGTCTCCAAAAGTGGATGTCGTTGGACTTCTCTTTGTAAAGCGCCAACAAAGGCATAAGATGAGTAAGTTCGCAGATCTGCATCAATTAACTCAATTGAAATAGAACCAAGTAAATCTCTGTCTTTAATAGCAGAACCTGAAAGTGGTCGCCCAGAATTTCCACCCACCTGCGTTAAAATAAAGGTAATAGGATCCTGACCATTACTTTCTCTAAAATTTGAAGCAACAGCCGTAGTGGCTCGCTGAAGTTCATTTAACATTTCAAGGGTATCTGACCTACTAGCCCCAGGCAACATGGCAATGTTACCAGTAAGACGTCCTGTTTCAGGTGCATTAAAAAATCTCCATTTCAACTGCCCAGATATCAATAATGAACCCGAGATAGCAAGTAATGCAATTGCACCAGCAACGAGTGGATAACGCATGAAAATTACCCATTGTGTGAACCTACGAAAAAACTTATCCCTCACGTACCGAAAAAAATCATTAAATTTTATTGAGGGCCAGTCATACCAGGGTGTTCTCTCTAGTTTTGAAGTCAGTGCGTGCCGCATATGATTCGGCAATACCAAGAAGCATTCCATCAATGAAGCTAAAAGTACTACAATGACCGTGAAAGGGATATCTCTAATCAGACTACCAAAGCGACCACCAACAGCTACTAACCCAGCGAAAGCAAGAATGGTTGTCAAAGTTGCGGTGAACACAGGAAGCCCCATTCTAATAGCTCCTCGTTCCGCAGCCTCAGTTGGTTTCTCTCCTAACCGCCTTGCTCTAAAGTCAGCGTGCTCCCCGACTATAATTGCATCATCTACCACAATTCCAATGCACAGAATTAAAGCAAATAGTGAAATCATATTTAGAGTAATGCCAAAAGCATACATCATCGCTATCGAGAAGAGCATTGCTGCGGGAATTCCTAGTGCAACCCAAAATGCTGTTCGAGCACTGAGAAATAAAAATAATAAAATCAAAACGAGAAAAAATCCCTGAACACCATTCTTTAACAGTATATTTAAACGATTTTTTATTGCCTCTGCTCGCGTGCCTGATAACTCAATCGTGACACCCTCGGGAAGAGTTTCTTGAAGTGTGGAAGCTGCAGTCTCCACAACCTCTTGCATTTCAATAGCATCGCCTTGAGGACCGCGGTCAACCCGCATCAAAACTGCAGGATTATTATTCTTGAAATAGGCCATACCTCGATCTAGCCCCTCGATTTCAATCGAGGCAACATCACCAACTAGTAGTTTCGACCCATCAGTTTTATAAAGTACAATAATATTACCAATTTGTTCAGCATCTCGCTTAAAACTACCTGTTCGAATACGCGTCGCAGTATTACCCACATCCCCTGCAGGATTTGCTTCCGCATTTGATTTTATTGCTGACGCAATCGAACTCATGGAAACATTGTGACCTATTAGGGCATGCTCTGGGACAAGTACTCGCAAGATAGGAGCACTAACACCACTTATGGCAGTTTTACTAACTCCGAGACGATTTAGACTTTGAGAAAACTCATCAGCAAACCTACTTAACTGCTCAATCGGGACCGGGCCTGATAAAACTACATTTGTCACTCGATCACGCCACTGTCGTCTTTTAACTGAGATGTCGTCAACATTATCTGGAAGGTTTTGAACAGCATCAATTGCATCTTTAACATTTTGAAGAGCAAGGCTCATATCAGAACCAGCCTCAAAATCGATAGAGATTTGCATCGACCCCTCCCGCGATACAGACCTTATACTGTCTACCGAATCAATCCCCACTAGGTTAGGTTCAATTACACTGACCAAACCATTATCAATATCCTCTGGACCAGCACCTTTCCAATTGGCTTTAACCGTTACAGTTTCTATAATAACATCTGGAAAAAATTGTGCTCGAATTTTAGTAATCGAGATAATTCCAAAAACTATCATAATTGCTAACAGTAAGTTTGCTAGCGTACCATGCCTAGCAAAATAGCTAATTATTCCACCAACAAAAGACTCTGTTTTCAATGACAAATTAGTTAGCCTCCATTCGACTTTTAAACCGCAACACCAGGCTTAATGGTACCTTGGTTTCTTCCAACTTCTCAACAATACTATCCTTTACTTCTTTTGGCATTCTACCGTTCTTTTGAACGAAATTTATAAGCGCAGATCGTTCCTCTTGGCTTAATTCAACCATTTCATCTTTTTTATTTTTGCTACCACTTTGAGATGCAGTTCTTTCCGACTCACCTGGCCTTAATGGTTTAACTCTTAGTCCTTCGCCCAAATATGGCGGTCGATCAATCACGTATTCTCTATCAAACGGAACCTTGCTAACAATGACTTTATCTGACTGCCTCCTTAGCACTTCCACTTGTGTTTCCTCTAACCTATTATTCTCGCCAAGTAAGAGGAGTTTGCCGTCTGCATCAACCGCTGTCGAAGGAATTATCGCCACGTTTTCCAATGGTGTCTCCTCTATTTCAACCATGAGAAAATCTCCAGCTCTAATCATTCCGCTTCGATCCCCCTCTAAGCTTGCGAAAACCTGTCTTCCGGCGGTTCCGGGCATCACTTCTGCTCCAACCCGTTGAACAATCCCTGACAAAATAAGTGAATTTTCTTGAACATCTTTAATAACCTTTATACGCAAGGGAATAATTTTTCCATCGTCATCAACCATTCTAGCAAATTCTAAATTTGAGACTTGAAACCCAACCTCTAGAGCTTCTGCATCAATCAAAACTCCTAGCTGCTCATTTTTATTTAAAAGACGGCCAGGTACTACAGACACTCTCGAAATAATCCCTGCAAACGGCGCTCGATATTCATTATCCAGTAATTGGCGGCGTGCTTGATCGAGAGAAATTTCAGCGCGGATAACTGAAATTTTTGAGCGCGTAATCCGAGCAGAAGCTTGCGAAAGCAAGTTTTTTTTCGTAGCCACAGCTTGATAGGCATTTGAGAGTAGCAATTCGCTGTTTTCTACGGCTGAGGTAGTCACTATACCACTGTCATTTAAACTTTTCTGCCGTTTCAAAGCAATCTGTCGAAGCTCTAATTGTTCCTCCGAGTAACTCAAGTCCGATTGGACTAATGAAAATGTAGTTTGAGCTTCATTGTATTCAGCATTTGCTTCCAAAAGATTGACTTCAGCAACTTTAACGAGATCATCTGCTTCGCGAGGATCAATTTTGTATAAGAGTTCACCAACCCTAACCATACCGCCTTCACGAAAATTTTCTGACAAAAATTCAAGGCGTCCAGAACTAGCAGCCCTTAGCTCCAAAGAACGCCAGCTTTTGGCCTCACCATAAGCCATAATTCTGGGTTTAACTTGCGTGGCTTTAAGCTTTTCAACATAGGCAGTATAAACTCTCTCTTTACCGTACTTCGTTTTGAAGCTACTCTCAGCCTTTTCGCTGAACGAATTTTTCAATTTAACCGCAGCTACTCCCAAAAGTGCAAGCGCCAATACTAATAAAAGCAAACCACCGAATGCTCGAAACAAAAATCGCATACTGACTCCTCGTCACGTCTCAGATTGGCGTAATTAGTCGATCTAGTTTGATCAAGAGTAGAATCAAATCAGAAGGTGAAGATGATCATCAGTTAAATAAATAAAAATAAAAATTTATCAATAAATATTATTAAAACCCCAATTCTAAAAATGCGTTAAATGAATTATTTGCCACGCCCAAATTCCTCTAACCGGGGTATCAACTCAACAAAATTGCAAGGTAAATGCCGGTAATCAAACTGTAACACTAATATTTCGTCCCAGGCATCTCTGCAAGCTGAGGGTGATCCCGGCAAAGCAAAGAGATAAGTTCCAGATGCGACGCCTGCACATGCTCTCGATTGTATTGCTGAAGTTCCAATCTTATGCATTGATATTATCGAAAAAACTGTTTGAAAAGCTGTAATTTCTTTATCGTAAAGCAGCTTGTGCGCCTCGATAGTTACATCTCGTCCGGTCAATCCAGTACCACCCGTTGAAATGATCACATCTACATCTTTCTCACTAATCCAATTTTCTAATACCTTAACAATTTGATCTTTTTCATCCGGAATAATCAGTCGGGAAGTCAACACGTGGCCGGATTTTTTAATGCGCTTTTCGAGTAAGTCACCAGATTTATCATCATCTAATGTTCGCGTGTCTGAGACCGTCAAAACGGCAATATTTATCGGTATAAAACGTCGAGTATCAACCATTATTGGATGTATCCAATCCAAAGAATTCTTTTAACTCCAAAATTTTTCTCCATACATCTTGTTTTCTTTTTGGGGCTCGCGCTAAAATATCTAATGACGGAAAATCAACAGTCAAGATATCCTTAAATCGGTTTGTATCTTTTAAATTATTTTTGAAACTTATGNTAGAGGAGGATCCACCAATACAAATAANTACTCTAGGTTTTAAGATATTAACGTATTGCAAGAGGAAGACTTGAAACAACTTATAATTCTGAGAAGTGGCTTCTTCAGTTCTTTCGAAGAAATTTGGTGAAGAAATCAACGAGGCGCAAAAACCATCTCTTCCACTTCCTAAAGTATTTTCAATACTCCTNATGATTCTACTCAATAATAAATTTTTATCAAACATTTTCAGGTCTTTATCTAACTGCATATTAAAAATTTCAGGTTCTTTCAACACAAGGATACTAGGATAGGGTTTACCATCATAAATGCCTCTCTCAAGAGCTTGATTATTCTTAATAAAATAAGGAAACGAGTTAATAGCTTTAAAAAGTTCATCAATGGTGTCACATTTGCTTGCCAAATCAAAGGCTATTTCATACTTTTGATCAAAAGTAACTGGTGCTTGCATTAACTGGGTCTGGGACAGCGCGGATGAACCTTTTTGTACAGACCTATTGAAATTCTCCTTCAATAACAAATTTTCTTTTACTCCTTCTTTAAGTCTATTCCGTGGCATTTCACTGATTGCTTCATCGACACCAAACTCAATATTCATCCTTAAAGAGGATATTACTTTTTCAAGATTCATATATTCATTTTCCATTACATTAATTTATCAGCCAATCAAATATTGACAATCATATTATAACAATAAAAATTTTGTTTTATATAATCTTGTTACAAAATCATTTATGATTATAAGCTTATGTAAGGATCAAGGATTTATTAGAATGTTTTTTCAAAAACACTTGTTAGGCATAGAAAAACTAACGTTCCAAGAAATCAATCTTATTCTTGATTTAGCTGAAAAATATGCAGTTCAAAATCGCCAAAAAACCTCCAGCGATAAGCAACCGCTTTGTAATTGTACTCAGGTTAATATGTTTTTTGAAAATTCAACTCGTACACAGGCAAGTTTCGAAATTGCTGGAAGACGGCTTGGAGCCAATGTAATGAATATTAATACCGAATTAAGCTCCATAAATAAAGGAGAAACGTTACTAGATACAGCTGTAAATTTAAATGCCATGAGGCCAGATCTAATTGTAGTAAGACATCCCCACTCTGGCGCTGTGCAACTTTTGTCAGAAAAAGTTAACTGTTCGGTGATAAATGCTGGTGATGGAAGGCATGAGCACCCAACCCAAGCTTTGCTGGATGCTCTAACGATCAAGAGAAGAAAGGGTCGACTGCAAAGGTTAACGATCGCAATTTGTGGCGATATCAACCATAGCCGAGTTGCACGATCGAATATTTTACTCCTTGGAAAAATGCAAAATAGAATAAGACTTGTTGGACCGACAACTCTTCTTCGAAATGACTTTCAGGAGCTCGGAGTAGAAATTTCGAGAAATATGGAGGATGGGCTTAAAGACGCTGATGTTATCATGATGCTCAGACTACAGCGAGAGAGAATGGACGCGGCGTTTATACCCTCCGAAAGAGAATACTTTCATAGGTATGGTTTNGATCAGAATAAGCTCGAATTCGCAAAAAAAGATGCGATTGTTATGCACCCCGGCCCAATGAACCGGGGCGTAGAAATTGACAGCATGATTGCCGATGATATGACAAAAAGTGTGATACAGGAGCAGGTTGAGATGGGTGTTGCAATTCGAATGGCAGTCATGGAGCTGCTCATAAAAAACGCCCACAATAGAAAGTAAATAAGTGGATCAAAAAATCTTTACATTAAAAAATGTTATACTTGTGGACCCAAATACTAATTATCAAGGATTAGGCTCGATTGCTGTTAANAATGGTCGTATAGAATCCGTAAATGGTAAATCAATTGGAAAAGAAATAGACTGTAAGAAAGCATTTTTAGCACCAGGAATCATTGATATTGGAGTAAAAATTTGTGAACCCGGGGAACGACATAAAGAAAGTTTTAAATCAGCTGCCGCAGCCGCAGCTGCTGGTGGTATAACTACAATGGTAACCCGACCAGATACTAATCCACCGATAGATACTCCTGAAATTCTTGAATTCTTTTTGAAAAGAGCTGAACAAGTGTCTCCGATTAAAATTCTACCAATGGCAGCACTGACGAAAAATTTAGAAGGAAAAGAAATAACAGAAATGGCATTCCTCCAAGACAAAGGTGCAGTTGCATTTACAAATGGTCTAGTGCAAATATCTGACCCTAAAGTTTTTTTAAATGCCTTAAATTACGCGTCAGATTTAAACACTTTGCTTATTGCGCACCCTCAGGATTACTACTTGTCGAATGGTGCTTCCGCTACTTCAGGTGCATTTGCAACTTTGAGAGGTTTACCCACTGTTTCGACAATTGCAGAAAAACTTGGAATAGAGAGGGATATAACCCTTGCAGAAACTGTTGGCGTTAAATACCATGCNGACCAAATAACCAGTAAAGTTGGAATTGACTCAATTCACAAAGCCAAAAAAAAAGGGCTTAAGGTAACAGCTGGAACATCCATTCATCATTTAATTTTAAACGAATACGATATTGCAAAATACCGAACGTTCTTTAAATTTTCCCCTCCACTTAGGTCCGAAGCTGATAGAATATCAAGTATTCAAGGTTTAGTGAATGGGGACCTTGATACAATAAGTTCTTTTCACTCCCCGCAGGACGAAGAAAGCAAACGACTACCTTATGAGGTGGCAGCGAGTGGGGCAGTAGGTTTGGAAACGCTTTTACCAGCGTGTCTAAAATTAGTTCATGACGGATATCTTAAACTACCAGAACTTTTTAAGTTCGTGTCCTTGAACCCCGCTAAAATACTAAATATCGAAGGTGGCCGCTTAGAAAAATGTCAACCTGCTGATTTTACTTTATTTGATAAAGATATACCATTCGTTCTCAACAGATTTACACTATTGTCTAAATCCAAGAATACTCCTTTTGACGAAATGACGATGCAAGGTAAAGTGATTGTTACGATTGTTGGAGGAAAGATCGTCTACAGTAACAAAATAAGAAATATTGAAATATGATTTTATTCTACGGATTAGATTTTTACTTAATAACCATTATATCGTTCCTATCCTACATGATTGGTTCAATTTCTTTTGGACTTGTCATCGCAAAATTTATGAATTTAGGCAACTTGCGTGCAATAGGATCCGGTAATGTTGGAGCTACTAATGTTTTGCGAACAGGAAGCAAAATAGCCGCTGCTCTGACAGTAATTTTAGACAGTGGAAAAGGATACGTTGCAACTCTTGCAACTATAGCACTTTTTGGGGAGGCTTATCTTCCATTTGCTAGCATCGCAGTTTTTATGGGTCACATTTTTCCAATCTACCATAAGTTCAGAGGAGGCAAGGGAGTCGCAACCTTTCTTGGTATCATCTTGGCCTCAAGCCCAGCCGTTGGTTTATTAGTTTGCTGTGCATGGCTTATAACAGCTTTTATTTCTAAGAGATCATCTGTTGCAGCCCTAAGTGTCTCACTCGGGACACCCTTTTTTTTGTTTCTTAGTCAGCCTGATCAAAAAGTCCTCCTATTTTCTGTTCTAGGTTTACTAATATGGTGGTTGCATAGAGGAAACATAAAGCGTCTGATATTAAAAACAGAGCCTAAAATAGGTCTGAAAAAGAATTAAAGCAAATAGCTCCAACATTTATTCACTATTTTTATCTACGTTTTGCCAAATCGAGATAGCTGCAACCGCAGCTGTATCTGCCCTCAAAATCCGAGGTCCTAAACTTACCGATACAACATTTTTTTTCTGCTTAATTAATTGAACTTCGGTTTCCGTGAACCCACCCTCTGGTCCAATAAGAATCGCAGATTCTTTATTTCGTTGCCTCTTAAAAAAGTTATTAACATCAGTTTTCGCTGATAATGACTCATCACAAAAATTTAAAGTTCGGTCACTGGGCCAAAAATTTAAACAATCCACTATTGAAATTGGCTCAGCTAGCGTTGGCAAAAATGTGCCGCCACACTGCTCAAGCGCTTCGATCATAATCATTTTCAATCGTTGGATTCGTACATTCACATTTACAGTGCGAGCAGTAATGACTGGTATCATTCGTCGAACACCAAGCTCTGTAGCTTTTTCCACAACCCACTCTGTTCGATTTTTTCTCAACGGCGAAAATAATAACCACAAATTGGGTGGTTTAATTAACTCTGAAATCTTTTCCTTTACCAAAAGTTTGCCAGATCGAGTGCCTTTTATTGTAATTTTTGCTCGATATTCCCCAGTATTTCCATCTATGATGTTAATTGTCTGCCCTACATTTAACCTCATAACCTTAAAAAGATATTTTGCCTGTTCGACACTTAAATCTATGTCTAGACCTATATATAGTTCTTCTTTAATAAATAATCTTAATCTTGAAGCTCGATCTATCATTCTATCTCCAACGCAGGAAAAAATTGAAAAAAAATGTACATCTCTCACGACTAATTCCAGATGCGTCTCATTCTAATTGGGTCGATCGATTTTGTCCATTCTGGAGCAAACCTTATCTGAAACTAAGTCGGTTCGACCGTCCGATAGGAACCTGGTTACTGTTACTACCGTGCTGGTGGGGATCCTGCTTAGCGATTTGGTCCAGAAACGCGGACCTTACTCTTAGCGATTATTGGATAATTTTGGCTTGCATAATCGGTTCCATTTTTATGCGCGGTGCGGGTTGTACATGGAACGATATTCATGATCAGGAATTTGATTTAAAAGTTGCTCGAACAAAGCTACGACCACTCCCTTCGGGCCAGGTAACAAAAAAGCAAGCGTTGATTTGGATGCTAGCGCAAATGATATTATCGTTCTTCATTCTGTTAACTTTTAATTCCTTCGCGATCATTGTTGGGATTTTATCCCTCATTCCCGTTGCTATCTATCCATTTGCCAAAAGATTTACTTGGTGGCCCCAATTTTTTCTGGGCATTTGCTTCAACTGGGGAATCTTGGTCAGTTTCGCAGCTCACAATAATAATCTCGAAAAGAGTGCGTTAATACTTTACGCTGCCGGAATTTTTTGGACTCTTTTTTATGATACAATCTACGCTTTTCAAGATGTTGATGACGACGAGCTGATTGGCCTAAAATCAACTGCATTATTATTTAAAAATAACGCAAAATATTGGTTGGCAGGATTTGCTTCAATAAGTTTTATATTAATTGAAATTTCATTTAGCCAAAGCTTACGTGTGCATATTATGTCAAATACTATAATTGTAGTCGGGGCTTTTATCTTTTATTTGCATTTACTTTGGCAATTGTGGAAATTTAATAGTAATGATAGCAACGAATGCTTGAGACTATTTAAATCAAATAAGACCGCGGGAAATATTATAGTAATTTTTACAACTTTAGCTATCACTGCAAGTTATGTTTAACTTTTTACCATCGCAACAACTTTTGCTCATCTAATGGGTTTTCTTCTATCCAAGTTGCTTCTGTTAAAGTAGTTTCTTTTTTCCAAAAAGGTGCTCTCGACTTAAGAAAATCCATAACAAACTCTGATGCCTCGAATGCCTGCGTTCTATGAACCGAACCAACCAGAAGCAAAACTATATTGTCTCCAGGATAAAGTTTACCAATCCGATGAATTACAGAGATAGCTTGAATTTCCCAACGCGTTTTAGCTTCATTACAAATTTTCATTAAGGCCGTCTCAGTCATACCAGGATAATGCTCAATTTCCATAAATTTCAAATTATTGTTCTTACTCAGATCTCTTACAATACCGAGAAAGGAAACAATTCCGCCAATATTCAGGTTGCCCGAACTTAATTGTTTTATTTCCTGATTAATATCAAAATTTTGATTCCTAATAGAAATATGTAAATTGATAGAATCCAAACCCATAATACCTAACCACCTGTCATCGGTGGAAAAAATGCTATCTCATGCGCTCCGACGATACTTGTTTCCATATCCGCAACTAACTCTTGATCAATAGCTACTTTAACCATTGTTAAATTTTTAAAAGCCTTCCGATATCGTGGCTCTCGATTGACTAATTCCCTTATAAGTCCGGAGATGGTTGTTTGATCAGTCGAATATTCTTCAAACGAAACACCAATACATTCTCGTAGCCAAGAAAAATACAATATTTTCATATTTATTAGCCTTTCAAATCATGTAGCGATTTCTTAAAATAGTTAATTCCAGTCATAACCGTAACTAACGCAGCGAACCAAAGCAGTAAAATGCCAACCTCATGTAAAAGCGTGGACTTCAAATAATCTATTCGACTCGCCAACAAAACCCCTACCGAAATCATTTGAAGTGCTGTCTTCCACTTTGAAAATTTACTTACGTTGAGTAACTCAGATCCACCTCCAACATATTCTCGCAATCCTGATATAAAAATTTCCCTAAATATTATTGCAATAGCCGGTATACCAAAAAAAATCTTTGCGATAGTACTGTCGAAATCATAATGCACAAAACACAAAGTTATTACGATCATCGCTTTATCAGCTATTGGGTCAAGCACCTTTCCTAAAGAAGTAGATTGATTTAAGGTCCGAGCTAAATAGCCATCAAGGTAATCCGTAATAGAGGCAATTAAAAAAATAAATAAAGCAGCCGTCGCACTTAAATCTAATATTAAAAAAAGTCCGACACAAGGTGCAGCAAGCAATCTGAAAAATGTTAAAACGTTAGGTATAGTAAAACGCATATTCTATTTCCACTTTGAACTTTATTCAGCCTATTGATACCCTATCTGTCAAAATCATTAAAGTGATTATAAATGACTTCCGCAATTGCGTTCGAAACACCCTCAACTTTCTTTAAATCTTCTAAAGCTGCGGAACTTACCCCTTTCGCAGATCCAAAGTGGGCTAGAAGTGATCGCTTTCTTTTTGATCCGATACCTTGTATGTCATCTAACTTATTCGTTTGAATAGCAGCGGTGCGTTTTTTACGATGAGCTCCAATCACGTATCGATGCGCTTCATCTCTAAGTCTTTGGATAAAAAACAAAATAGGGTCATTATGCTTTAGTACCATACTCGGCTGATCGATAAAATAAAGTTCTTCTTTTCCCGCATTTCGATCGACGCCTTTAGCCACCCCAATAATAAATACATTTTTTATATTCATTGTACTTAATACATTCGCAGCCGACTTAACTTGGGTTGACCCGCCGTCTACTAAAATTAAATCTGGATAGTTAGAAGAAAAATTAATATCATTATTCTTTGTCAACCTTGCAAAACGACGAGTCAAAACATGGTGCATCATATGCCCGTCATCACCTGGAGAAATATTTGGATCTTTGATGTTAAACTTTCTATATTGTGACCGAATGAACCCCTCAGATCCAGCAACGATCATCGCTCCAACTGCGTGTGAGCCTTGTAAATGGGAATTATCATAAACCTCTATTCGCTCAGGTATTTTGCTTAATTTAAACTTTTCTGTGAGGGATGTAAGTAGTTTTGAATGATTTTCAAAGCTTGAAATTTTACGAGCTAATTCCTCAGAGGCATTCCTCATAGCACTGTAAAGCAACTTTATTTTTTCTCCCTTTGAAGGAGTTTCTATTTTGACCAGTTTACCATATTTTTCCTCTAAAGCTGCAGAGACAAGACTGCAGTTCTCCATCTGATGAGAAACCAATATTGTTGAAGGTGGTAATCGATTTCTATAGAACTGCATAATGAAGGCTTGTAATATTTCTCCTACTTCTGCTCCTGCACCAGTTTGGGGAAAGAATGCTTTATTTCCCCAGTTTTGATTCGATCTAAAGAAAAATATCTGAATACAGGCCTGGTTTCCTTCAACTGCCAAAGCTACCAAGTCAGCGTCAGTAACAATCTTTGGGTTGATCCCCTGCGCCCCTTGAATATGTGTAAGCGATTGAATACGATCTCTCAAGGTCGCCGCTTTTTCAAAATTTAAGTCTGAGCTTGCCTGCATCATTTCTATTGCTAAACCTTTTTTTATCTGTGATGTTTTTCCTGCTAAAAACTTTTCAGCATCTGCTATCGACTTTTCATAATCTTCATCACTTATTTTCCCCACACACGGTCCTGAGCATCTTTTTATTTGATATTGCAAACAAGGTCGCGTCCGAGAATCAAATATGGAGTCGCTACAGTTTCTTAATTGAAATACTTTCTGTAGATAATTAAGCGTCTGATTTACCGCTCTAGCAGATGCAAAAGGCCCAAAATACGTATTATCAGGAAGTCTACGACCCCTACTTTTTACTACCTGCGGAAAACGATGCGACTTAGAAATTAAGATATCTGGAAAACTCTTATCATCGCGTAACAAAACATTAAATTTTGGTTTCAGCTGCTTGATTAAGTTCTGCTCTAACAGTAATGCTTCTATTTCAGTATCTGTAGTCAAAAACATCATCGATCTTGTAGAATTTATCATTCTGATGATTCGAGCTGAATGTCCGGACGGTCTAGAATAATTAGAAACTCGGTTCTTCAAATTTTTTGCCTTGCCAACATATAAGACCTGACCATCTGAGTCTAACATTCTGTAAACACCCGGCGAGGAGGTCAAATCACTTACGTAGGATTTGATGATCTCTCTACCAGGACTTTCGCTAACTAAACTGTTGTTAAAATTCGGAGTCATCGGAAAAATTTCGTAAAATTAAGATTTATTTCAATAAACACTGTACCAAACTTAAAAAATGTTCGATTCTTTTTCAGTGCTTGCACTTAAATAATCTAAATTACAAGTTAAAAAGTGTCCACTATTTCTGTGGATAAGTCTGTTAGTAATTCGACTTCCTTAACCCCTTTCCCTTATAAAATTGAAGTAACTGCAATCTGCCTAATTTTTAAGCACTTTTTTAAGTTATTGAATATAAACGATAAAAAAAATATAATGCATAAATTACTGAAAGATCAAGGTTTTTTATATCCGTTTATTTACTTATTATTTTTTAGTGGACAATTTACCCAATGTTTAAATTTGATTTTTACGTTTAAATACAGTGGCTTTTCAAAAACTACTTACTCTAAACCCAATATATCTGCTGTTTTCCATGCTAAGTGTTGGCCTCCATCAATACAAATTAATTGACCAGTGATACTTGGAGTTTTCAATAGAAACGCCAAAGCATCTACTATTTCACGAGGAGTGGACCCTCGCTCCAGAACCGTATTTTTTCTCTGTCGTTTGAAATGATCTTTTTCCTGCCGATGCCCTTGTAACGTTGGTCCAGGTCCAATCGCATTGACCCTTATTTTTGGTGCGAGCGCCTGAGCAGCCGTCTGGGTTAATGACCATAACCCCATTTTAGCCAACGAATAAGTAAAGAATTCAGGCGTTTTCTTTAAAACTCTTTGATCAACTATATTGACGACATTTCCCTGCGGTATACTTTCTCCATTTATGTCTTTTTTCCCGTCAGGGACCTGTTTAGAAAATTCTTGTATAAGGAACAGCGGTGCCTTTAAATTTGAGCCAATATGACGGTGCCAGCTCTCAGTTGACGCAGTTTCAATACTATCATATTCGAAGATAGAGGCATTGTTAACTAAGATATTTAATGGGGAATCAATAAGTTCTGAGGCTTTGAAAATTAACTCGCTGACTTCAAAATCATCGAGCAAGTCTGCTTTTATACATTCAGCGCGGACTCCAAATAATTTAGCCTCACAAGCTACCTGTTCAGCAGCTTTTTTAGAGTTTAAATAATGTACCACAATATTATTACCTTGAGCAGCCAAACCAAGAGCAATTTCTTTTCCGATTCTAGTTGCTGCACCTGTTATTAGAGCCGATCCGTTCATTTTAAAACCCATACGTTAAAACAAAAGCACTACATAAAAAACATAAATTATAAGAAAAATAATTCCAATTAATCTATTGATTGACTTTTTAAAAATGATGAAAGGAGCTAAGATCAAACTTGCCGTCAACAAAGCTGTAAGAGACGTAATTTCTATTCTACCAGTCAGTTGCAATGGTGCAACGAGAGCTGCCGCCCCAGAAATTCCCAATATGTTGAACATATTCGAACCAATAACGTTGCCAAGTAGTAGGTTAACCTCTCGACGATTAGCGGCCGCCATCGAAGTCGCAAGCTCAGGCAATGAAGTGCCAATTGCCACAACTGTTAAACCTATAACTTCAGAAGAAACTCCGATGATGATAGCAAAGTTAGTGGCACTCTTTATCACAATGTGAGCCCCTAAAGGTAATCCTAGAAAGCCAATTAAAAAAAATGCAGTTAACATTGAAGGATTTAAATCTTTGCCACCCTGGCTTAATTCAGGAGAATCAAAATTTTCTGAAATATTACTACTATGATAAATTGCCTGCACAACGAATAATATTAGGAGAAGAATTAGGACTCCACCTTGCCAAAAATTTATCTGACCAAAAAATAAAAACCCGACAAACAATAGCGTAGCCAAAAGCATATAGTAATAATTTTTAATTAACCCATTATCGCTGCTCTTCACCGCCATGATAAGCGCTGGCATGCCTAAAATGAGTAAAACATTTGCAATATTTGAACCAATGATATTACCAAGTGCCAATCCTCCATACCCATTCCAGGTCGCTTGCAAGCCAACTAATAATTCAGGAGCGGAAGTTCCAAAAGCAATCACAGTTAGACCAATTATCATCGGAGATATTGACATTTTTAAACTAGTATCCACGGCTGCTCTAACCAGCAAATCCCCGCTGAACAATAAAATTATCGTGCCAAAGATAAAAAAAATTAAATCCATTCGGGTAATTCTCTTGTCTCTTCTGTTACAAACTCAACCATTTCAATCAACCGCACAAAGCCCCTAATTTATTTAACAACATTCCTTGCACTTAGAGTTTCCCAGTTGACTTTAGCCTATACGTTCTAATTGTCTTTTGTCTCAGTTTTTAAAAATGAATGACTATTGAAATAATACTGATTTCAATCCTCAGAGAGTAAAACGTCCAAAATATAATTTACTTACTATAGCACCAGAGACACTATCTATCATCGATTTACTTAACCGAGCAAATAACGGTTTTTTGCGACTAACAACTTTAAATCTAATCTTACTTCCATAACGTTTTTTTAACAATGGCTCCAAATGATCAATTCCATCAATTAATCCAAGATCTAAAGCATTTCGAGCATCCCAGAACTCACCAGTGCATACAATTTCTGTATCTATTTTTATTCCTCTGCTTCCTTCAACATATTTTTTAAAATTATTATGAATTGATCTTTGAATTTTTTGGATTTTTTGGATATCCGCTTTTTTTTCTGGTCTAAATGGATCGAGAACACTTTTATCGTCACCAGCAGTATAAACTCGACGTTCAATACCTTGACGGTTAATAAATTCATGAAACCCAAAACCTGCCGAAATAACACCTATTGAGCCAACTATTGAATTTTCGTCTGCATAAATCTCCTCTGCAGAACACGCCAACCAATATCCCCCAGAGGCCGCAACATCCTCACAAAAAGCAATGACTGGTACATTGTTCTCCAAAGAAAGTCTCTTAATTCGTGACGCTATTAACGAGGACTGTGTTGGAGACCCCCCAGGCGAATTTATAATAAGTGCGACGGCTTTAATCCGAGACATCTCGAAGGCTTTTTCGAACACTGGTGCCAACGAGCAATCTGTTAAACCGCCACCACCAAATTGACCTGAAGATCCAATCACACCGTCTAAACGAACCACTGGGATAACCCAACTTCGCTTAAAAATTTCCTTCCACCACTTCATATTACCTATCCAATTTATTAATTAAATTCATTTTACTGAATTTGCTTACACTTAACTTTCAACTAGTGGTATTATTTCAGTAAGGTGATACATATAGTGTACTATTTAAAGAACGTCTATGAAAGAATGAAGCTAAAGATAAGAGTTAATCTATGATGAAAAAAAAGTTTCCTTTACAGGGGATAAAGGTTTTAGAGCTTGCCAGAGTACTGGCTGGTCCATGGGCCGGTCAACTTTTAGCAGACCTGGGTGCAGAAGTCATAAAAATTGAATCACCTACCGGTGATGAAACTAGAGCGTGGGGACCACCGTTTCACGGTGGAGACTCTTCAGCCTATTTTCAAAGCACCAACAGAGGAAAAAAATCTGTTATAGCTAACTTTAAAAATAAAGAAGATTGTACGATGGTAAAAAACTTAGCTAAGAACGCAGACGTTATCATCGAAAATTTTAAAGTCGGTGGCCTTATCAATTACAAGTTAGATTTCGATAACGTTAAAAGTAAAAATCCATCCGTAATTTATTGTTCAATTACAGGATTTGGTCAAAATGGGCCCTACGCGGAAAGACCTGGATACGATTTTATAATACAAGCGATGGGTGGAATTATGGACCTCACTGGCGAATCTAATGGAGAGCCTCAAAAACCGGGAGTAGCATACGCCGACCTGTTTACAGGATTATATAGCGTGATAGCAATTCAATCTGCTCTTCTAGAGAGACAAACAACCGGGAGAGGTACACATATTGATATGTCTCTTTTCGATACACAGCTTGCAGTATTGGCTAATCAGGGCGCATCGTACCTAAATACAGGAATATCCCCAACACGAATGGGCAACTCCCATCCAGTAATTGTACCATATCAAAAATTTGATACTCAGCAAGGTCCAATAATCATTGCGTGTGGCAATGATAAGCAATTTAAAAATCTCTGTATTGCACTTGGATGGAAATTTTATAAAGCCAAAGAATATCTGACTAATAAAGATCGCGTACGTCATCGAAGTAGTTTAATTACTTTGATGCAAAAACATATGTCAGCTCTTTCAAGGGATGACACTCTTTCAAAACTTCAAAAGGCTGGAGTGCCATGCGGACCAATCAACACAGTCGCAGAAGCATTGACTGATGCACAAGCAATGCACAGAAAAATGGTGTACGAAATTGATAACCAAGCGATGATTCGAAGCCCAATTCTGTTTGACACTTTTGCATTAAAGTATAAAAGGTTACCACCTAAGTTGGGTGAGCACACAATCGAAATAAAAGAAAATCTTAATCGTAACACGTTCTGGAATAGAAACCATTGAAGTATAATACCCTTGGGGAATCCGAATTAAAAGTAAGTGAATATTGTTTAGGTTCAATGACATGGGGCGAAGCGTCATCAGAATCCGTTGGACACTGGCAATTAGACGCTGCCGTACAACATGGCATTAATTTTATTGATACAGCGGAAATGTATCCAACCAATCCGATGCGGCGAGAAACTGCGGGGAAAACTGAAGAAATTATAGGTAGTTGGATTAAAAAAAGGAAACACCATAGCGATATTGTTCTTGCTACGAAGATTACTGGCGAAGGGAGTGCGACCGTTAGAGATGGTAGCCCGATCACAAAAAGTCAGATACTAAAATCGGTAGATGAAAGTTTAGCAAGACTTAATGCAGATTACATAGACCTATATCAAATTCATTGGCCAAACAGAGGCTCCTACCATTTTAGAAAATATTGGAACTTCGACCCAAAGAATCAATCATCTGAAGAAATGAATTCCCACGTGGAAGAGGTACTTTCAGTTTCAACAGATCTAGTGAAAGAAGGTAAGATCAGAGCACTCGGTCTTTCGAACGAAAGTAGTTGGGGTACTATGAAATTCCTTGAACTGGCCAAACAAAATAACATGACCAAAGTAGTATCAATTCAAAATGAATATAGCTTGCTTTGCAGACTTTTTGATACTGACCTTGCAGAGCTATGCCATCATGAAAATGTCCAACTTCTATCATTCTCGCCATTAGCTGCCGGTCTTTTAACTGGCAAATATCAAAATAATAAAATACCTAGCGGTTCAAGATTAGAGGTTACTGCTGACACTTCCCCAAATTTGTCTGGAAGAATCGGACCAATGACATTTCATGCAGTAGACGCTTACCTGAAAGTTGCAAAAACCTTTGATATTGATCCAGTTCATATGGCACTTGCTTTTTGCGCTTCTCGGCCATTCATGGGCTCCGTGATATTTGGCGCAACAAAAAATGAACAGTTAAGCCATATTCTCAAAGGACTTAACGTTACTCTTTCAGAAGAAATACTCATCGCATTAAATGAAGTCAATCGCCAAAACCCTATGCCAATATAGATGAACAAAATTCTTTGTCTAAACAGTGTTTCTAAAACATATAAAAATGGTTTTATAGCGTTGAGAAATATTTCTGTGGATGTACCAAAAGGAGAAATTTTTGCACTTCTTGGGCCAAATGGTGCGGGAAAGACTACATTAATATCATCTATTTGTGGAATTATCAGACAAACTGAAGGCCAAATTAAAGTTAAAGGTTTTGACACAATTATGGACTGGAGGCAAACGAGGCAACTAATCGGGCTAGTTCCTCAAGAACTTACTCTTGATAACTTTGAAAGTGTTTGGGATGCAATGTCGTTTAGCAGGGGCCTGTTTGGGAAACCATTGGATAAAAATTACTTGGAGTGGATTTTAAACGAACTTTCGCTGTACGATAAAAAAGATGAGTCTATTATCAGACTTTCAGGNGGTATGAAGCGAAGAGTATTAATNGCNAAAGCTCTTTCTCATAACCCAGAATTAATATTTCTCGACGAGCCGACTGCGGGGGTGGATGTCTCATTGAGAAAAAGCATGTGGAAATTGGTAAAGGAACTTAGAAATACCGGAGCGACCGTTATACTTACTACGCATTACATTGAAGAAGCAGAAGAAATCGCAGACAGAATTGGAATTATTGATNGGGGAAAATTGCTTTTGGTTGAAGACAAGAGCAAACTCATGAATAAGATGGGCAGAAGACAATTAATTGTTTATTTAAAAGAGAAGATGACCAGTATACCCAAAGAATTAGCTCAGTTTAACTTAGAACTCCAAGAAAAAGGTAATGCAGTGGTTTTCACATATGATAAAAATGCTAACAGAACTGGCATCACNAGAATGCTCTCAGCACTGTCTGAAAACAACATTATTGTAAAAGATTTACAGAGTTATCAGAGTACACTNGAAGAAGTATTTCTATCATTTATTGATCAGAATAAAAAATGAANCTGTATGCTATANTATCAATCTANAAATTCGAAATGGCNCGNGCAATAAGAACTTTATTCCAAAGTTTTTTAGCGCCAGTTATTTCTACCTCTCTCTATTTTATTGTTTTTGGAACCGCAATCGGTTCCAAAATACCTGATATCAATGGAATAGCCTATGGAGCATTTATAATTCCTGGTCTAATAATGTTTTCNGTAATTACTCAAAGTTTGTCAAATGCCGCATTTGGAATTTTTATGCCAAAATATAACGGAACTATTTACGAAATANTATCAGCACCAATATCCCCTNTTGAGACTATAANAGGGTACGTAGGAGCAGCAACAACAAAATCTATCTTTATTGGTCTTATAATTTTAATTACCGCCAAGTTATTTATCGCATTCGACATTAAGCACCCNNTTTGGATGATAATATTTTTATTCTTAACATCAGTTAGTTTCTCACTGTTAGGTTTTATAATTGGAATATGGGCCTCAAACTGGGAAAAATTAAACTTAATACCATTAATTGTGGTAACACCATTAGTGTTCTTAGGAGGTACTTTTTATAGTATTTCAATGTTGCCTTCCCCTTGGCAAGTAATCTCAAAGTTTAATCCAGTACTATATTTAGTAAGCGGATTCCGATGGAGCTTTTTTGGGGAAGCCGACGTACACATCCTAACATCAAGCTTGTCGGTCATTACATTTATTGGTATGTGCTCGGTTGTCGTCTTTTTTATATTTAAAACTGGCTATAAACTTAGAGAATAGTTACCAATTGATAGCTACGCTATATTTCTTAATTCAGATAAATCGAAAAGTTTTTCCGAATAAGGTCATCAACGTCCTTAGAAAAGCCCGCTTTTGAAGGGTTGGACAGTAACTTTTTCTTCATAGAAATGGCCTTNTTNAACAAATCAGGTCTCTCATTNTCAGCCCACTCTTTGGGACTGGTCCTATCTCCTAAAACTGGATAAATATACTCAGTTTGCATCAACGCTAAGGTTCGTGAATGTCCTAAATAATGACCTGGGCCATCCAAGCATACTGAACGCATCACATCCATACTCACATCATCCTCTGTAACTTCAATTCCTCGAACACACCTTTGTACCTGTCCCAACAGATCGTCACCCAAAACTAAACTTTCTAAGCAAAACCCTAAAAGGGACGCATGCATACCTGCAGCTTCATAAATCATATTTAGTCCAGAAATTCCTGCGAGTAAATTTGAAGTTGCCTGTTCCCAGCCTGCTTGCATATCCGGTAGCTTAGAGTCGGCAATTCCAGCCGCGGCACCTCCNGGCAAACCGTAAAAGCGATGCATTTGCGCNCATCCGGCTGTTAAAAGAGCCTGCTCACCNGAGCCTCCNGACATAGCNCCCGTTCTTAAATCAGACACGAAAGGCCAAGTNCCAAAAATTGCGGGATANCCTGACTTGATCGCATTAACATACACAACCCCAGCTAAGCATTCAGCAACTGCCTGTACGATTGCACCAGCTATAGAAGGTGGAGCGGTTGCACCCGCCTGGCCAGCAGATAATAATAAGACAGGCATGCCCTTTCGTATGCAGGCTTCCATTACCAAACAGCTTTCCGTAGCAAACTTCATTGGAGGAACCACAAAGCAATTAGAATTTGATATAAACGGTCTAGCTCGCCATTTATCCTCTCCACCAGCCATAATATGAACCATACTCATAATTGGATCTACATATGATTCCTCCGTAAATGAGACCCCAACATGTTTTTTAGTTCCTGAACAGCATGCATATACAGTGTTTAAATCCATACTAAAGTTATCAGGAATATCTCTACAAACCATTGGGCGCTGTAGAAAATGTACGTTATCCAACTGATCTACCAAATGTGCTGCATTATATAGGTCTTGAACCGTGCTATCGCGATACTCACGTTTCTCNACATCAACTACATGAACAGCAGCGCCCGCAGTCCCGTAGTGAACTCTAGTCCCGGACAAATCCAAATCGTATAAAGGATCACGGCCACATAAAATAAGGTCTTTTTTAGCAAGTGCCAACATATCTTCTACTAAGGAACGTGGGAAACGTATCCTGCCGTCATCACCAAGAATCGCGCCCGCATTGGTGAGTGTTTTTGCACCGCTTTCTGGGGCATCAACAAGTCCTATTGTTTCTAAAGCATCTAAAGCGGCCGAGTGAATCCTTTCCACACCAGCTTGGTTCAAGGGATTAAAATTGCCACCCATCATTCCGGGTCTAATTGGTCTAATAGCAGCGTCTAAAGGAGCCGATCTTACTGCACGTCTCGCTGCTCTACCTCCCAACCTTGTTGGACCTCGTGCTTCCTCCTTTTGAGATATTTCTGAACTCACCAGACCTCCACTATATTCTAACCTTGAGCGATTTTGGATCATACATAGGTTTAGAACTTACTTTCGCTTCAAAAAGCTTACCTGCTATTTCTATTTCATATTTTGACGATAAAATATCCAGAATGTCTTCCTGAAAACAAGGGACATAGCCCAATCCAATAGATGCTCCAAGATAGTGCCCATAGTTTGCGGACGAAATATATCCAACAATTAATCCATCCCTGAGGATAGGCTCGTTATGAAACATCATAGCTGACGAGTCGAGTAAACAGAATTGAAGTAAAACTTTCCTAAGTCCCTCTTCTTTTTTGGCTAATACAGCATCCCTTCCCAAAAAATCTCCTTTATCCACTTTCACGGCAAAGCCAAGACCTGCTTCGAGCACATGATCTTCATCACTGATATCATGACCAAAATGCCTATATGCTTTCTCTATCCTGCAACTATCTAAAGCATGCATACCACATAGTTTAAGATTTTTAGCTTCACCAGCGATTTGAATTACTTCAAAGACATGCTGTGCTTGATCAGAACTAACATATATCTCCCAGCCCAGTTCACCAACATATGTAACCCTGTGAGCTCTAGCAGTTCCCATACCAATTTCAATATTTTTCCACATCCCAAACGGATGGGATTCATTCGAAAAATCATTGGGTGAGCAAGTCGAAAGAACATCCCTAGATAATGGACCCATTAGGCATAATACTGCCTCCGCAGCTGTAAAATCTAAAATCGAAATTGAAAATTTATCGTTGTGTTTGTTTAACCATGATAAATCACGCTGCAACGTCGCGCAGGGCACAACTAACAGAAATGAATTTTCTGCAAGGCGAGAAACAGTTAAATCAGACTCTATACCTCCCTTTTGATTAAGCATTTGGGTGTATACTACTCGTCCCACGTCAACATCAATTTGCGCAGCACATAATTTTTGAAGAAATTTCAACGCGTCTATGCCATCTACCCTAATCTTTCCAAAAGACGACATATCAAAGAGCCCAACCCCCTGCCTAACAGCTAAATGTTCTAGTCTCTGATTTTCAAACCAATTCTGCTTTCCCCAGTCATACTTATACTCCTGGAGTTGATTGGCAATAGAAAACCAATTTGCTCTTTCATAGCCAGCAACTTCTCCAAAAACTGCTCCTTGAGATCTTAAACTTTCATGCAAGACTGACCGACGAATTCCGCGGCTTGTTACCATTTGCCTGTATGGATAATGATCTGCGTATAAGAGCCCTAGAGTTTCCGTCACCCGTTCTTTCAAATATTTTTTATTTTTCTGAAACGGTTGTACACGCCGAATATCTACATCCCACAAATCGAATGGAGGATATCCATCGTTTATCCAACTAGCCAACGCCATACCCGCACCACCTGAGGATACTATTCCTATTGAATTATAACCACCAGCCACCCAATATCCATTGAGTTCAGGAGCCTCGCCCAAGTAGTATCGGTCGTCCGGCGTAAAGCTTTCAGGTCCATTAAAAAAAGTATGAATGCCAATTTTCCCAAGAACTGGTAACCGGTTAACACCCATTTCAAGAATGGGCTCAAAATGATCAATATCGTCTGGCAGTTGGTCAAAACAGAAATCTTCCGATATTCCATCCATGCCCCAAGGCTTGGCTGTAGGTTCAAAAGCACCTAGCAGCATTTTTCCTGCATCTTCTTTATAATAGGCACATTCATCAGGCACTCTTAGAACAGGTAACTGTTCTAAACCATCTATGGGTTCAGTAACAATATAGAAATGTTCACATGCGTGTAATGGAATGTTCACACCATTTTCTTCACCTAGTGCTTTTGACCACATACCTGCGCAATTGACCACTATATCTGTCTTTATTTTCCCAACCTCTCCGTTATTGGACGTATATGAAACACCAGTCACTTTTCCATCGCCAGAATGAACCTTTGTGACTTTAACATCCTCATAAATTAAAGCTCCCTTTTGACGAGCGCCCTTAGCAAGTGCTAGAGCAATATTAGCAGGATCAGCTTGACCATCTTTAGGTAAAAATACGCCGGCTAAAATCCCATCAATGTTCAGATAGGGGTACCTGTTTTTTATTTCCTCCACAGACACTTCATAAGCCTCGACATCGAATGCCCGTGCGAGCGATGCTTGACGAAATATTTCTTCTTTTCGATCTCTTGTAAGAGCTACTGTTAAAGACCCATTCTGCTTCATACCAGTTGCAATGCCAGTTTCTGTTTCTAACTGAGTGTAAAGATTCGCCGAATACTTAGCTAACCGCGTCATATTAAGGTTTCCTCTGAGCTGTCCGATCAGACCAGCAGCATGCCATGTTGTTCCAGATGTAAGTTTCTGCCTTTCGAGAAGAACAATGTCTTTCCAACCTAACTCGGCTAAATGATACGCGACTGAGCACCCTGAAACACCTCCACCAATAATCACTGCACGTGCATTTGATGGAATCCTCATGCCTTGATACGCTTGTTCTGCGGATCCCACATCGATTGGCTGTCTTGCACAATAGCTGCAACTCGTTGCCCAAAAACATCAACTTCTAATTCCTGTCCTGAAACAGCAAACTCTTCCTGCAGCATCGCTAAAGCAATCGACTTTCCCACTCTATAGCCCCAGCATCCGGAGGTGACCTCTCCAACAATCTTATTGTTCCTCCACAATGTAGACATATACGGAGCATCGCATTCTGTTAGATTAAGCACAAGCGTAACGGCTTTCTTTTTTAATCCTTGCTGCTTTTCAACTAAAAGAGCGGCCTTTCCAGGAAAATTCTGCGGCTTATCAAATTTTACAAACCTACCCAATCCAGACTCCAAAAGAGAATAGTCAGTCGACAAATCACCCTTCCAAGTTTTATATCCTTTCTCAATTCGAAGTGAATTTAGCGCAAACATTCCAAATGGCTTTGCTCCCGCCTGCAAAATCTCGTTATAAATTGGTTCAACATTCTTATTTTCAGCATGAATTTCCCATCCAAGTTCACCTGCGAAGCTTACTCTGGCCAAATCAACGTCAAGACTATTTACAGTAGCCTTCTGTAAACTCAACCAAGGCTGCTCGAGATCAGCAGAAGTAAACTGCTCCAACAACAAACGAGATTCTGGCCCGGTAACAATTATCGTCGAATATTCTCGGGACAAATCCACAAAAGATAGCCTGCCATCTTTAGGAAGCTGAGCCTTTAAAAATTCATAATCGTGCCACTGAGCAGCGGCCGCCGTTATTAACGTAAAGTCATCCTGCCCATATCGCATCACAGAAATTTCAGTTACCACGTGACCTCTCTTATCAGAAAAATATGCTAAATTCATTTTTCCAATTTTTGGTAAAGCCCCAGCTATCATAGTTTCTAGCCAGTTTGCACACCCGTTTCCTGACAAATGAAACCGCGAAAATCCTGGTAGATCTAGTACTCCTACTGCATCTCTAACTGCCTCACACTCTTCCTTCACTCTTTTTTCCCATGGGCCTAATCGAGACCACGTTTGAGTGCTTTCTTCACTGGTATCATCACCTGGCTTGGCAAACCAATTTGCGCGTTCCCAACCATTATAGACCCCCATCTGGCCTCCCAATTTTAAAACCCTCTGGTGATTTGGCGAGAGTTTTTTGTTTCGTCCAGCCGGCCAGCTATGAAACGGAAAATGCATAGCGTATTCATGGCCATAGACTTCCATTCCTTTCTCAACACAATGAGAATGGTCACAATAGTCTGTAAATCTTCGGGGATCACAGGACCACATATCCCACTCAGTTGAACCCTCAATAAGCCACTCAGCAAGAACCTTCCCAGCCCCTCCTCCTTGGGCAATACCAAATGTAAAAACGCATGCTTCAAAAGCGTTGGAGACACCTGGCATTGGTCCAATCAAAGGGTTTCCATCTGGTGTATAAGGTATGGGTCCATTAATGACCTTAGATATCCCCGCTTTTCCTAGGATAGGGACCCTTGCCATAGCATCCTCTACGTGCCATTCCAAGCGTTCCAGATCATCTGGGTATAACTGAAAGCTAAAATCATCTGGCATTGGATCACTTTTTTTATCCCAATGCGCTTTGCAATTTCCTTCATAGGGGCCCAAATTTAAACCATTTTTTTCCTGCCTTAAATAATAGCTGCTATCAACATCCCGAAGTAGTGGCAATTTACGACCCGATGTCTCAGCCCATTCCTTTAGTTCTGGGATCTCCTCAGTCAGCAAATATTGATGACTCATGACCATCATAGGGACTGTCCTACCACCAAAGGGCTTGAACCATTCCCCAACAGCTTGAGCATAGTACCCAGCAGCGTTCACAACATATTCTGCCCTTATGTCGCCTTTCTCCGTTTTTATAATCCATTCATTATTTTTTCTATCAACCCCAACAGCAGGGCAAAATCGTAAAATTTTTGCTCCAAAATCTCGCGCTCCCTTTGCCAAAGCTTGGGTTAATTGCGCAGGATCTATATCACCGTCGTTGGGGTCTAATAAACCTCCAGCTAAATCATGCGTTTCTAAAAATGGATACCTGTCCTGCAATTCACTCGGACCCACGACACTCAATTCCATACCCTGATTAAGCCCCATTCCCCTGGCCCGCTCAAACTCTCTCATCCGGTTAGCGCTATGTGCTAATCGCATGGAACCAGTCACATGGTAATTCATAGGATAGTCAACTTCAGCACTCAAATTCCTGTACAACTCAGTAGAGTAACGTTGCATGTTCATGATTGCCCAGGAGGACGAAAAAGTTGGAACATTGCCGGCTGCATGCCATGTGCTACCAGCCGTCAGTTCATTTTTTTCTAAAAGTATAGAGTCGATCCAACCATATTTTGCCAAATGGTATAAGCATGAGACGCCAACGGCCCCACCCCCAATAATTACCACTCTAGCCGAAGTTGGAAAATCTGCCATATGTTTGATCCGTACTGAACAATCACCGAAAACACGTGCGGTAAGTATCAAGAAACAAAACTGAAACGCAAATATTTTTTTGCATTTTTGGTAATTAAATTAAAAGAAAGCCTGCAATCCTGTTTGCGCACGACCAAGAATTAGGGCATGAATATCATGAGTGCCCTCGTAAGTATTAACGGTTTCAAGATTCTGAGAGTGCCTCATAACGTGGAAACTGGAGGAAATCCCATTTCCACCATGCATATCGCGCGCTATACGTGCAATTTCTAAGGCCTTACCACAATTGTTTCTTTTCAACATGCTGATAGCTTCAGGCGATGCTGTTCCGCTGTCCATTAATCTCCCTAATTGCAAAGCAGCGTGCAATCCCAATGAGATTTCGGTCTGCATATCAGCAAGCTTTTTTTGAAATAATTGTGTTTGAGCCAACGGTCGACCAAACTGCTTCCGAGTTAAGCCATATTCTCGTGCAGCGTGCCAACAAAATTCTGCCGCACCGATAACACCCCATAAAATGCCGAATCGCGCTCTATTTAAACACCCAAAAGGTCCTTTTAAACCTTCAACATTCTCCAGCAAAGCATTATCAGCAACCTCAACATTATTCATAATAATTTCGCCAGTTATAGACGCTCGCAAACTTAACTTGCCATGAATTTTTGGAGCACTAAGCCCTTTTAATCCCTTCTCCAATATAAAGCCCTTGATTTTATTATTGTGAAATTCTGACTTTGCCCAGACAATAAAAATATCTGCAACGGGAGAGTTTGAAATCCACATTTTTGAGCCCGAAATCAAATAACCGCCATCAATTTTCTTAGCCTTGGTTGTCATTGAACTAGGATCAGAACCAGCTTCGCTCTCTGTCAGACCAAAACAACCTATTTTATTCCCCGAGGCTAAAACAGGTAAATATTTTTTCCTCTGCTCTTCACTCCCATATGAAAAAATAGGATACATCACGAGGGAAGATTGAACCGAGAGCATTGAACGGTATCCAGAGTCAATACTCTCTATCTCCTTGGCAATTAAGCCATAAGAAACATAACTCGCATTTAGTCCACCATATTCTTCAGGAATAGTTACACCGAGAAGTCCCATTTCTCCCATTTCCTTGAAAATATCAGGATTGAACCGTTCAAAGTCATAGGCATCCATTACTCTTGGCTTGAGCTTTTCAATTGCAAAAGCACGAGCTCCATCTCGGAGCATTCGTTCATTTTCTCCAATTAAACTTTCAAATAAAAGAGGGTCATCCCAGTAAAATCGAGAAAGCTCGGGATTATTTTTACTTGTATTTTCAGCTAAGTTATCTTTCATCAAAATTCTCCAAAATTTTTATCCTCTGGTTTGAACTGCCGTCACCGCTATAAGGTCAAATATATCTTCAACTGAGCAGCCACGCGACAAATCATTTGCTGGTCTTGATAAGCCCTGTAAAATCGGTCCAATTGCCCGCGCCCCACCCAATCGCTCAGCTATTTTGTAACCTATATTTGCAGCATCAAGATTTGGAAAAACCATTATGTTGGCCTCTCCTTGTAAGGGCGAGTCATTTGATTTCCTGTCACTAACTGAAGGTACAAAAGCAGAGTCAAATTGTAACTCACCATCGATTTTAATATCTGGTAGCATTTGTTTTAGCAATGTGGTTGCCTCCATAACAAACCTCACTTTTTTATGTCGAGCACTACTTCGAGTAGAAAATGAAAGCATTGCGACCTTTGGTTCTCCACCAATTAAAATCTGGTAGGATAGCACGGAAGACTTTGCTATTTCCGTTAATTGTCCAACAGTTGGCTCTATAACTAAGCCACAGTCTGAAAAAATAAGGATAGTTTTTTTCGGATGGTGAGGCTTATCTAAGACAATAAGAAAAAAACTTGATACCGTCTTTATTCCATCTGCCTTGCCAATAATCTTCATAGCTGCACTGACGGTCTCTGAGGTTGTATTAACCGCACCACCTATTGTTCCATCAGCATCTCTCATCCTAACCATCATCGCTGCAAAATTTAAGGGTTCGAGAATTTTTACTCGAGCTTCTTGAACTGAAATAATTCTATTTTTTCGCAGCACTGCATATTCACCAGCATACTTATCTAGATAAACTGATTGACTGGGGTTAATAATTTCAAAATTTTTAGGGTCACCACCAAAACTATTTATCTGAC
>PAHT02000087.1 GCA_002705045.2 Paracoccaceae bacterium | reverse complement strand
ATTTTTTCGAAGTTCTGTATTGGTAAATAAGGGGCGTTTCACGTGAAACAACGTTATGATGTGATAGTTATAGGGGGTGGTCATGCAGGGTGTGAGGCGGCTCATGTATCTGCCCGCTATGGTGGAAACACTGCTTTAATAACACAAAACAAGTCTAAAATCGGAGTAATGTCATGTAATCCTGCCATAGGGGGCCTTGGTAAGGGTCACCTTGTAAGGGAAATAGACGCTTTAGGTGGTATAATGGGTGTGTGTGCAGACCGCTCAGGCATCCAATTTCGATTGTTAAATCGGAGTAAGGGTCCAGCTGTCCGGGGACCAAGAACGCAATCAGATAGAGCTTTATACAGGGCGGCAGTACAATACCAAATTTCTAAATTATCAAATTTGAAGGTTATTGAAGATGAAGTAGTAGATATCATTGTTATTAAAGGATGTGTACGTGGTGTTGTATTAAAGAGTGGCGAGATGCTATATTCGTCGGCAACAGTATTGACGGCGGGAACCTTTTTAAGGGGAAAAATACATATTGGTAAGCGTGTAGACGCAGGTGGAAGGATTGGTGAAAAGCCATCGATTGCATTGTCAAAGCGTTTATACGATTTGGGGTTAAAAATTGGTAGATTAAAAACAGGTACTCCACCTAGGTTAGATTCTCGAACAATCAATTGGGGTGTTTTGGAGAACCAAGAACCGGATAAAAGCCCATCGTTATTTTCTTTCATGCATAAAAAAGTATTTGTAAAACAGATTTCTTGCGGGATTACATTTACTAACTCAAAGACACATAAGATAATAAATGATAATTTACATCTTTCTGCAATTTATAGTGGGACTATTAAAGGAGTAGGTCCGAGGTATTGTCCATCAATAGAAGACAAGATTGTTCGTTTTAGTAGTAAAGACCAACATCAAGTTTTTCTCGAACCTGAAGGCTTAAACGACTATACAGTTTATCCTAATGGTATATCAACTTCGTTGCCTGTTGATATTCAAGAGGAGTATGTAAAATCAATGCAAGGCTTGGAAAATGCGAAAATCATTCAACCTGGTTATGCCGTGGAATATGATTTTATAGATCCCAGGTCACTTTCATCTAGTTTGGAACTACATTGCTTGGATAGCCTTTTTTTAGCAGGTCAAATTAATGGTACGACTGGGTATGAAGAAGCGGCAGCTCAAGGTTTGATGGCTGGTTTGAATGCAATACTAAAGGTTAACGGTCAAGATCCTGTAATAATTGACAGATCAGAAGGTTACATAGGTGTTTTGATAGATGATCTTGTTACTAAGGGTGTTACAGAGCCTTATCGAATGTTTACTTCAAGGGCTGAATATAGACTGTTATTGCGTTCAGATAACGCTGATCAACGTTTGACGCCATTGGGGATTGGGCTCGGTATTATAAGTGATGAAAGAAAGGATACTTTTAACAAGAAAATGTATTATTTGAACAAAGCGCGTGATCTTGCAAGTAGTTTGGACCTGACGTCAAGCCAAGCTAAAAATCACGGTTTAACAGTGAAACAAAATGGTCAAACTAGAACAGCTTATGATTTTTTGAGTCACAAAGGTTTTGAGATAGATACTTTAATAGAAATTTGGCCAGAATTTAAAACTTTTAATTTAGAAATTCGGGAGCAATTGAAAAATGAGGCAAGCTATTCAGTATACGTGGAACGTCAGAAAAAAGATGTTGAAAACATGCGGAAGGATTTAGGCCATAAAATACCAGTGGATTTTAATTATTCAAACATCAACAATTTATCAAGTGAGTTAAAACTGAAACTTCAGAAGATCAGACCAGAAAACTTAGATCAAGCTAGCAGAATTGATGGGATGACACCGGTAGCGCTAACCTTAATATTAGGACAAATAAAATCATACAGTAATATAAAAACAGCTTAGTTATGAATAAATTTAATCTTGGTGAGTTGAATGTTTCACGTGAAACAATGGAGCTTTTAAATAGTTATGTGGATTTATTAAAAAAATGGAATCGGGCTATTAATTTAATTTCGAATAATTCAATGTGTGATGTTTGGGAAAGACACTTTTTAGATAGCGCTCAATTAATACGGTTTTTATCGGTTGAAAAAAAAAATTGGGTGGATCTAGGGAGTGGTGCTGGGTTTCCTGGATTGGTGATTGCTATTCTTGCAAAAGAAAAGTTTCCTGGATTGAAAATGACATTAATTGAGTCTGACAAACGAAAATGTATTTTTTTAAATGAGGTTGCTCGAGCATCTCAGCTTGATATTAAAATTTTGTCAAATAGGATAGAAGATTGTCCAAATTTGAATGCCGACGTCATATCGGCTAGAGCACTAGCACCAATGAAAAAGCTGTTGCTTTTCTTTGATTTACATGGCAAAAATGGGTGCAAAGGTCTGTTTTTAAAAGGAAAAAATTTAAATAGTGAATTACGTGTAGTGGACAACATAAACAGATTTAAAATTAAGGTTAATTTAAGTTTAATTGATGCTAATGGTTGTATCGCTGAAGTTGAAAAAAGGAATTAGTAAGCTGAACGATCGTTCCAAAACTCGTGTTGTTTCGATAGCAAATCAAAAAGGTGGGGTTGGTAAGACTACTACAGCAATAAATTTAGCAACAGCGTTAGTCTCAATAGGAAATAGAGTTTTAATTATTGATCTAGATGCCCAAGGTAACGCTTCGACAGGTCTCGGTATTCCTGTAGAAGACCGTCAGCTGTCAACGTATGATGTTATTGTTGATAATTCAGATTTAAGATCAATTATAAAAAATTCTTTGGTGGATGGTCTTTTTATAGCGCCAGCAACCACAGACTTATCATCTGCAGATGTTGATTTAGTATCAAACGATAAAAGAACTATGGTCTTAAAACATTCCATTGTTAAGTTATTAGAGAGTAATTCTAACTATGATTATATCTTAATTGATTGTCCACCTGCGTTAAGCCTTTTAACAATTAACGCATTTGTTGCTTGTGAGACAGTCCTAGTTCCTTTACAAGCAGAGTTTTTTGCCTTGGAAGGTTTGTCTCAATTGATGACTACTATTAAAGAAGTAAGGGGTACTTTAAATAAAAATATATGGATTCAGGGTATTGTTCTTACAATGTATGATAAGCGGAACAACCTTTCCGTCCAAATTGAGGAAGATGTGAGAGAACATCTTGGTAAGTTAGTATATGAGACGGTGATACCGCGAAATGTTAGGTTGAGTGAGGCACCGTCGTTTTCATTACCTGCATTGTTATACGACCGTAAGTGTGCAGGGTCTATTGCGTATAAAAAACTTGCAGCAGAATTTTTAGAGCGAGAGAGCAAACTGTAGATATTATTATAGTTAGAGGTGCTTATGGATGAAAAAACTAGGAAAAAAGGGTTAGGAAGAGGCCTTTCTACTCTATTGGCAGAAACAAAAAGTGAGGCTAACGAAAGTAAATTTGTTTCGGAACAGGCTGATATCTATTTACCTATTGAAAAAATATTTCCAAATTTAAATCAACCGAGAAAACGTTTTGATAAGATAAAATTGGAGGAATTAGCTCAGTCAATTTCTAATAGCGGTATTATACAACCTGTCATTGTCAGATCTAAGATGTCAAAATATGAATTAATTGCTGGTGAAAGACGTTGGAGAGCGGCTCAATTGGCAAAAATTCATTCGATACCAGCAATAATTCGTAATATTAGTGATAGTCAGGTAGCTGAGTATGCTATTGCTGAGAACATACAAAGAGAGGATTTAACAGCAATAGAAGAGGCAACGGCTTACAAAAATTTATTAGATACAAAAAAGTTCACACAAGAAGAAGTGTCTAAAGCATTAGGGAAATCTAGAAGCTATATCACTAATATGCTGAGACTTTTATCGTTACCTAGTTCAGTTATTACGTTGTTAGAGGAATCAAAAATATCTGTTGGGCACGCAAGGGCATTGATAGGTTTAGTTGATGCACCAGTTGTAGCAAAAAAAATAATTGATAATCAATTATCCGTACGGCAAACTGAGTCCCTTATAAAGCGAATAAGGAATGATGGTGAATCATTTGGCATTCATAACAAAAAAAGAAACAAAAAAACAATCGATACATTAAATTTAGAAAAAACACTGTCATTTCAGACTAAATTTAAAGTAACAATTGACCAAGCTCCAAATAACATAAGCGGAAAATTAATTATTAATTACAATAGTTTAGATGATCTTGATCAAATTTGTAACTATTTGCATAAAATGAATTAGCACAAAAGTTGGCGAATAATGTAATTTGTAAGTAACTTCCCAGTTTTTGTAGTTTTTAAAATATTATTTTCAAGTGTGATTAATTTCTCGATTATTAATTGTTTAACTTTATCGTTTGGTAGCTCATCCTTTGCTAAATTAGTGTAATGGTTAATATTCATACCTTCTTTTAATCTTAAACTCATCATTATGTATTCCTCAGCATGGGCAGTATGAGATATTTGTTCAAATTTAAAATTTTTAAATTCAGAATTTTGTACTTGATTTAACCATAGTTCCGGATTTGAAGGCGCTTCAGTCATATAACGCTTTTTATTTATGTCTACTCGTCCATGAGCACCTGGACCAACGCCCAAAAAGGGTTTTCCGCGCCAGTACGTGAGGTTATGTTTACATTCTTGACCTTTTTTACAATGATTCGAGATTTCGTAAGCGTGTAAATCATTAGCTTCACAAACTTTTTGTGTTAAATTAAAAAACTCCACTGATGATACATCTTCTGGGAGTCCACGCAATTTCCCTTTGGAGAATAATTGTCCGAAACGGGTGTTATCTTCGATAGTGAGTTGGTAAAGGGAAAGATGACCCATTGTCATTTTAATTGCGTCTAATAATTCAGATTCCCAGTTTTTGAGAGTTTGGTATTGTCGTCCATATATAAGATCGAAGCTTACACGATTAAAATTACAAGAGGCTATATCAAAAGCATTCCTAGCTTCCTTTGCGGTGTGCAGTCGTCCAAGTTTTTTTAGGTCTTTGTCATTAAGAGCCTGTACACCTAAAGAGAGACGGTTTATTCCTGATGCACTGTAAGATTTGAACTTCTTAGATTCACTTGATGTAGGGTTAGCTTCGAGTGAGATCTCGATATCTGACGGAATGGACCAATGTTTGTAAATTGTGCTAAGAATTTCATTAATAGCTCGATCTGACATTAAGCTAGGTGTTCCCCCACCAAAAAATATTGAATTTATTTTGCTCTTTGGGAATTTTTGAGCCCAATATTTTAGAGAACTTATATAGCTTTTCGTCCACTCCTCTTGATTTATTGATTTTCTTACATGGCTATTAAAATCGCAGTATGGACATTTTGCTTCGCAAAAAGGCCAGTGAATATAGATACTTAATTGTGACATAAATCAAATTATGACTTTGTTAAAAAGGAAAGTGCGAAGAGGCTCATTTTTGAGCCCCTTCAAAAATTTTATTGTGGAATATCCCCGTCTATACCTTCTACATAAAAGTTCATACCTAAAAGTGTACCGTCATCGGCTGTCTCTCCGGCTGCAAGCCACGTAGAACCATCTTGTTTATTTATTGGACCAGTAAAAGAATGTACTGTTCCAGAAGCTATCGCATCGTGAAGATCCTGTGCTTCTTTTCTTACAGTTTCTGGGATTTCATTTGAAAAATCGCTTATTGCTGCCATTCCGGGCGCTAGACCGTCCCAAGTATCTTCGCTCTTCCAAGTACCGTCCAGAGCTTTTCCTACTCTTTCAACATAATATGGTGCCCAATCATCTATTATTGATGTGAGTTGAGCCCTAGGACCAAATTTTTTCATGTCTGATGCTTGTCCGAAGGCATATACGCCGCGTTCCTCTGCAATCGTCATAGCTGCAGTACTATCAGTGTGCTGCATGATCATATCTGCACCCTGATCTATCAATGTGCTTGCAGCATCTGCCTCTTTCGCAGGATCGAACCATGTAAATACCCAAACAATTTTAAACTTAATATTGGGGTTCACCGCTTTTGCAGCTAGGTAAGCAGAATTTATTCCTCTTATTACTTCGGGAATTGGATAGGATGCGATGTAACCAATTGTATTTGTTTTAGTCATTCTTCCAGCAATGTGCCCGATTACAGAACGTCCCTCATAGAACCTTGCAGAGTATGTTGCTACATTGTCTGCTCGTTTATAACCTGTTGCGTGTTCAAACTTAACATTAGGAAATTTTGCAGCCACATTCATTACTGGATCCATAAAACCAAAAGAAGTTGCAAAGATCATATCATGTCCGGATAAGGCCATTTGAGTCATAACCCTTTCAGCATCAGCACCCTCGGGTACTGCTTCTACGTAAGATGTTTCAACTTTATTTCCATAAGCGTTCTCAACAGCTTTTCTACCTTGGTCGTGTTGGTAGTCCCAACCAGTATTTTCGCCCACTGGGTTAACGTATATAAAGCCTACTTTTAATTCGGTGGCTTGTACCGAACTCATCACCCCAACAAAAAAAAGACTAATTAAACTTAAAAATTTAATAATTTTCATTTCAACCTCCATTATTACAATGTTTTTTAATTACAATACTTTTATAAAGCTTTTTCCAAGAGAACCTGGTGCCCCAATCGATTTTTTTGATCGGTTTACGGACATTAGAACTAGAGCCACTATTGTGACGACATATGGTGTCATAGACAAGAGTGCAACGTCAATATTTACACCAATTGCCTGTAAATTTAGCTGTAAAATGGTAATTCCGCCAAAAATATAGGCACCAAGAATTAATCGCCATGGTTGCCAAGTTGAAAAAACTACTATGGCAAGGGCTATCCATCCCGCGCCAGCAGTCATGCCCTCAGTCCACTGGGGTACCCGTATTAATGATAGGTAACCTCCTCCTAAACCAGCCAATGCCCCACCAAAAAGTATTGAAAAAAAACGTATTTTAGTCACATTATATCCAATTGCATGGGCAGAGTCATGATTCTCTCCGACAGCTTGAACTATTAGACCTAAACGAGTTTTTGCTAAGAAAAACCAAATAAAAAATACTAGTGCTAAGGAGCAGTATACAAAAAAGTCATGATTAAAAAACATTTTTCCAAATATTGGTATACTTGAAAGAACTGGCACGCTTAATTTTGATACTTCGGGGGGAACTTGTCCTGTATATGAGTGACCTAAAAGTGCTGCCAATCCAAGTCCAAAAAGAGTTAATGCAAGCCCTGATGCGACTTGGTTTGCTAAAAAATACTGTGTCATTATAGCAAAAATAATTGATAAAATTGCACCACCTAAGGCTGCTGCGATAAAACCAACATAAGATGAGCCTGTCTCCACACTGATCGCAAAACCACATATAGCACCCATAATCATCATTCCCTCCACACCGAGGTTTAACACGCCTGATTTTTCTACCACTAATTCTCCTAAAGCAGCGAATAATATCGGAGTAGCAGCTATCATTAAGTTATAAATGACAGTAGTGGGGTCGATGGACGCAAAATCCATATGTCATTCCTTTCTAGATATATGTTTATTTCTTATGAAGCTTAATTGGAATTTCACTATCAAATCTATTGATAGGAGGAAAAAAAGTAACATTCCTTGAAAGACTTGAATAGCCGCTGCGGGTATTCCAAGCATAAATTGTGAAATCTCTCCGCCTACATAAGTAAGTGCCATGAGAAGACCCGCAAATAAAATTCCAATTGGATTTAACCTACCCAAGAAGGCGACTATAATTGCTGTGAACCCATATCCAACATTGAAGTCAATGGTTATAGCGCCAGCTGGACCTGTTAGTTCAAACATACCAGCCATTCCCGCTAGCCCACCAGAAATAGAAAAACACAATAAAATTATATAATTTGATTTCAAACCTGCAAAACTGGCAGCTCGAGGTGCATCGCCAAAAAGTTTTATTTGGAAGCCAAATTTATGATTTTTAAGTAAATAATGAAAAAACCATACGGTTAAAATAGAAAAAACCACACCCCAGTGAACTCCAGATCCAGCTATTAATTCAGGATTTGAAGCTGATGGATATTGATTGAGATTTCTAGATCCTGGAAAACCACTTCCTTCTGGGTTTCTTAAAATACCAATTGATGCAGAGGCAAGTGCTTGTTCTGCTATATAAACTAGCATTAGTGATACTAATATTTCGTTGGTATTGAAGCGGCTTTTTAAAATAGCAGGAATTAATGCCCATAATGTTCCACCGAGGGTACCGCAAACTACCATTAATGGAAAAATTAATCGATTTTCCATTGGATAAAGTGCTAGTCCAATACCTGCACTAATTAGAGCCCCCATTATAAATTGTCCTTCTGCACCAATATTCCAGATATTTGCTTTAAATCCTACAGATAATCCAAGTGCAATTAAAATAAGAGGCGAAGCTTTAACTAAAATCTGAGGTCTAGCATAATCAGAAAATGTCTCGCTCATTAATGGGTCCCAAAAAATAAGTTTTATCGCTTCGAAGGGGTTTTTTCCAAGCACCCAAAATAATATACCACCGAATATCATTGTAAATAAAACCGCTATTATTGGAGTAATAGCTATCAAGATTTTAGATTGATTATTTCTTGGTGTAAGTTTTATCATTGTTGTCCTAGTTAGTGCTGTGCGTACTTAGCATCAAACCAATTTCAGATACAGTTAATTTACTTGTAACCTTTGGAGTGGAAATGGATCCATTAACTAAAGCTGTAAATCTATCTGATATCTCGAGTATCTCATCTAGATCTTGACTAATAATTATTGCCGCAGTTCCACGACTTACAAGATCAAGTAGCGCTTGTCGAATAAATTGAGCCGCAGATGCATCAACTCCCCAGGTGGGTTGGTTAACAACTATTGCTTCTGGATTTTGACTAAGTTCCCTACCAATTAAAAATTTTTGTAAATTACCACCTGATAGTGTTTTTGCGAGGTTGGCGCTATTATCAGCGCGAACATCAAATGTTTTCATAATATCATTAGCGAACTGGGCTGTTTTTCCGAACTTAATCCATCCTCGCTCGACTAGGTTTTTCTCTTTTTTTGCGGTTATCAGACAATTTTCGATTAAACTCATTTCAGGGGCTGCTGCATGCCCCAATCGTTCTTCGGGAGCAGTTAAAAGACCCAGTTCACGTCGTTCTTGTGGATTAAGATGCCCAATATCCATACCCTTGTATAAGATTGTGTTTTTTTCAACTTTTGTTTCCCCAGTTAAGACTAAGAGTAGCTCATCTTGACCACTGCCTGCCACCCCGCCAATACCCAAAATTTCTCCTTGATTGATTTCAAGGGAAATGTTTTTTAAATTCGTTCCAAATGGAGTTTGTGATTTAACGGAAAGATTTTTAATATCTAAGATCTTTTCTTTTGAGTGTGAATTTTGTTTAACAGTAGGTTTAATTTTTTTTCCTACCATTAATTCTGCTATTTCAGATGACGTGGTTTCAGATGGTAAAAAGTTCTTTATGACTTTTCCATCGCGTAGAATAGTACCGTCGTTACATAATCTTCGGACTTCCTCTAATTTGTGGGAGATATACAATATTGAAGTACCTTGCAACGATAATTGTTTGAGAGTATTAAATAACTGTTCAATCTCAGTTGGAGTTAGAACTGATGTTGGTTCATCCATTATTAGCAATTTTGGATTTTGTAATAGGCACCTGACTATTTCTATGCGCTGACGCTCTCCTGCAGATAAGTCACCAACTGTCATCTTAGGATTTAAAGCCAAACCATAATTTTTTGACATTTGGACAATTTGATCAACTAAAGAGTCATAAGAATATGCTTTGTCCAGACCTAAAAGAATATTTTGAGCAACAGTCAATGAGTCAAATAAAGAGAAGTGCTGAAAAACCATACCCACGCCAGCCAATCTAGCTGCTTGAGGGTTTTCAGGAGCATAATTTTTTTCATTGAATATCATTTTTCCATTGTCTGGCTTAACCAGACCGTAGATTATTTTTACTAGGGTTGATTTTCCTGCACCGTTTTCACCTAGAAGTGCATGAATATGTCCTCGATTTAACTTCAACGAAATGTTATCGTTTGCCATTATGTTGGTATACGTTTTACTTATGTGAGATAATTGTAAAACAGGTGGATTTGTAGATTCCATTTTAGTCCATTGGTTAATTAGTTAATGATAATAGTAAAAATTTATATTAAGTGATGTCATTAAAACAGTTTTTAATTAGCTTAGTAAACGCTAAACCTCGATGACTTATTTTATTTTTCTCCCAGCGATCCATTTCGCCAAATGTTTCCTCGTATCCATATGGTTTAAACATAGGATCAAATCCATGACCATTTGTCCCTCTACCCGGCCAAACTAATTCACCTTTTATTATACCTTGAAACACTTCATTGTGCCCATCTGGCCAAGCAAGTACTAATGTACAACAGAATTGAGCTTTATAGGGCTTCTGGAATTTGGTCTTATCTATTTCTAACCAAAGTTTTTTCATTGCATATTCAAAATTTCGCCCTTTTGGAGTTTCGGCCCAATTAGCTGTGAAAACTCCTGGTGCTCCGTTTAAGCCCTGTACTTCGATACCGCTATCGTCAGCCAGTGACGGTATGCCAGTTTCTTTTGCAGCATAATGTGCTTTAATTTTAGCGTTTCCCTCAAAAGTATTTTCAGTTTCATCTGGCTCTTTTAAATTAAAATCAAAGGGTGATTTAATTTCCAATTGGTAATTATCAAACAGCTTAGAAAGTTCAGCAAGTTTCCCTTTGTTTTGTGTTGCTATTAGTAGACTATTATCTAAAAATTTACGCATATTATTCGATGGCTTTATTTTGGTATTTGATTAGGTTAAGAATTCCATTTTCGGCAAGATCCATTAATTCACCAAATTCGTTTCGCGTAAAGCGCGACCCCTCAGCTGATCCTTGCACTTCAATAAGTTTCATGTCACCTGACATTACAAAATTTGCATCTACACCAGCGTCACTATCTTCGGCATAATCTAAATCTAGTATTGGTGTTCCTGCAAAAATACCACAAGAAATGGCTGCAACATTTTCTTTAATTGGATCACTTTTGATTACGTTGTTTTCTAAAAGCTTTTTAATTGCAAGCTTTAACGCCACCCAACCACCAGTAATGGACGCACATCTAGTACCGCCATCAGCCTGGATTACGTCACAATCAATAGTTATTTGGCGTTCACCAAGAATTACTCTATCGACTACCGCTCTTAAACTTCTGCCTATCAATCGCTGAATCTCAAGAGTTCTACCAGATTGTTTGCCATTGCCAGCTTCCCGTCTCATTCGACTACCAGTTGATCTAGGTAACATTCCATATTCAGCTGTTACCCAACCAAGCCCTGTTTTTCTTAAAAATGGTGGTACACTATCATCAATTGAAGCAGTACAAACGACATGGGTATCACCACATTTTATCAAGCATGATCCTTCAGCATGCTTTGAAACATTAATTTCTATTGAAACAGGACGGATTTGGTTTATCGTTCTTCCAGATGGGCGCATAAATTATTCCTTTCAAGCAGTATAGTGGAATTAGTTAACGGACGCTTTGAGTTTCGTCTAGTATGAATTAACATTATTTTTATAAATAAAATTAGGCTCTTAGAACTGTAATAAAGGATGCAATATTGAAAAAAAAAAATATGATAGAAGATCTGGATACACGAAGCACTGAAGTTTTTCGAAATTTAGTAGAGAGTTATTTAGAGACAGGTGAGCCGACAGGGTCAAGAACGATCGCAAAAAGTTTGTCAGAGAATCTGTCGGCAGCTACAGTTAGAAATGTTATGCAGGACTTAGAGCATCTTGGCTTATTAGGAAGTCCGCACATTTCAGCCGGTAGGATACCGACGCAGTCTGGCTTAAGATTATTTGTAGATGGGCTTCTGGAAGTGAATGATATGAATAATGAAGTTCAGGCAGAAATTGAAAACTCTATTCAAGGCGATGAGATAACGCTCAGGGGAGTTCTAGACAGGGTTGGATCAATTCTTTCTGGTCTTACACAAGGAGCTAGTTTAGTTTTAACCCCAAAAATAGAAGCACCTATAAAACATTTAGAGTTTGTTTCGTTATCAAAAGAAAAAGCATTGGTCATTTTGGTCACTGCTGATGGTCAAGTAGAAAATAGGATCTTTTCGCCTCCTGTTGGATTTAGCCCTTCAGCTATGACTGAAGCAACAAATTTTTTAAATGCTATTTTAAAAGGACATACTATTTCTGAAATTAAAACGGTTGTCTTACGGGAAATAGATCAGTATAAAACTGAGCTTGATTCTCTAACTTGTAACCTAATAGAGTCTGGAATTGCTGTATGGATGCCTGATAAGATTTCAGGTAGGGATAGATTAATCGTTCGTGGCCGTTCGAATCTTTTAGAAGGTTCAACTTCGTTAGAAGATTTAGATAGAATTAGGACATTATTTGATGACCTAGAGCGAAAAAGAGATTTAGAACAACTGCTAGATTTAGCTCAGGATGGTGAAGGAGTAAAAATTTTTATTGGTTCAGAAAACAAGCTTTTCTCGTTATCAGGATCGACTTTGGTAATTTCCCCGTATATGAATTCTGATAATAAAATTGTGGGTGCAGTTGGTGTAATTGGACCGACACGTTTAAACTACGGAAGGATTGTACCAATTGTAGATTATACAGCACAGTTAATAGGAAGAACGATTTCGAGGCGATCTGGTTAGAAAGGATTAAAATGCAGGAACAAAAAATTGATAGTGCAGATGAAAAAGATACAAATGATCAATTTTTACAGTCAGACGACAGTGATAGTATTACGGAAGACGAGACTATTGAAAATCAAGATCAGACTGAGGACTCTGATGTTTTGGATGAGCTTAGCTATGAGGAATTGCTTCAAGACCGTGATAGCCTAAAAGATCGCTTGATGCGATCATTAGCGGATCTTGAAAATCTTAGAAAAAGATCTGATCGCGACCGTAAAGATGCCGAACTATACGGTGGTACAAAGTTAGCGCGAGATTTACTCTCAGTCTTCGATAATCTTTCTCGCGCTTTAGATAACATTGATGAAGAGCTTGTTAAAAAATCAGGAGCTCTAGTAGAAGGTTTGGAACTTACTCAAAGAGAACTTCTTAGCGTTTTTTCAAAACATAAAATAGAACAAATTGAACCAAAAGAAGGTGAAAAGTTCAATCCGAAGTTTCATCAAGCAATGTTTGAAGCTCCGGCTCCAGGTACCGAAAAAGGTTCTATTATACAAGTTATGACTAAAGGTTTTAAAATTGGTGATCGATTATTAAGGGCGTCACAAGTAGGGGTTTCTTCTAATAATGATGTTGGGTCTCTGAGTATGAAAGATCTTGCTGAAGAAACTCATAATGATATGAATGTTGATGAACCGACTGGCGAGCAAGATCAAAACGATTCATAATTTGGATGGGCAGTATATAAACGTTTTTTTGGGATTATATACCTACTGAATTGCTTTGATACGGTTAATAGTTTCAGAAATTATGTCTAGTGCTTGTCGTGGTGTTATTTCATCAGTATCTAATGATAAAAACATATTTAATATTTCATGAGCGTCTTCCGTTTTTGGTTTTTCTTTGTTTTTATTTGTATCGAAAGATTGTACTCTAGGATCGTTTTTTTTATCTATGCTTTCTAGGTTTTCAAGTATTATTTTGGCGCGATTGGTAACATTAGAAGGTAAGCCCGCTAGTTTAGCAACTTGAATTCCGTAAGATTTATCTGCGGTACCAAATTTAACTTGATGTAAAAATATAACCTCATCTTTCCATTCGCGAATGGCAACTTTTGCATTTTGAATTTTTGGCAAGTTCATTTGTAGTTGAGTTAACTCATGATAATGTGTAGCAAAAAGTGTTCTACACTTAATTTCATTATGTATGTGTTCTAGAGTAGCCCAAGCAATTGATAGTCCGTCGTAAGTTGATGTCCCCCTACCGATTTCATCCATAATTATTAATGATGAGCTTGTTGCATTTTTGAGGATAGATGCTGTTTCAATCATTTCAACCATAAAAGTTGAATTTCCTTTTGATAAATCATCTGATGCACCAACTCTGCTAAAGATCTGATCAACTATTCCTACCTGCGCTTGTTGAGCTGGAACGTAGCTTCCAATTTGTGCTAGAATGACGATTAGAGCATTTTGTCGAAGAAAAGTACTTTTTCCAGCCATATTTGGTCCAGTGACCAGCAGAATTGAATGTCTATTTGGATCAAGATCACAGTTATTAGAAACAAAGTTATCTGCTCCACTATTTCTTAGTGTCAGCTCCACCACTGGATGTCTTCCCGATATTATTTTTAGGCTTTGAGATTCGTCAATTGTAGGCTTTACCCAATTAGCTAAAATAGATTGAAAACTTAACGAGCAAAAAAAGTCTATCTCGGATAATGCACTGGCCGTAGAGTTTAAAACAAGTGATTTTTCTATTATGGCATTTGTTAGTTGAGTTAGGAAACTTTGCTCTAAGTTATCAGCGTCTTCTTGTGCAGTTAGAATACTGCTTGCTAGGTTTGAAAGTTCAAAAGTTGAGAACCTTGCACAATTGGTTGTAGTTTGTCGATGGACAAATGTCTGAGATAGCGATTCAAATGACATTTTCTTTAAGTGAGAAACCGGGGTTTCTATAAAGTAGCCTAAGACATTATTAAATTTAATTTTGAGTGAGTTAACATTTGTGATATCAATGTATTTGACTTGCAAATTGGCTATTAAGATTTGCGAATGGTGTTTGAGTTTTCTAAGTTCCATCAATTCTTTACTATAGTCGGAGCATATAATATGATTTCCTTTGTTTGATGCAGGAAGAATTTCAATTAATGCAGAATTTAGTAAATTTAGTAAACTTTCCAAACCGCTAAATTGCTTTATTAAATTCGCAAGCAATTTCGGGGTTTTTTTATCAAAGAGGACAGTTTGAATTTTACTTGTGGATCTAAGGCAATTTCTAATTGTGCCTAGATCTTTTGGATTTCCTCTTCCTAAACTTAACCGCAAAAGGGCTCTTTGCATATCCGGAGTTTGCTTTAAAACATCTCTGATTTTGGTCATTACTGATTGGTTGCTTATAAAAAATTTTACAATTTCTTGTCTATGCTTGATTTCATGTATATTAGTTGATGGACAGTTCAAACGGTCTTGCAATAATCTTGCGCCACCGCTTGTAAGTGTCTGATCGATTGAGCCTAACAAAGATCCAGCAACTTGGGCATTCAGAGTTTTTGTCAGCTCAAGGCTTTGTCTAGAGGCTGGATCAATTTTTAGATATGAGCTATTGGTTTCTCTAGTTGGTGGCATCAAAGGGATAGTTTGCCTACATTGAGTAATTTCAATATAAGATACAAGAGCTGCCATGGCGCCAATTTCAAGGTCAGTAAAATTACCAAATATATTTAAAGATTTGATATTATAAAATATCTCCAAGCGCTTTTTTCCAAGTATTGGATCAAAATTTTGTGGTGGTAAAGGTGATACAATAATATCTTTACTCAACTTTTGCTGGGTTACGGTTTCTTGGAATGTTTCATCTATTAATATTTCGCTAGGAACGATTCTGTGAAGTAAAGATAAAAAAGCGTTTTCAGTAATACAACTACAGTTAAATTCACCGGTTGAAATATCTGTCCAAGCCACACCATAATTATCACCTTTTTGGATATAAGATAATAGAAAGTTATTTTGGTTATCATTAAGAAGGCTTTCCTCAGTTAGCGTTCCTGGAGTTATTAATCTTACAACATCCCGCTTAACTACTGCTTTATAGCCCCGTTTTTTCGCCTCTTCCGGTTTTTCTAATTGCTCACAAACAGCGACTTTATGTCCTTTTCTAATCAAATTAAGCAGATAGTTTTCAGATGAATGACATGGAACACCGCACATAGGGATATCTCTCCCATTATGAGTGCCTCGTTTTGTTAAAGTTATATTTAAAGCCTCTGAGGCTATTTCAGCATCATCAAAAAATAACTCGTAAAAATCTCCCATTCGGTAAAAAAGCAGCGCATTAGGATATTGCGATTTTATTTTCAGGAATTGAGACATCATCGGTGTAACAGAAGATGTAGACATAATAGAACTTCCACAGAAAAATTATAAAATTTTAGCGTAGAATAAAAGGTCTTTGCTGTATACAGGCTACCTAATATTAATCAAATTTATCTTTTAGTTGTTTCCCAAAACTTTTTTACAATTGATATAAAATCTTTTCCTGCTGGATGATTATCTTCTCCAGATGTTTCAAATTGTCTCAAAAGCTGTTTTTGCTCGGCTGTTAGATTCACGGGAGTTTCTACAGTTAAATCAATATATAGATCTCCAAAACCAGTTCCTCTAATAGGTGGCATTCCCTTTCCTTTTAATCGAAGTTGTTTTCCTGACTGCACTCCTTGAGGTACTTTGACTTTGCACTTTCCTCCATCAACTGTTGGGGCCTGTATTTCGCCTCCAAGAGCCGCAGTTGTCATAGATATTGGTATCCTACAAAGAAGATTGGAACCTTCTCGGTCAAATAATTGATGTTCTGCGACTTCAATAAAAATATATAAATCGTCTGATGCACCATTTTGTAATCCTGCTTCTCCTTCACCGGTCAATCTTATTCTTTGTCCGGTTTCTACTCCGGCTGGAATTGAAACGTTAAGTGATCTTTGTTTTTCAACGCGGCCCTGGCCAGCGCAACTTTTGCAAGGATCTTTAATAATTTGTCCTTTTCCAGTACATGTTGGGCAAGTTCGTTCAACTGTGAAGAACCCTTGCTGTGCTCTAACTTTTCCTTGGCCAGAGCATGTTGGGCAAGTAAGTGGTTGAGCACCACCATGGGCGCCAGATCCAGAGCATGTGTTGCAAATTACTGAACTTGGTAATGTAATATTCGCTTTTTTTCCATGAAATGCTTCTTCTAAAGTTACGCGAATGTTGTATCGAAGATCTGAACCTCTGGCCGATCGTTGAGAACTTCTTCGACCTCCGCCTCCCATAAAGTCGCCAAATAGATCCTCGAACACGTCAGAAAAAGCTGATCCAAAATCGCCTTGTCCAGCAGATTGGCCAAACCCACCCCCACCTTCAAAAGCAGCGTGGCCATATCTATCATATGCCGCTTTTTTGTTGGGATCTTTAAGTACCTCGTATGCTTCGTTTACAGCCTTAAAGTCTTCTTCCGCATTCTTCTTATCTGAATTGCGATCTGGATGAAGTTCTTTAGCCTTTGTTCTATAAGCCTTTTTCAGTTCCGCATCTGATGCGGAGTTGCTGCATCCTAATATATCATAGTAGTCACGTTTAGCCATATTAGGATACCTTTTCTCAAGACGATAGCGTAATTGGATTTAAACTTTACGCAAACTATTTCTTTTCATCGGTTAAGTCTTCAAAATCAGCGTCAAAAACATCATCACTGTTAGCATTTTCATCGGGTGTATTATCAGTTGCTTCAGTATTATTTTCTGCTTCTGCTTTATAAATCGCTTCGCCCAATTTCATTGATGCTTCAGTGACATCTTGTGATCTAGCTCTAATTTTGTCCGCATCATCGCTCGATAATGTTTCTTGAAGGGCTTTTATTGATAGTTCAATGGCTTCGATCGTTGTTGGATCTACTTTATCGCCGTGTTCTTGAATAGACTTTTCTGTACTGTGGATTAAACTTTCCGCTTGATTTTTTGCTTCAACTAATTCTTTTCGTTCTTTGTCAGCTTCTGCATTTTCCTCAGCTTCTCGAACCATTGTATCAATCTCATCGTCAGAAAGACCACCAGACGCCTGAATGGTAATCTTTTGCTCTTTACCAGTACCCTTATCTTTTGCAGAAACTGAGACAATTCCGTTAGCGTCAATATCAAAAGTGACCTCAATTTGTGGCATTCCACGAGGGGCTGGAGCAATATTTTCCAAATTAAACTGACCTAGTACTTTATTATCAGTAGCCATTTCTCGTTCACCTTGGAATACTCTAATAGTAACAGCGTTTTGGTTGTCCTCAGCTGTGGAGAATATTTGACTCTTTTTGGTCGGTATTGTTGTATTTCTATCGATTAATCGCGTGAAGACGCCACCTAACGTCTCAATACCTAACGAGAGCGGTGTTACATCGAGTAACACTACATCTTTTACATCGCCTTGTAAGACACCAGCTTGGATTGCCGCACCCATCGCCACTACTTCATCCGGATTAACTCCTTTGTGCGGCTCCTTACCAAAGAATTTTGTTACTTCCTCAGTGACCTTTGGCATTCGTGTCATTCCACCAACTAATACTACTTCATCAATATCATTTTTCGAAAGGCCGGCATCTTTTAGAGCGGCCTGACAAGGTTTTAGAGATTTTGTTATTAATTCAGTAACTAAACTCTCTAATTTTGACCGAGTGAATTTAATAACCATATGAAGTGGCTGACTGGTTTTTGGGTCCATTGAGATAAAAGGTTGATTAATTTCTGTTTGGCTCGAAGAAGATAGTTCTATCTTTGCTTTTTCTGCAGCTTCTTTTAGACGTTGAAGAGCCATCTTATCATTTTTTAAGTCTACCCCTGTTTCCTTTTTAAATTCAGTCGCGAGGTAATCAACTATTCGCATATCAAAATCTTCGCCACCTAAAAATGTGTCGCCATTCGTTGATTTAACTTCAAATAAACCATCATCAATTTCAAGTATTGAAATATCAAATGTTCCACCACCCAAATCATAGACAGCAATTGTTCTACCACCTTCTTTGTCGAGCCCATATGCAAGCGCTGCTGCCGTTGGCTCATTGATAATTCTTAAAACCTCTAAACCTGCTATTTTTCCAGCATCCTTAGTAGCTTGGCGTTGTGCATCGTTAAAATAAGCTGGAACGGTAATCACAGCTTGAGAAACATCTTCACCGAGATAGCTTTCTGCAGTTTCTTTCATCTTTTGAAGAATAAAAGCGGAAACTTGGCTTGGTGAATACTTTTCTTCTTTAGCTTCCACCCAAGCGTCACCGTTGCCGCCGTCAATTATTTTAAAGGGAACCATTTTTTTATCTTTATTTACTAATGGGTCGTCTATTCGTCTGCCTATGAGCCGTTTGACTGCAAAAAGTGTGTTCGAGGGGTTTGTTACAGCCTGTCTTTTTGCAGACTGACCAATTAGGCGTTCATCATCAGTGAATCCCACAATTGAAGGTGTGGTGCGCGCTCCTTCTGAGTTTTCCACAACTTTTGCAGCAGAACCATCCATTATTGCCACACATGAATTGGTTGTACCTAAATCAATACCTATTACTTTTGCCATTCCGGTCCCTTTCGCTGTCTAATAGACTTTTTAAGAAGATTTCATAGATATATAGGTAGCTTTTCAATTCCTACAACCATTTGGAATAAAATTTTTGATAAATTTGAAAAAAGAGGAACTGCTTTCCAACATTATGCGGCCTTTATATCCCAGTCTTGAGTGAGAATTGAAAAAAGGGCTGATTTATCTTCAGTAGATCGCAATTTTGAACATATATTTTTATCGCGCAAAAGTCTTGATACTTTTGCCAAAGCTTTCAGATGATCCACACTACTACTTCTGGGAGCTACAATTCCAAATATTAAATCTACCTTCTTTTTATCCATGGCTTCAAAGTCTACAGGCTTTTCAAGTCTTATGAATAGTCCATGTATAATTTTAATACCATCAACTTTAGCATGGGGAATTGCAATTCCGTTACCCATTCCAGTTGGTCCAAGTTGCTCTCTGTCTTGCAGTGCATTAAAAATCGTTTCAGTATTCAAGCCGCACGAGGAGGTTAAGCCATTTGCAATTTCTTGAAACAATCTTTTTTTACTTGATACAGATGTCAAAGATATGACTCTGCCCTGTGTTATTATTTCTGAAACGAGCATATCCCCCTCACTTCTTAAAAAATATTCTTATATTAGCTACAGTGCTCGGGATCAACCCATCCTATGTTACCATCTTCACGGAGATGAATTATATTAATTTTATTGTGGGAAGAGTTTCGAAATATCAACATGTTAGCGCCACAAAGTTCCATTTGCAAGACAGCCTCACCAACTGAGATTGTTGGTATTTTAGTCTGCATTTCAGCTATGATTAGTGGCTTGAGTGATTCTTTTTCCTTAAGATCGCCATCTTGGTTAGTGTTAGAAATAACATATGAATTTGCATTAATAAACTCTATTGGTTGTTGTCGGTCATTATGATGATTTTTTAATTTTCGTTTATAACGTCGTAATTGTTTGCTAATTTTTTCCAAGGAGTTTTCAAAACTATTATATATATCGGTAGCTTTGCCCTTAGCTTGGACTGTCATACCAGTTGCCAGATGAATGGATATATCGCAAAAGTATTCATGCTTATTTTTTGAAAAGGTGGCTGAGCTGCCTGTAGATAATTTTGCATATTTAATAATTAATTCATTTATCTTGTCTTTTGAGTGAGAGGTTAAAGAACTCCCAATGTCGATTTGTTTACCGTTAATTTGTATATTCATTTTAAAACTCCAGTAATGATTAAATCAACTTTTATAGAAGTTTTTAATATTCAATTTAAAATCAGGCTCGAAAATTTTTTCCCAGATATACTTGCCGAACCGTTGTGTCTCGTATTACTTCAGCTGGACTTCCACTCATCAAAACATAGCCATCATGAAGAATATAAGCTCTATCAACAATTTCTAATGTTTCACGTACATTATGATCAGTAATGAGCACTCCTATGTCACGATTTTTAAGGTGGGCTACTAATGATCTAATATCGTTTACTGCTATCGGATCAACTCCTGCAAACGGCTCATCTAGTAATATGTATTTAGGATTTATAGCTAAACAACGAGCTATCTCAACTCGCCGTCGCTCTCCACCCGATAAAGCGATCGCTGAGGCTTGTTTAAGATGGGTAATTGAGAATTCGGCCAATAATGAGTCTAACTTTTTCCTTCTCTCTGCATGATCTTTGATAGAAATCTCTAAAACTGCATTTAGGTTTGCTTCTACTGTTAAGCCTCTAAAAATCGAAGCTTCTTGGGGCAAATAACCAATTCCCATTTGAGCTCTTCGATACATTGGAAGGCTTTTTACATCAGTCCCGTCTATTTCTATATTACCTGAATCGGGGCTTATTAGGCCTGCTATTGAATAAAAGCATGTTGTTTTTCCTGCCCCATTAGGCCCTAGTAATGCTACAACTTCACCTCTAGAAAGAGTTAAGTTAATGTCCCTCAAAACTGGTTTTGAATTGTAACTTTTTCTTAGATTCTGTACTTTAAGGCCAGCTGTTCCAAGAGTAATACTCAATGCCGATTTTTTGTCATAAACCATTTAATTTTTTCCAGTGGAGTTGATAATTGTTTTGACCGAGCCACTAATTCTCGCTAAGCCATTCTCTAAATCAAGTATCAATTTGTCACCGACTATCTTGTTATTATTTTGATTTAGACTTACATTTCCAGTAATTGTTAATTCTTGTTTTTGCCCAATATATAGCGCTTTATCTCCATATATGAAGTCGTTTTTATTAGAAATTATGATTGGTCCAGATGCAGAAAAGGTCAAATGATTAAAATTGGTACTGTTTTTAGTTTGAATAAAAGTCAGGTTTTGGGCAGATAATCGTAGTTGTCCGTAGTTTACTACAACATCATCAAAAAAATGTGCTTTACCATTTTTACTATCAAAAGTCATTGACTCAGCGGTAAGTTCAAGTTCTGTATCCGGGCTGATTTTGAAAGCTTCAAGGCCTAAACGGGTTTCAGCCAAGCAGAAACTTGACAAGTAAATTGTAAATGAAAACAGGAACAAGCCTAGTTTTAGTCTGACGTTAAACATTAATTAGCCTTTGGTTCATAGAAAAGTTTTACACCGTTTTCAATATGGATGAATGGTCTAGAAGAACCGGTTAGCGATGCATTTGAGATTTTCATACTTCCACCAAAGATTGTTCCTAATGGCGTTGACAATTCCACTTCACTTGAAACTATAACATTAATAGAATCCCACCGTATACGAATTTTTTGACTTTTTCCAGTGATGCCACTTTTAGTCCTAATATTAAGATCTCCAATGAGGTCAATGAAGCTGTCAGCAGGAGAAATTAATGCTTTATTTGCAGATATGTTATAAATATCTTTTTCAAAGAGTGATAGCGTCCCGTTTAAATGTGTTAAAGTAAATGCTTCTGGGGTTTCATGATCTGGATCGATAGAATCAACAGTAAAATCAAATCTGTGGCCTTTTTCAGACGCACCTCTTAATTTTGCCCCAAGTATCTGAAATGCTATGTTTTTCTCTAACTCGAGTGTTGAAACCTTTACTGGGTCGCCAAACTTATCTGCTGGTGAAATTACAAACAATATGGCGAGAATAAATAGGGATGCTAAAAAGAACGTTAACTTTAAAAAAACTATGATTTTTGAGTAAGTAACCATAATTCTTACCCCTGCTTAATTTGTTAAATTTATTTTTTTTATTTTTGCCAATGATCTAACTTAATTGGGTTACTAAAATGTTAAGAATGTGAGAAAATATCGTTGTCTGGCCATCCTAAGATATCCAATTGTGCCCTTTTAGGTAAAAAATCAAAACATGCTTGAGCAATATCCGTTCTATTTTCTCGAGCTAATCTAACGTCTAATTCCTCCTTCACTCGATGCAAGTAAAGTACGTCGGATGCAGCATATTCTATTTGAGCTTGAGTTAGGACTGGATTTCCCCAATCAGAACTTTGTTGCTGTTTTGAGACATCTATAGCAATTAATTCGTGCAAAAGGTTTTTTAATCCGTGACGATCGGTAAATGTACGAACAAGCTTAGATGCAATTTTTGTACAATAAACAGACTCGCATAAGACATTAAATTGCTTGAATAGTACTGCTATATCAAACCGTCCAAAGTGAAATATCTTCAATATTTCGGGGTTTTCTAATAAGGAACATATGTTCTTAGCAATTTTTTGGTCAGATGAGATTTGAATGAGATGGGCGTCTCCGTCACCACAAGATATTTGTATTAAGCACAATCTATCACGACTAGGATTGAGCCCCATTGTTTCAGTATCAATTGCAATCATGTTCCCTAAGTTCAAATTGTCCGGCAAGTCATTTTGATATAAATAATTAGTCATTTAAAGTACTTTCAAAAGTAAATTCAAGCGTTGAGGCGGATTGGTTCATTACAACGTTTTGCATTACTATATAACCACGATTGCTTGTAACATCAATGATTACACCATCGGAAAATACTACAGCGTGGTCAAATTCTCGTTTGGGAAACACAACCATGATTGAATTTATTAAAAGTATGTGCAATTAGTCTTTGAGCAAATGTTAAAAAGCTAAATGTGCTTAAGTTTTAAAATTTTTAGAAAGTTTTAAATGGATAAAATTTTAGACGCAAACTCGCCTGTAGCAACAGTTCTTGGCGGTTCAGGGTTTGTTGGAAAATATGTAGTTAGACGGTTGGTAAGGCGCGGTTGGAGAGTAAGGGTAGCCGTGAGGAGTCCAAATGAAGCCCTCTTTTTAAAAACTTACGGTGAGGTAGGGCAAGTAGAGGTTTTTAAGTGTTCAATATTTGATTCTAATGCTTTGTCTAAATGTATTTTAGGCTCTAGATTGGTAATAAATGCAGTAGCTGGCTTATTAAATGAAACATCAAAAAAAATAATTAATCGCTATTATATTGAGGGACCAGAATTGTTAGCGAGTATTTGTACGGAATTAAAAGTCGCAAAACTAATTCATATTTCTGCAGTAGGAGTGGACAAACAGTCACGTAGTTTATATTCAAGCGCGAAAGCCAAAGGAGAAGATAAACTTAGGGAAAAATTTGCTAATGCTGTCATAGTAAGGCCATCTTTGATTTTTGGACATGAAGATAGGTTTTTTAATAGGTATGCTTCATTAGCTACTTACAGCCCTTTTTTACCCCTAATTGGGAAGAGTACTCAGTTTCAACCAGTTTATGTCGATGATGTGGCTCTTGCTATTGAAAAAATAGCCACTGAAAAAGATTTGATTGGAATTTTTGAATTAGGTGGGCCTGAGATATTAACTTTTGAAAAATTAATTAAAAAAATGCTTTTTGTGATTCGTAGAAACCGATTAATACTTACTATTCCTTTCGGTATTGCAAATTTAATGGCAACGGTATTTGAGCTAATTCAAAATTTATCTTTTGGTTTGTTACCTTTACCGTTCAGTAAAGATAATGTTCAACAACTAAGAAATCATAATATTGTTTTTGAGGGGAATAACTCTTTCAATGACCTAGGTATTAAGCCAAAAGACATTGATACTATTATTCCATTATACTTGTATTCGTATCGACCCCATGGTCAGTTTAATGATATCACTAACTCTGCAAAAAAGTAGTCTTAGTGTAAATTATCTTGGTAGAGTACTTTTTCCCATCAGCGCCTTATCGACTTCATGCGCACACTGGCGCCCCTCACGGATTGCCCAAACAACCAAGGATTGTCCTCGTCGCATGTCGCCAGCAGCCCAAACTTTTTCATGATTAGTTTTATAATCTCTTTCATTCGCTAAGACGTTATTTCGCGAGTCATGTTTAATATTTAAGTCTCGAGTAAGATTATCAATCATTGGAGATATGAAGCCCATTGCTAATAATACTAAATCAGCCTTAATATTAAACTCAGTACCATTAATCGGCTCAAACTTTTCATTCACTTTTATACAGGTTAATGACTGAATTTTATCATCCGAGCCATTGAATTTTTGAGTCAATACCGAAAATTCTCTGTTTGCTCCTTCCTCTTGGCTTGAAGAAGTTCGCATTTTTAATGGCCAATTGGGCCAGGTAGTGAGCTTATTTTCTTTATCCGGCGGTGTGGGCATTATTTCTAATTGTGTAACTGACAGTGCTCCTTGGCGTATTGATGTACCAATGCAGTCTGAACCAGTATCACCCCCACCTATTACAATTACGTGCTTATTCGTTGCAAGAATAGGGTCAATATTTTTTATCTTTTCCTTGCCTACTCGACGGTTCTGTTGGGGAAGAAAATCCATAGCGAAATGAACACCGTTAAGCTGTCGTCCTTCAATCGGAAGGTCTCTTGGTTTTTCAGCACCACCGGACAGAATTACCGCATCATGGTCATTGACCATCTCTTTCATATCGGTATTTTTGCCAACCGTAATGTTATTGTGGAAAATAACCCCTTCTAGCCTCATTTGTTCAATGCGACGATCTATATGGAATTTTTCCATTTTGAAATCAGGAATCCCATAGCGAAGTAATCCTCCGAATTTTTCATTTTTTTCAAACAAATGTACTTCATGACCTGCCCGAACTAATTGCTGCGAAGCAGCTAGTCCAGCAGGTCCTGAACCTACAACTGCAATTTTTTTTCCTGTTGAAATTTCCGGGTATTTTGGGGCAATCCAATTGTTGGTCCAAGCTTTATCGACTATTGCACATTCTATAGATTTTATTGTGACAGGGTTATCAATAATATTCAGAGTGCAAGAAGCTTCGCATGGAGCAGGGCATATCCGGCCGGTAAATTCAGGAAAGTTATTTGTTGAATGCAGGTCAAGACTAGCTTTCTCCCAATCCCCTCTGTAAACTAAATCGTTCCAGTCTGGAATTTGGTTGTTCACAGGACAGCCTTTCAGGCCTTTGACGTCGTGGCAAAATGGTATTCCGCAATCCATACATCTACCGGCTTGATCTTTTAAGGTTTGATCAGGTAGTGGAATAACGAATTCTTTGAAATTTCTTATTCTATCTGCTGCAGGCCGATATTTTCTATCTTGCCGGTCTAGCTCCAAAAAACCAGTTACTTTTCCCATTATTTTACTCCATATGGTTGTAGGTTAACATTAGGCAGCTGCTCCAGAAGAGCGTTGAGCCTCTGCAATTTCTGCTAATGCTCGCCTGTATTCAGTAGGCATAACCTTTACGAATTTTGGTCTATAATTCTCCCAATTTTTAAGCATTTCATCAGCTCTTGTAGATCCAGTATATTTTTTATGATTTTCAATAAGCTGTTTTAATCTTTCATCATCATATCTTGTCATATCAGTTGAAACATCTACTCGGCCATGGTGTTCTATATCTCCACCGTGATGATGTTCCGATTCCATTAAGTCGTCTTCTTCGGGAACAGGTTCTAGTTCAACCATTGCTAAGTTGCATCTACTAGAAAATGAACCATCTTCATCAAATACGTAAGCAATTCCACCTGACATACCGGCAGCAAAGTTTCGTCCAGTATAACCCAAAACAGCAACTATACCACCGGTCATGTATTCGCAGCCGTGATCGCCTACTCCTTCAACCACAGCAGTAGCCCCAGAGTTTCGGACGGCAAAACGTTCGCCAGCGACTCCTCTCAAGTAGCATTCGCCAGCAATCGCCCCATAAAGAACAGTGTTTCCAGCAATTATTGATGTAGTTGGGTTAATTTTTTTTGCAGCTTTTGGAGGATAAATAATTAATTTTCCACCTGATAAACCTTTCCCGACGTAGTCATTTGCTTCACCTTCGACTTCGAATGTTATTCCTTTACAAACCCATGCTCCAAAAGCTTGACCTGTTGTGCCCTTGAATTTTATATGGATAGTATCTTCTGGAAGACCAGCATGACCGTAGCGACGAGCCACTTCCCCAGATAGCATTGCACCTGTTGAACGATTGAAATTTGAAATTGGGACACTTAGCTTTACACTATATTTGTTTAATATTGCTGGTTTGGCTTTGGCAATTAGTTGTTTATCGAGGACATTATCAATATGGTGATTCTGTTTTTCACAATTATAAATCGGTATATCTTTTGATACTTCTTGCTTATAAAATAATTTCTCAAAATTCAAACCTTGAGCTTTCCAATGTTTAATTGCTCTGTTTTGATCAAGTATATTAAGTTGTCCTATCATATCGTTTAATTTTACAAACCCAAGATCAGCCATTATTTCTCGTACTTCTTCTGCTACGAAGAAGAAGAAATTTATTACATGTTCAGGCTGACCGTTGAAACGCTTTCGCAACACTGGATCTTGGGTTGCCACACCTACCGGGCAAGTATTTAGGTGGCATTTTCTCATCATAATACAGCCAGATGCCACTAATGGAGCGGTTGCAAACCCAAATTCATCTGCTCCCAACAAAGCCCCAATTACTACGTCTCTACCAGTGCGCAGTCCACCATCTACTTGGACAGCGATACGGGATCTAAGTTTATTTCTTACTAATGTCTGATGGGTTTCTGCAAGCCCCATTTCCCAAGGTGATCCGGCATGTTTAATAGAAGTAAGAGGACTGGCTCCTGTTCCGCCTTCCATTCCTGAGATAGTAACATGATCAGCACGGGCTTTCGATACTCCTGCAGCAACTGTTCCGACACCGACCTCAGAAACAAGTTTCACAGATATATCCGACGATGGATTTACATTTTTTAAATCATAGATAAGTTGAGCTAAGTCTTCAATTGAATAAATATCATGATGTGGAGGGGGCGAAATGAGCCCAACACCTTGTGTGGAATGTCTTACTTTGGCTATAACAGCATCTACTTTGTGACCAGGAAGCTGTCCTCCTTCTCCAGGTTTTGCACCTTGAGCCATCTTAATTTGTATCATATCTGAATTAACAAGATACTCTGTTGTAACCCCAAATCTTCCAGATGCTACTTGCTTAATAGCGGATCTTTTACTATCCCCATTTTTCATAGAAACAAACCGGTCTACTTCTTCGCCTCCTTCTCCTGTGTTAGATTTACCACCAAGTCTATTCATCGCAATAGCTAGATTCTCATGTGCTTCGGCGGATATCGAACCGTATGACATAGCTCCTGTAGCAAATCGTTTAACTATTTCTGATGCTGGTTCCACATCATCCAACTTAACTTTATGTCTACCAGTTTCCGTTGAACTCTTTAATCTAAAAAGACCTCTAATTGTTAGAAGTCGTTCTTGATGGTCATTGATTGATTTAGCATAAGCCTTGTATTTATCAGCACTGTTACCTCTAACGGCGTGTTGTAGGTTTGTTACTTCATCAGATGTCCAGGCGTGAACCTCACCTCGCTGTCTTAGGGCATAATCTCCTCCAACATCGAGTGCGTGCTGAAGGATTGGCACATTACTATAAGCGTCTTTATGACGAGTTAATGTCTCTTTGGCAATTTCTTTTAGCCCTACTCCTTCAATTTGAGTTGTTGTACCCGAGAAAAATTTATTGACAAATTCTGTTGATAAGCCGAGTGCGTCAAATATTTGGGCTCCACAGTAGGATTGATATGTAGAAATGCCCATTTTTGACATCACTTTTAGCAAGCCTTTATCTATCGATTTGATGTAGCGTTTGATAACCTCTTTTTCATCAACTTCTTTTGGGAAGTAGCTTTTTTGGTGCATTTCAGCCAAGGTTTCAAAAGCGAGATAGGGATTTATGGCCTCTGCGCCATAGCCTGCTAAAACAGCAAAGTGATGTACTTCTCTAGGTTCAGCTGACTCGACTACTAAACCAACTGATGTACGAAGACCTTTTTTAATTAAATAATGGTGTGTTGCGGCGGTTGCTAACAACATTGGTATTGCCACCCTTTGTGCCCCAAACTGACGATCAGACAATATTATTATATTGTCGCCATTCACAACTGCGTTTTCCGCTCTTTCACATAGACGATTAAGAGCACTTTCCATACCATCAGGACCTTTTTCGATATCAAATGTAGTGTCCAAAACTTTTGATACAAACTGATTGTCGCCTATATCACTAATGTCTCTGATTTTTTGTAAATCTGAATTCCTGAGTATTGGCTGTTTAACTTCTAATTTTTTTCTTGTTGATAGATGTTTTAAATCAAACAAGTTTGGTCTTGGCCCAATGAAGGATACCAAGCTCATTACAGATTCCTCTCTGATTGGATCAATGGGCGGGTTAGTCACTTGGGCAAAATTTTGCTTAAAGTAAGTATACAATAATTTTGGTTTGTTTGACATTGCTGAAATCGGAGTATCGGTTCCCATTGAGCCGAGAGCCTCTTGACCCGTTGTAGCCATAGGTGCCATTAGAAGTTTTATATCTTCTTGGCTATATCCAAAGGCTTTCTGACCATTCATTAGATCTTCGCCTGTATATTTTCGGGGAGAGGATTTATTGCCTTTTAAATTTTCTAATACAATCTGAGTTTCTTTAAGCCAAGCATCGTAGGGATTTTGCTTTGATAGTGTATTTTTTATTTCGTCGTCTGAAATTATAGAACCTTTTTCTAAATCAATTAGAAGCATTTTTCCTGGTTGCAATCGCCATTTAGTAAGCACTTTAGTTTCGTCTATTGGTAGCGTACCTGCCTCTGAGGCTAAAACAATAGTATCGTCGTCAAGAACAAAGTAGCGGGCTGGCCTAAGACCATTTCGATCTAATGTGGCCCCAATTTGTCTTCCATCAGTAAAAGCAATTGCTGCTGGTCCATCCCAAGGCTCCATTAAAGATGCGTGGTACTCATAGAATACTCGGCGCTGCTTTTCCATTAGAGGGTTTCCTGCCCAGGCTTCGGGTATCATCATCATAACCGCATGGGGGATTGAATAACCACCTTGTACAAGTAATTCTAAAGCATTATCAAAACAAGCAGTGTCGGATTCCCCTTCGTATGAGACTGGCCATATTTTTTTTATATCTTCTCCAAAAAGTGGAGAGGATAGGGTCGCTTGACGTGCGGCCATCCAATTGACATTACCTCTTTTTGTGTTTATCTCACCATTGTGCGCAACCATTCTATACGGGTGCGCTAAACGCCAAGACGGAAACGTGTTTGTAGAGAATCTTTGGTGAACCATTGCAACAGCAGATATAAACCGACTATCCGTTAAGTCTTTGTAGTAAGGTGCCAGTTGGTCGGCTAAAAACATACCTTTATAAACTATTGTTCTGGAAGACATCGAAACCGGGTAGAAATCCTCTTCTTTTTCAAGCTGGTTTCTCACCACGTTTGATATTGTTCGCCTTAAGATGTAAATCTTTCTTTCATATTCGTCATCAGAAATTCCTTTGGGCCTTTTAAAAAAACCTTGCCAATGCATTGGCTCAGCAGACAAGATTTCAGAGTCCTGGGATAACCTGGAATTGTCTGTAGGAACTGACCTCCATCCTAGAAGGGCTTGATTAGATAAAGCGGCAATCTTTTCAATTTCAGCTTTAACAAATTTTTGTATTTTTTTGTCTCTCGGGGTGAAGAAGAAACCNACACTATACTGACCTGACACCGGTATATTAAAGCCTAGTTTCTTGCATTCTTCTGAGAAGAAATTGTGAGGGATTTGGGTCAACATTCCTGCACCATCNCCCATTAATGGGTCCGCACCTGTTGCCCCTCGATGCTCTAAGTTTTCTAAAATTTTAATTCCGTCTTGAATAATCTTGTGGGATTTATTGCCTTTAAAATTGGCAATAAATCCTAAACCACACGAATCGTGTTCGTGTTTGGGATCATATAAACCCATATTCNCCGTTTTTTCTGGTGCGATGGTTGGTTCATTAGATTTTAATACCGNTGNGTTNNTAGTTTTTTCGGCAAATTTCATTTGATCCCCTGCTGACATACTACGCTTTAANTCATTAACATNTAGTTTATCTAATGCAATTAGCTGGTAGTTCAACATTTGTTACGAACCAACCATTAAAGTCATAATATCTAACCTTCGTTCTATTAAATAAAGGTTTGGAATTATAATCTTTAAATCAGAGAAANGGTTTTACCCCATGGCAATAGTAAATGCAAGATTACCGTAATTGNCTAGCATTGGGNNGNAGGTTTAATTATAGGCTAGATATAAAATCAATGATCCAAGCATTAATCGATAAACAACAAAAGGCACAAAACTATTATTCCTAACAAATTTCACAAGTAGAAAAAGCACAATCATAGCTGATAAAAAGGATAATAATACGCAAAGGGCAATAATTTGAANATTTGAGTTTTCAAAATCAATCGTAATAAAATCTATTAAAAGTAACATTGAGGAAGCGAAAATGGTTGGAATTGACATTATTAGTGACAGATTCACGCTACTTTCCCGCGAAAACCCGAGGAACATAGCACCTGAAATGGTGTTGCCTGATCTTGATGTGCCCGGTAAAAGTGCAAAAGCCTGCCACACTCCCATTATTATTGCGTCTTTGTATGTCCAATCCTTGTTAAATCGNGTCTTTTTACCATATCTNTCCGATAAGTACAGAATAAGGCCAAAAANTATCATACCAAAGCCAATTACTTTTAAAGACCTCATTTCATAAATAAAACCTGTCAATTTTAAAATGAATCCAGCGCAGATTACTGGNAGTGTTGCCAAGACGAGCAATCTAAAGAATCGGGCTTCATTATCGATAAAATTGAAGACCATATTTTTGTAAAGACCTCTTAATAATGATTTAAAGTCATTTCTGTAAAACATNACTACCGCTAAAAGTGTTCCAAAATGAACAGCGACATCGACTTGAAGCGTTTGGTCGGGTTGATTCAATAATTCAGATATTAATAAAAGATGACCAGATGAGGACACGGGCAGGAATTCTGTAATTCCTTGTACAATTGCCAAAAAACTTATGTAAAAAAAACCCAATAATTTTCCTTTTTATAAGCTAGTAGAGGTTTATACGGTTTAACGCTTAATATATTGATTCGTTCTTANTTTGGGTAAATTATTGGGAACCAATCTTGTCTGAGCGGTTGTCCTGAAATCATATTATGGTTTGGAAAAGGCGGTGATGTTCTTTCTCCTCTTTCTATAAATCGAGCATCGTCGCCAACTAAGCGAACAGAAAATGCTCGCCTGCGCNCATTGCTCGTATTTCCTCGAGCGCCATGCAAAATTTTAAAGTCAAAAGCAACTGCGTCACCAGGATCCATTGAAAATTCTTTTATTTCCATTTTTTCCTCGTGGTCAGGATCNGGCACTTCCATAAAATCTTTCTGAGTATGATAAAAATTTTCTTCATTTAACCATTTTNTGGGAATAACGGTCTTTTCCCATTTGTGAGAACCTGCGACGCATCGCAGCGATGCGTTTGTAACTTTGTCCATAGGTGACCAAAAGCTAATAGTTTGCATTCCTTGAATAAAATAATATGGGCTATCTTGGTGCCACGGTGTGGGTTTTGATGTTCCAGGCTCTTTGACTAAAACATGTTCGTGGAACAGTTGAACTTTGCTTGATTTCATTAGTTGTGATGCGANAATGCCAACTGGTGAAGACATAATTGCCTCTTTAAATTCAGATATGTGTTGCCAATTACAGTAGTCATCAAAAAACCTCCCACTTTCTCCTTGATTAAGATTTTCGGCTGCATACGGTCCTGGNTTGGAAAGGTTTTTTTCAATACCTTTNCGAATTGTACTTACATAATCTGCGAACAGAGCTTTGACTAAAACAACACCGTCTCTTTGAAAGGTGTCAATGTCTTCTTTTGATATTAGTGGGTCAGGCATTTAAAAACTATTATTAAGATGAGTTATATGGAACATTCATGTTATTCTTAAACCAGTTTCCGCGTCAAACAGCAAAATATTTTCATCAGCACACGTTATCTTCACATCAGAGCCCAGTGGAATGTCTTTGNGGTTTTGTAATTCGACAGTGTAAGTTTCTCCAGANGGTGCTCTTACGTATCCAAAGGCTATGTTTCCNAGGTTTTCAGATATTTCAAGTTTAAACCCATTTTGTTTCGGANATATAAAAAGATTTTGAGGTCGAACACCAACGAGTAGTTTGTTTGGGGGCGTAAGATTGTTGAATTTNCTCCTTATTGTTTTTTTTAACATNGGGATTTCAACTTCATTGCTTCGACATGTGCCGATAAAGAAATTCATTTTAGGAGATCCTATAAAACTTGCTACAAATTTATTTTGGGGATTTTCGTAAAGTTCNNATGGGGTTCCAACTTGTTCAACTTTACCGTCTTTTAAAACAACTATTCGATCAGCGAGAGTCATTGCCTCAATTTGATCATGGGTCACATAGATCATTGTTGTACCAAGGTCCGTATGAAGTCTTGCCAATTCTAATCTCATGTTTGTTCTTAATTCTGCATCCAAATTTGAAAGGGGTTCGTCAAATAAAAATACTTTTGGTCCTCTGACAATTGCTCTGCCAATAGCAACTCGCTGTCTTTGACCTCCAGACAAAGCTTTAGGTTTTCTTTGTAGGTAATCAGTTAACTCTAGAATTTTACTGGCTTGAAGTACTTTTTTCTTTATTTTTTCCTTATTCTCTCCATTCATTTTTAGACCAAAACCCATATTTTCCTCCACCGTCATATGAGGATAAAGAGCATAGGACTGGAAAACCATGGCGACGCCTCGATCTGCGGGGTCTACATTTGTGACATCGCGTCCTGCAATTTTTATTTCACCATTTGATATATTTTCTAAGCCAGCAATCATTCTAAGAAGTGTTGATTTCCCACAACCCGATGGTCCGACAAAAACGCAGAACTCACCATTTTCAATTTTTAAATTTAAATTATCAATAACTGTTGTTGAACCATATTTTTTCCTAATATTATTTAGTGTTACCCTTGCCATATGTCCTCACTATTTCCGTGTTTGAAAGGAGAGTCCCATTTTTGAAGGTCTTTACTAATATTCTCCGCTGTTCGCTTAAGTTTATTTTTAAACTGAAATAAATCGTTAAGTCCATGTTTTACCGTTGTTGATGTTATAGAGATGCTTGCAATCACTCGTTTATCTTCTAATAATATTGGAGCTGCCATGCATATTGTTTTGTTTCTGTATTCTTGATTATCGAGAGCTATTCCCTCAGATCTTAATTTTTTTAGTTCGGAGTAAAAATCTTTCTTCGTTGTGATAGTATTATTAGTATATTTTTGAAAGGACTGCGACAAAATTGAGCTTTTTAAAAGTTTATCAGCCATAAAAGCAAGAATAGCTTTTCCGACCCCGGTACAGTACCCGGGACCAATTTTCCCTACTTTCAAAAACATTTGAATCGGCTGAATAGGATTATATTTATCAGCATAAATCACGTGTCCATTATTCATTTGAGCTAAATGAATGGTTTCTAAAATTTCAGATCCTAATTTTGTAACGTGATGTTTCGCTATTGGTGCTAGCAAACTATTTTTCCAAGCATTATGTGCAAGTGCTACAAGTCGTATGCCTGTTGTATAAGTTTGTGTTTTTTTGTGATAATTTAGTATTCCTTGATTTACAAGCGCTTTAAGAAAACGATGTAAAGTTGCCTTAGGAAATTTACTAAGTAATAATAGCTCAGTGAATTTAACTGGAGTTTGTGAATTTGCTACAAGGTCTAGTATTTGAAGAGCTTTCCCAATAGTTCCATCGTTTTGTTCTTTAGGTGACATTTTAGTTTGCAGTTTATAATATTTAAGGCTTAATTTTTATTGACAAATGATTACCAATAGATACCTTTCTGCCATTGTATGAAACTAAGTTCCACTATTTGGAACTACTTGTAAAGGGAGAAAATTTGATGTTTTCGAAAATTAAAATTGGTATTACCAGTTTATTTTTATTGGTTATGGCTTCCTCATTAGCGTTGGCAGCGGATCTAGTAATAACCTTTGATGATATGAACCCTGGGCCAAAAGCTGCTTTTGAAAATGCAGTAGCAAAATTTCAAAAAGAAAATCCATCAATCAATGTTATTGCCAATAATGGCGACAGAGAGGCGCACAAAGCTGCGATTCGGAATTTTCTAACAGCAGACGCTCCTGATATTACGTCTTGGTATCCGGGTAATAGAATGAGACCATTTGTTAAAGCAGGTCTGTTTGAGGATGTTTCTGATGTTTGGGAAAAAAATGGTTTTAACGAAGATCTTGCCGCTATCCGTCCTACAATGACAATTGGTGGCAAGCAGTGGGGAGTTCCGTATTCGTACTATCAGTGGGGAGTATATTATAGAAAAGATATTTTTGAAAAGCTCGGTATAGGCGAACCGGGAACTTGGGCTGAGTTTCTAGCTGCATGTGAAACATTAAAATCTAATGGAGTCACTCCTATTACAATTGGCACTCGGTATCTTTGGACGGCTGCAGGAGTATTTGATTATATAAATTTGCGAACAAACGGTTATGATGTACATAATCAATTGACAGCTGGAAAAATAAAGTACACAGACCCACGCATTAGAAAAACCTTTGAGTACTGGGCCGAGCTTGTCAATAATGACTATTTTCTTGAAAATCATGCTACTATGTCGTGGCAAGACGCCGTTGCTCCCTTTGCAAGTGGTGAAGCTGCAATGTATGTTATGGGAAATTTTTCAGTTGATGCTTATAAAAATGCAGGGCTTACTTACGACCAAATAGATTATTTTCCATTCCCTGAAATTACACCGGGGATTCCTAGAGCGGAAGAAGCTCCCGCGGATGCATTTTTTATTCCTACAAACGCAAAAAATAAGTCCGATGCGAAGAAATGGCTAGCATTTGTTGCTCGACCAGATGTACAAACGGAGTGGAACAAAGCTATTGGCCAACTTCCAATTAATTCGAAAGCCACTGTCACGGATGATAAGTTTATCAAACAGGGTTTTGAAACACTAAACGGAGCGTCTGGGTTGGCTCAGTTTTATGATAGGGATGCTGTTCCAGAAATGGCTGCTGCTGGTATGGAAGGTATGCAAGAGTTTATGATGAAACCTGAGCGGCTTGATAAAATTTTAAAGCGGTTAGATAAGGTGCAAGCTAAAGCGTATAAGTAATAGTTATCCTGGGCGGAGTGCGTATTCGCCCAGGATACTTTAAGAGTATCAGATATTGGAATGGCGCAAATATTTGCAAAATCGTATTTTTATAAAAAAAAACTTTTTTTTACTGATGTTAAGAAAATTAATTTAGCTCCGTGGCTTTTTTTATTACCTGGCATAACATTTTTTTTAATTTATGTGATTGTACCAATTTTTCAATCAATCTGGGTGTCATTCTATGAGTGGGATGGTTTAAGCGATGCTACTTGGGTTGGTTTAGCAAATTACATTGAACTCTTAGACGATGACGATTTTTACATATCTTTAAAAAATAATATAATTTGGTTGGTTTTGTATTTATTAGCTGTACCAATTGGTTTATTTTTAGCTCTATTTCTTAATCAGACCGTATTTGGAATAAGGATATACAAGTCTCTATTTTTTTTTCCATTTGTAATTTCCCAGGTCGTTGTGGGGCTAATTTTTAGTTGGTTCTACAATCCTAATTTTGGTGTAATTGCTCATATCTGGGAATTTTTCAATGCGAAACCGCCCTCAATACTCGCAGACGAAGATTTAGTTACATATGGAATAATTTTTGCTGGTCTTTGGCCACAAATTGCTTATTGCATGATACTATATTTGACTGGATTAAGCAATTTATCTCAAGAACAAGTTGAGGCAGGTCGTTTAGATGGTGCCAAGGGTTTGAAAATGCTTTGGTTTGTAATATTGCCCCAACTTCGCCCGGCAACATTTATATCTATTGTTGTAACAGTTATTGGTGCACTTCGGTCTTTTGATATGGTTGCAATTATGACTGAAGGAGGGCCATACGGCTCTTCCAATGTTTTGGCTTATTATATGTATGAGACTGCTTTATCTGAATATGGCTATCGAATGGGATATGGTTCAGCGATTGCTACAGTCTTATTTTTTATTATGTTGATATACATAAGTTACTTTTTATTAACGATGTATAAAAATGAACTTGAGGAGCGGTAATGTTTCCCAAACCGATAGAGAATTCATCATTGTTTCTTCAAAACATTTATAAGGTTGCGCTACCATTTGCTTTATTCATATGGTTATTACCGCTCTTGGCTATTTTTATGACATCAATTAGGACTGCAGAAGATATTGGAATGGGTAATATTTTTGGTTGGCCATCCCAATTTAATCTAATTGAAAATTATGCAGAAGTTTTTAAGCGATCACAGGCGTTAATTTATCTTAGAAACTCTTTTATGATTACGATTCCGACAATGATAATCTCAGTGTTTTTGTCTTGCTTAGCTGGCTACGCTTTGGCTGTATATAAATTCAAATTGGCATTACCACTCTTTTTTATATTTGTCGCTGGAAATTTTGTGCCTTTTCAAATCTTAATGATACCAGTCCGTGATATGTCTGTTTCCACGGGCTTATATAATACGATAGCTGGCCAGGTTCTGTTTCATGCTGCATTTCAGGCAGGCTTTTGTACTTTGTTTATGCGAAATTTCATTAAGGCCCTTCCTTTCGAACTTATTGAAAGTGCGCGTATAGAGGGAGTTGGAGAATTAAAAATCTTTTGGTATGTAGTTTTGCCTTTGGTTCGTCCCGCAATTGCCGCTCTATCAGTTTTAATTTTTACTTTTGTCTGGAATGACTTTTTTTGGGCAAATGTTTTGACGCAAGGAGAAGCTGTGAAACCAATAACAGCGGGTATTCGTTCATTAAATGGTCAGTATGTGAATAATTGGCATTTAGTATCCGCGGCGTCTTTAATTGCAGCTATTCCACCAGTAGTAATGTTCTTTTTGATGCAAAGACATTTTATTACAGGTCTTACTTTGGGTTCAATTAAGTAAAGGTTAATTTTGATGAGAAAAAAAATTACCTTTATTGGTGCAGGTTCTACAATATTTATCAAGAATATTATTGGAGATATCTTTCAATTTGAAAGTTTATATGATTGTAAAATAGCACTTATGGATATTGATGAGACAAGACTTAAGCAATCTGAGCGTGTTGTGAAAAACTTAATTTCTTCAAAGAAGGTTAAAGCTTCCATAGATACTTTTGATGATCAGAGAAAGGCCTTAATCGACTCAAATTTTGTAGTAGTTGCGTTTCAAATTGGTGGTTACAAGCCATGTACAATGACGGATTTTGAAATACCAAAAAAGTATGGTTTACGACAAACCATAGGAGATTCTTTAGGTATAGGTGGCATAATGAGAGGCCTCCGAACAGTGCCGTATTTGTGGAAATTGTGTGAGGATATGAAGCAAGTGTGCCCTGAAGCTTTTTTATTACAATATGTGAATCCAATGGCTATTAATACCTGGGCTATTGGTGAAAGATACCCAGAGATTCGTCAAATAGGTCTTTGTCACTCAGTTCAAGGAACAAGCGAAGAATTAGCGGTCGATTTAGGAGTAAAAGTCTCTGATTTAAGGTATAAGGTTGCCGGTATAAATCATATGGCATTTTATTTGGAACTATCCTCAAAACAACCTGATGGATCATTTAAGGATATGTATCCAAAATTATTTAAAGATTATAAAGATGGTAAAATTCCTAAGCGCCCGGGCGCAAACACTAGATGTTTTGATTTCGTGCGATACGAGTTTATGAAGCATTTTGGATATTTTGTGACGGAGTCTTCAGAGCATTTTTCTGAATATGTTCCGTGGTTTATAAAAGCTCATAGACCGGATCTTATATCAGATTTCGGCATTCCGCTCGATGAGTACCCAAAAAGATGCGAAGAGCAGATATCTGAGTGGCTTGATGATGCAAAAGCTCTAGAGGTTGGCAAGAATATAAACCATAAAACGAGCCATGAGTACGCGGCTTCAATAATGAATGCCCTTATTACTGGTGAGCAATGCAATGTTTATGGGAATGTGGTAAATAGAGGTTACATTGCTCAGTTACCAGAAAAAGCTGCAGTGGAAGTGGAGTGTATTATTGATAAAAATGGAATTCAGCCACAAATTGTAAAAAATATGCCCATATCTTTAATAGCATTAATTAGGAGCAATATTAACGTACAGGAACTAGTAGTAGACGCTTTGTTAAAAAAAAATCGTAATAGTGTTTATCACGCTGCTATGCTCGACCCTCATACCGCTGCTGAGCTTGATTTGAATGAAATTCGGAATATGGTCGACGACCTAATTTCAGAGCACGGTAATTGGATGCCGCAATGGCTCCAAAAGAAAAAAAAATAACTTCGAAAATTTGTATAAAAAAATTGTGGACAATAAATTTTGAATAATAAGAAAAAAACTTACTGTGATTGGGTAGCTGTTGATTGGGGCACTTCTAATATGAGATATTGGGTAATGCATTCTAATGAGGTAATTCATTCAAGCCGCACGCCTTTTGGAATGGTTAACTTAGATAGAGCTTGTTATGAGAATATTTTAGTGGACGAGCTGGATACCTTTCTCAATCCTTCAATTTGCACACCTATTTTGATATGTGGAATGGCCGGTGCGCGGCAAGGTTGGAAAGAAGCACCGTATAAGTCTGTGCCGTGCAAACCTCCTGAGTTGCATGAGGCTGTTAGTGTAAAATGTAAAGACTCACGTTTTATTGTAAAAATTCTTCCGGGCCTGAAGCAAAATCGTCCAGCTGATATTATGCGAGGGGAGGAAACTCAAATAAAAGGTATCTTGGAAAAACATGACAGATTTGATGGTGTAGTTTGCCTTCCTGGGACGCATACAAAATGGGTACGCATATCAGCAGGCGAAGTTGTAAGTTTTCAGACATTTATGACAGGTGAATTGTTCTCGCTGTTGTCCGAGAAATCAGTATTAAAACATTCTATAGCTAAAGAGGGATTGGATGAGAAAATTTTTAAAAGTTCTATTGAAGAAATAATTTCAAATAATAAGATTTTTGCAGCTAAGGTTTTTGGCTTAAGAGCAGAATCCATTATCAAAAGTTTGTCAGTTTCAGATGCGCGTTCACGTCTTTCGGGATATTTAATTGGATTGGAGCTTTCAGGTAGCCGCGCGTATTGGTTGGGCGAGACAGTTTTTATTCTGGGAGAGGACTCGATATCACTGGCTTATGAGATAGGACTAAGATCGCAAGGGGTAGAAGTAATTCGAGATTTATTAGATATGGAAGCATCACTGGAAGGTTTGAAAGCAATTTTTAATCTTAAAAATGGAATGAATATATCATGAGAGAATTGATAGCAATTTTGCGAGGGATCACACCAAAAGAAGTCTGCAAGGTTGCGGAAGTATTAATTCAAAGCGGAATAACTATTATTGAGGTGCCATTAAATTCTCCAAATGCATTGAAAAGTATTGAATTAATGGTCAAATCTTTTGAGAAAGAAATTGTTTTTGGAGCTGGAACAGTCCTAAATAAAATTCAAGTTCAGGATGTTTATGATAGTGGTGGTAGTTTAATTGTTTCTCCAAATTGTAATGTTGATGTGATCAAAGAAACTAAAAGTAAAAATTTAACATCATTACCAGGTGTCTTTACCGTCTCAGAGTGTTTTGCTGCCTTAGAAAATGGGGCTGATGGTCTTAAATTTTTTCCTTCTTTTTTAATTCAACCGGAAGGTTTTAAAGCTATTAAAGCAGTCCTTCCAAGAACCACTCGTTCATACGCTGTTGGGGGTGTTGGTGATTGTAATTTTATTGATTGGTTTAGAGTTGGTATAACAGGGTTTGGTGTCGGATCATCTCTCTATCAGATCGATGATACCGTCGAGCAAATCTCGATCAAAGCTAAAAAGCTTGTAGCAGCATTCGATAACGCTCGGGCAAATTTTCTAGATTAGGTGGTAAAATGAAGAGATCTTTAGGTGTCTGTTATTATCCAGAACAATGGGATAATTCAAAGTGGCAGCAGGATGCTGAAGATATGGTGGAGCTGGGTATATCATGGGTTAGGATAAATGAATTTGCTTGGTCTCAATTGGAACCTAGTCCAGGTGAATTAAAATTTGATTGGCTTGATGAAATAATAGAAATTTTAGCAGGCCAAAAATTAAAAGTTGTTCTTGGAACTCCGACGGCTGCTCCGCCTCGATGGATGGTTAATAAATACCCAGATATGCTATTTTGTGATAAAGAGGGAACTTTAAGAAAACATGGTTCTCGTCGGCAATATTGCTTTAGTCATAGTGGTTATGCTGAAGAGTGTGAACGAATTGTTGAGCTTCTTGCTAAACGGTATGGACGCAACCCTAATGTTTTGGCTTGGCAAACTGATAATGAATATGGCTGTCACGATACTACGATATCCTATAGTAATGCAGCAAAAGTTGAATTTCAAAAATGGTTGCGTCGAGAGTATTCCTTAAAAGCAACCGATAATGACGGTGATATTGAGGCGCTAAACACCGCTTGGGGCAATGTTTTTTGGTCTATGAATTATAGTAGTTTTTCTGAGATTGAATTGCCCAACAAAACTGTGACTGAAGCGAACCCAGCCCATAGTATGGCGTTTAAAAAGTTTTCTTCTGACCAGGTAGTGAAGTTTAATAAGCGGCAAGTTGATATAATTAAAAAGTTTTCTGACGCGCCAGTAACACATAATTTTATGGGTAGGATTACTGATTTTGATCACTTTAAAGTCGGGCAAGATCTTGATTTCGCAAGTTGGGATAGTTACCCTTTGGGTTTTTTAGAAGATAGAATAGAGGCAGATTCGGAATTTAAGAAAGAATTTTGTAGGCAAGGCGACCCTGATTTTCAGGCTTTTCACCACGATTTATATCGTTCGGTTGGAAAAGGTAAATTTTGGGTAATGGAGCAGCAGCCTGGTCCTGTAAATTGGGCTCCTTACAACCCGATCCCATTAGATGGTATGGTGCAGCTATGGAGTTGGGAGGCTTTCGCCCATGGGGCCGAAGTAGTATCGTATTTTCGATGGAGGCAATACCCGTATGGTCAGGAACAGATGCACACTGGTTTGCACCTTCCTGATGGTACCAAATCATCTGCTTATTATGAGATAAAAAAATTAAAGGAAGACCTTAAAAATTATAGTTTGGTAAAATCAAGACCTTCTCAAATAGCTCTAATATTTGATTACGATGCTGATGCAGCTTGGGAAATTCAACCGCATGGAAGAAATTTAAACTATTTCATGCTAGTTTTTGAAATTTATAGGGCTCTTCGGAAATTGGGACAGTCAATTGACATATTATCATCGTCACATGAAGAGTTTTCAGATTATAAAATTATATTTGTGCCTGGTCTTGTCTACATGAACGATCAATTAAAGCAGTCCCTTTCGAATTTTAATGGACAGGTGCTTGTAGGACCACGAACCTCTACAAGAGACAAAAATTTAAATACGCCGATTCCGCTACCACCAAATTTACCAAATTTTGATGCTAAAATAGTACTAACTGAAAGCTTCCGATCCGATGAACCAATTGAATTAGCGAATGGAGGATATTTTTGTAATTATAGAGAAATATTGGAAGGTAATGCAGAGGTTATTGAGCTGACTTCAAAAGGAGATCCAGCAATCTTGCGCGATGGAAATTTTACTTACATTGCAGGTTGGCTGGATTCTAAGGCTTTAAAAAGAATTATTTTGTCAGCTTTGAAAAATGCAGAAATGGATTTTTATGATTTACCAAGGGGTGTGAGGGTTAGAACAAATGCTGAAGAACGCTTTTGGTTTAATTATTCTTCGAAACTGCAAAGAACTTCTGTTAAAGAGTTAAGTTCAGGTGAGGTTTTTATAGAACGAATTAAATGAACTAAGTTTAATTATAATTTTTTAAGTGAGGTGAAAAGGAATGGTAAATAAAAGAGCATCATTTTTTGATTTAAAGGATAAGTCGGTGTTCATCACTGGCGGAGGTTCCGGTATAGGGGCGGCTATTACAGAAGCATTTCTTTCTCAGGGTTCAAAGGTTTCTTTTGCGCAGCGATCTGATGCAAATACATTTTGTGAAGAGATGGAAAAAAAATACAAAAACCGGCCTTATTTCGTACAATGTGATATCACGGATATTTCAGCATTAAGTAAAGTAATTGATACTGCAATAGAGGAAAATGGGCCAATAGAAGTTTTAATTAATAACGCTGCAAATGATGTTAGGCATACAACTCTTGAGGTTTCGGAACAGTTTTGGGATAATTCTCAAGCCTTAAACCTAAAGGCTTATTTTTTTTCATGTCAGAAAGTTTTACACGGCATGATTAAAGGAAGGAGTGGAAGTATAATCAATATGAGTTCGGTATCGTATATGATGGGAAATGCTGGTTATCCAAGTTATGTAACTGCAAATTCTGGTATTAATGGAATGACACGCGCATTGGCCAGAGAATTTGGTGTTTATAAAATCAGAGTAAATTCAATCGCACCAGGCTGGATTATGACGAACAAACAAAAAGATCTTTGGGTTACGCCAGAACTTCTNGATGAACACATAAAAAGGCAGTGTTTAAAAGATTTATTAGTACCAGATGATATCGTAGATAGTGTTCTTTTTTTAGCTTCTGATTCAAGTAAAATCATTACTGGTCAACTTTTAGCCGTTGATGGTGGTGTAGTAACTACTGGTTAAAAATCCTTTATTAATCTATAGAAATCTCAATTCATACTTTTATCAATTATTAACTCATGAAGCTTGTGGTTTTTTGTGCGCATTTAGTAGCAACTAAGTTTTCTTTGCTGCATTAATTTTACCTGAAATGTTTGAACCATGCTCGACTATTAGTTCCTCGCATGTTATATTTCCTCGTAATCTAGAACCTGATAGAACTGACAATCGTTTCGATGTAACATTTCCTTTTTGCGTACCCATGAGTTCAGTTTCATCAGCTCGAACGTTCCCAAAAATCTTTCCTGAAGTTTCTAGTGTTAAGCTTTTTGCTCTCACATTACCTGTGACTTCACCGTTGATTAAGATAGTGCCGGTTGAATTAATGTGTCCTTCAATTTTAATGTCGTTTGAGAGGAAAGATGGAGATTTTTTTTGATTTTCATTCATTGTTTTCTCTTAAATTCGTTGAGCTTTGAAATGTATATAGGATTTTTTACCTTATTGTCAGTTAAAACTTGTATTTTAAATTAAAAATTTACTTAAATAATGGCAGTTTCAGTGAATGGTTTGTCAGACTCAATTCTCGAATAATTGAATGGTGAAAGATCTAATGTTCTAAATTTGTCAAATAAAATNAGTTCAGAGATTCCTAGTCCAATAGCTGGTGATTGNTGAAATCCATGGCCAGAGAAACCATTTGCAAAAATCAAATTTTTTACTGTTGAATGATANCCGAGAATAGCATTTTGATCTAGTGTGTTATAGGCATAATGACCNACCCAACTATTTATTAAACGAATGGATTTAAATTGGGGAACTCTATGTGCTAANATAGGCCATACTTTGNTTTCCCAAATTGAGTGATCAAAATAAAAATCATTACAATCTACTTTGACATCGTCATCTGGAGGGCAACCTGCGAGGTAATACTTTCCGTCTGATCTCACATGTATACCTGATGGATCGATAGTCAGTGGTAATTGTCTATCAAGGGGCTTTTCCGCTTGAAATACAAAAGAATANCGTTTTCTTGGTTCTACGGGAAGATATATGTTGGCCATTAACGCCACTCTCGAAGCATAAGTGCCGGAGGCATTGACGAGTTTATTGCAATTAATACAATCTCCAGATTTTAAAACTATTGAGTCAACCGAATTTTTTTTTCTAGAAAGATTTAATTCTATAACCTCATTATTAATATATTCTACATTGTTTTTTTTTGCTGATTGTCGCCACCAATTAAAAATTGTATTCCCATCAAAATAACCTTCATTTACCAGATTATGATTTCCACCAATTATATCATCGACGTTATAAAAAGGATATTCGCTCTTTATTTCAGNTGCNNGCATAAATTTTGTCNTCACACCACATGATTGCTGCACTTTTTGACTTTGCTTTAATTCTTTTGCAAATTTGTTCGTATTTGCGAGGTACATGTAGCCAAAATTATTAATTCGCAATTTGGGCACTTCTTGATTTTCGTTCATAAAGCTCCTGAAATTATTGATATAATGTGCCCCAAATTGAGAAATNTTTATATTTATTTTTTTNGAGAATTGTTGCCGGATACAACTATTTGTTCGAGCTGTCGAGCTGAACTCATATGAAGGATCTTTTTCAACAACTAGTATTTTACCATCAAATTGAGAATTGTTTGACAAAAACCATGCTACAGACGAACCGTATAATGCACCTCCAATAATAATAACGTCATAGTTTTTATGCTTCGGTGTTTGTAAATGGTTTTCCATAATTAAGATTAGCTTTTTCTTTTTTGGAGAANACTTTTGATCTCGATTTCTGATAGCTTATAATCTTTTTTTGCGGAATGCTCTGATATATAACCTAAAGATAAGTCTTTAAGAATTGATAATTTATCACGATAAGCAACTTTTCCAAAACCGCCNCCACCTGGGAAAGCTAATTGAACTTTTTTTCCATGAGGTATAAATTGTTTCCCTTTTCCTTTCATCTCTAAACCATCATTCCTTTTGATAATAGTGGAGGCGCCAGCCTGTCCGCCATCTTGACCTTTAGCTGGGTGGTTAACTCTATCAAACATCGCTTGAAAATCATAAACGTATCCCTTTTTAACGCCAACTTCCATGAATTGACCTAATCCACCTCTAAATTTACCGATACCGCCACTATCAGGGCGCAGTTCCTTTCGCCAGATTATAATCGGACCGGTATTCTCAGTAGCTTCAATTGGCATTGTCATCACTCCTGACGGAAATGCAGTTGCGTTTAGGCCATCACTGTTTGGCCTAGCTCCTGATCCCCCTGAGTTAAACGTAAGGACTTCATATCTCTCTTTATTACATTCAGTTTTGTTTTCTTTTGGTCGAATAGAAACTTGAAAATTACAGAGTGTTCCTGCTCCTTCTGCTGGAACAGTATTGGGCATAATTTTATTTAGTGCATTGAAAATTGTGTCAGGTATAAAATGACCAATGATGTGCCGTAGTGCAACTGGAGCAGGATGGATAGCATTTACAATAGAATTTAACGGTGCAATAATTTTAAAAGGGGCTAATGATCCAGCATTGTTTGGCACATTGGGAGCTAGAGCACATTTAAGTGCATAACATGCATAAGCCTTTGTATAAACAAGTGGAACATTGATACCTTTTTCATCTACGGGTGATGTTCCACTGAAATCACAAATTATCTCTTCCTTTTGAATGGATAGATTGATGTTAATATTTATCGCATTGTTATATCCATCAATTGTCATTGATCCACTAGCTTTTTTTTGAGGTAGCTGGCTAATTTTTTTTATTGTTGCTTGGTATGAGTGTTTAAGTATGAAATTGCTGATGGAGTTTAAATTTAGAATTTTAAATTCTTCCATCATGTTTAGAAGTCGTTTTATGCCAACTTGATTTGATGATGCTAGAGCATATAGATCACCAACTAGCTGTTCAGGCTCTCTCACATTAGCCTTTATTATTTGAATTAATGAGCTATTGATTCGNCCTTTATTGAAAAAATGCATTATTGGAATATACAAACCTTCTTCATAAATTGAATTAGCATCTGCTCCAAAACCACGGCCACCAATATCAACTATGTGGGCTGTGCAAGCAAAGAAACCGATGAATTTTTGATCTTTAAAGGTGGGTGTTACTACCGTTATGTCATGTAGATGACCAGTTCCCATCCAAGGATCGTTAGTTAGATATATGTCACCATCATTAAAGTTTTTTTTCCCAATTTCTTTTATAAAATGGCCTACAGCGTCTGCCATTGCGTTTACATGGCCTGGAGTTCCNGTTACGGCTTGGGCCAGCATTTGACCCGTTGAATTATATACTCCTGCTGACAAATCACCAGCTTCTCGAACCGAAGTAGAAAAAGCCGTCCTAATCAGAGCTTGAGCTTGTTCTTCCACCACCGAAATAAGCCTATTCCACATTACTTGATTGTTTATTTTGTTTGTTTTGTAGTTCATTTTCAATTTTTTTATTTAGTTGTGCTAACACGAATGCTTTTATCTGATTGTAGTGTAGCTGTAAAATTAGATGTAAGAATTATCGTAGTTTCATCTTCAGAAATAATTGCTGGTCCAATAATTTTTTCACCTTCATTTAATTNNTGTCTTTGTATTATTTGAGCATCGATAGTCTTACCAAGATTAGAGTCAAAAATAGAGCGTTTCATTGGTGATTTTATAATTTTNTTTTGCTTTAAGNATCTGATTTCCTTTATTTTTTTCATTGTTGTAAATGAATTTACAGACCATATTGTGATTTCAATGTCTATATCGGCAACGGTGCGGCCAAAGATTTTTTTATANTCTTTCTCAAATAGTTTCTTTAATTTTTTTCCACTTGTGTTGTGGGCATCTTTTTCTGTCAGAATAACTGGGATTTCCCAACCCTGGCCTCGATATCTCATATATAACTTGAATTCAGATTGGATAGGGGTGATTGGGTCACAGGATTTTACAAATGTTGTAGTTTCTTTCTGAAGTTCCTTAAAAATGTTTTTCGTAATCTTTGCATTAAAACTTGAAATTACGGTATAGAAGCTGCGGTTTGCCTGAAAGCTAAATGGAGCATTTAAAAATCCAAGAGCTGAACCTACACCGGCTCTTTCCGGAACCAGGAAAGTATTAATTCCCAGTTTTTCGCACATCCTACTCGCATGTAANGGTGCCGCACCACCGAAGGCTATCATAGTGTATTCGGACAAATCCTCACCATTTTCTACAGCATGAACTCTAGCAGCATTTGCCATATTTTCATCTACAACTTCTGAGATNCCGTGAGCTGCAATTTTTTCAGCTGTTGAAAGTTTATTTCCAATTTTGACATTTATAGCTTTCTTGGAATTAGATTTGTTAAGTAATAGTGAGCCACCAGCAAATCCTTCTTCTGATAGTTTTCCTAATAANAAATCTGCATCCGTCACAGTAGGTTTAATTCCTCCAAGATCATAACAAGCTGGCCCTGGGTTTGAGCCCGCTGACTGAGGGCCAACTCTTATTTGCTGAAGATCATCGACNTGAGCGAGTGATCCGCCNCCAGCGCCAATTTCNACCATATCAATCACTGGTATGGAGATTGGCATNCCAGAGCCTTTCTTAAAGCGATATGATCGAGCTACTTCAAATACTTGATTTGTTTTTGGCTTTTGATCTTTTATCAGGCAAATCTTTGCAGTCGTGCCACCCATATCAAATGAAAGCGTATTTTTGATCTTATGTTTTTTTGCTATTGAAGAGGCAAAAACGGCACCACCAGCGGGTCCAGACTCTATTAACCNAACTGGAAATTCTGCAGCACTATTTAGAGAAATTATTCCTCCACCTGAATGCATGAGGAAAATTGGGCATGCAATTTTTTGTTTTATTAATTTTTTTTTCAATCGCATTAGGTAGCTTTTTATAAGTGGTTTTACATAAGCGTTGGCGCATACGGTGTTGAATCTTTCGTACTCTCGCATTTGAGGAGAAACTTCGCTTGAAATTGACAGCATTGTTTTTGGAAAATGCTTTGAAAGAATGTTTTTGATATATTTCTCATGACGATCGTTGGCATAAGAATGTATCAAGCCCACAGCTATACTTTGATATCCTTGATTTGATAGATTTGCTACGAGGTCAAGGATTTGCTTTTTGTCAATTGGAATTAAAATTTCACCAGTTGCACTTAAGCGTTCATTGACAACATATCTGTGTTCACGAGAAATCAAAGGTAACGGCATGGCTAAGTTGAGATCATATTGTTCAAACCGTGACTCAGTTCGCATCTCAATTACATCTCGAAAGCCTGTTGTAGTAATAAATGCTGTTCTTGCACCTTTCCGTTCAATAATCGCATTGGTTGCTAAAGTTGTTCCATGGATTATTTGGGTAATTGAGTTAGGCTGAACACCCGCTTTTTTTGTTACTTCAGTTATTCCGTCGAGAATAGCAATTTCTGGAAAGTTTGGTGTGGTCAAAATTTTAGAGGAAAAAATCTCCGAACCGTTTTCTAAGACTACATCGGTAAATGTCCCACCAATATCGACGCCGAGACGAATTCGTTTTATTTCTTGAGGTGATTTTTTCATGCTTGATTTGTCGTAAATTATTTCTTCCTTTTTACGATATTTTGTTTTTAATTTCTATTCAATCTATAAACGTTAAAAAAACAGCGAAAAATTTTCAAATTAAGTTATATATTTTGTTGAAAAATTAATTAGATAAATATACTATATATAGAATTATAATAAATATAGACTACAATTTGTGGGATGAGCATGAAAAATTTTATACGCAAAAAAAATGTGATGCAGAGACTGGAAATCCTGTCGCTTGGTTTAATAATTTCTAGTTTTTTAATATCTTTTATTGGATTCTTGCTTCATTAGTTTAGAGCGAAAGATGCTGTAAAAGAGCAGAAGTACACATTTTTGTATTTGANGTNCCTCCAAGATCTGGAGTACGGTTACTTTTTTTGCTTAATATTGATTTAATACCATTAAGAATAAACGAACCCGCCTCTGTTTCTCCGAGATGATCAAGCATCATAGCGCCTGCCCAGATTTGACCAATTGGATTCGCAATACCTTTGCCTGTTATGTCTGGCGCTGATCCATGCACTGGTTCAAATAGTGATGGAAACTTTCTTTCTGGGTTAATATTTCCTGAAGGTGCGATCCCAATAGTACCTGTGGTAGCAGGGCCAAGGTCTGATAAAATATCTCCAAACAAATTTGAGCCAACAACAACATTAAATTTGTTTGGATTTAATACGAAATGAGCACAAAGAATATCTATATGATATTTGTCCCATTTTACCTCAGGATAAAGCTTTGATATTTCCTCTACCCTCTCATCCCAATATGGCATTGTGATTGAAATTCCGTTTGATTTTGTTGCAGAAGTTAAATGCTTTCTTTNACTTTTTTGAGCAAGTTCGAAAGCAAATTTTAAGACACGATCAACTCCAAACTTTGNCATTACTGTTTCCTGAACAACGAACTCTCTTTCGGTTTCTGCAAACATCTTTCCACCAATTGAAGAATATTCACCTTCAGTGTTTTCTCTAACGATAAGATAATCTATGTCGCCTGGGACTCGCCCGCGTAGCGGACCATCGATACCTGGAATTAACTGTACTGGTCTAAGATTAATATATTGATCAAATTCTCTCCGAAATTTAATTAATGAACCCCAGAGAGATATATGATCAGGAACTGTTTTTGGCCAACCAACCGCACCAAAGTAAATGGCATCATGGTGTCTGATCTGAGTTTTCCAATCGTCGGGTAACATTGTGCCGTGCTCTAGGTAATAATTGCAAGAACTAAAATCAAATGTTTCGAATTGCATATTTATATTGAAGCGATCACAAACGAGTTCCAATACTTTTAGGGCTTCTGATATAACTTCAGGACCAATTCCGTCGCCTGGGATTACTGCTATGTTAAANCGATTTTTTTTCATTTTTACTTCCATAAATTCTTTGTATTTGCTGTAACTTTTGCTTATACGTTAACAGGTTTTAATATCTTTTAATATATTTTGAACATGTTTTATCTCAATAGGTCGTTACATAGTTATGTCGAATAGGTTGAAAGCATTTCTAGTTCATTATTTCACTGCAATTGGAGCTATTCTAGCAATGCTCGCAATGCTTGCGGCCGTGGANGAGCGTTGGGATTTAATGTTTTTATGGTTAGTAGTAGCTTTCTTTGTGGATGGTCTAGATGGACCTTTGGCACGAAAATATAATGTTAAAATATTTGCGCCTGAGTATGATGGAGTTTTGCTTGATTTAATCATTGATTATTTAACATATGTGTTTATCCCCGCTTATGCTTTATTTGTAAGTGGCCTTCTAAATGGTTGGTCAGGTTGGGTTTGTATAATAATCATTGCATTCACTTCAGTTTTATATTTTGCAGATACCCGAATGAAGACCAAGGATAATAGTTTTGCGGGTTTCCCTGGTTGTTGGAATATGGTCGTTTTAGTATTATTTAGTGTGCAACCAAGTTGGCAGCTAATTTTAATTATTGTCATTCTTTTATCTGTAAGTATGTTTGTAAATTTAAAGTTTATTCATCCTGTCAGAACNATCCGTTGGCGATTTTTAAGTTTGCCAATAGCAATCATTTGGACTGCTCTGGGTGGATATGCGGCGTGGAATAATTTTAATATGCTTTTTGAAACAAAAATTATCTTTGTTTTAGCATCACTTTATTTACTTTTTGCCGGAATTGTACAACAAGTTTTTCCGAAAATGGAAGATTAATGTTTCAAGCTAATACTTGACTTAATTACTCAGGATTGCTAAGTTCAATCTTAGAAGCGAAAAAATTTAATTTTATTAGCCATTTAAAGTTTNTTGAGGTTAATAAGATGAAAAAAAGTAATGATTTTAAAAAATTCCCTANCGANAGTTTTGAATGTTCTAAGAAATCTATAATAGGTTTATATGAAATGCTCGCTCAAGCACAACCAGACTTAATCGATGCGANTAAAAAACTTTCAGATCAGGGTGTTTTAGATCGTAGTACGCCTTCAAGATCAGATGAATAAATACATAAACATTAATAAATCAAGAGATATCCAGATAAGTCCTTTTTNTTCACGTACTGCTGATGAATTAGGTGATTTAAAAATATTGTTGATTAGATTAATAAGGTTATGGTTCTCTGGAGAGCACAATCAAAGAAAAATTAATNGTGCTCTTAATATTAAATACGGATATTTTCGGGGTTGTAAAATAAATGAAGCTATTGATGAACTACTTATATTGATCAGGTCTTATAATCCTTTTTTATCAATCAATCTCCCTAATGACATTCAAATTAGTAATGATGAAAAATATATTATCCAGTTAATATTCCCTAATGTTGTATCCAAAAAAGATGAGTTAGATTTAACTAAAAATTTTGTTTCAGAAAAAGAAAGGGAAGCATTGGTTCACTTAGCCAAAGTGGTAAATCTCTCTTTAATATAATTATTATTAAGATTAGACTTAATGTCTTGGTTAATCATCTAACAATTTATATACATAATTAATTTTAATGTTGATCAGTTTTAGCTTTAAAATATGTAAAAAGATGACCGACATATGAACGTATGGTTGTATAAATTTCCCTTATAGGTTTAACATATAAAGTATGAAGAGAGTGTGGTTCTGAAATATCTTTTTCTTTTACTCCCAAAGTTAGGTGTTCAGTATCTTCAGAGTGATTAAGAGAGCCAAATATCCAATCCCAAACTGCTAATGTGGCTCCAAAATTTTTGTCATAATGTCTTATAGCTACGGAGTGATGAAGTTGATGCTGTGCTGGAGAGATAATTATGTATTCAAGCCATCGCCAATATCGAATACCAATATGGGAATGTCTTAGGTTTGATCCTGCAACATTAAAACAAAAGACAAATACGTTTACTCCAATTACCGTATATAAGTCCACATTGTTTCCAAAACAAAAAACAAATGTTGAAATTGAAATTCCTTGAGTGAACGAACCTCGAATAATAAAGACAACGCCTTCTAAAGGATGGGTTCTATAAATTGTTAACGGAGTTAAAGTGGTGGCGGAGTGGTGTACTTTATGTAGAGACCATAGAATGGGCCATTTGTGCATCCATCGATGAATTATAAATTTTGTAAAATCATCGAGTACGAAAATAAAAGTGGTAAACGTACCGACGATTATGAGTTTTGGCGTTTCTACAAACATTCCAAATTCAAGCCAGGATATCGACTGAAGAAAATGATAAATTACAGTAGCTATGGCAAGCTGTGTTACCAGTAATGGTGATACGAACATTAAAAAAATTCTATTGAAGAAAAATAATTTGAAATCACTTTGTGAGGATTTTGAAAATAATATGCTTTTGTTAAAAAGATATCTTAATGCGTCTTTAAGGGATAATTTCTTCTTTGCCAGCAACCAAATTAGCGCAATAATTATAGATAAAAAAATGTATCCCAGAAAGACTCGCTTCCTGGGATCACTAAAATGTTCCGTAATAGTTGAGAAAAAATCTATCATTTAATGATAAAGATCTTCTCTAATATTAATCGTTTTCGGCACTATCTGAGTCTCCAAGTTTCTCCGCTAACGCTGCCATCTGATTTGTCTGGTCATTTCCTCTAGCTTCAACACCAAATTTATTTATCATTAGCTTTTGGATTTTTAGCATATTCATTTGATAAACGTCCATAGAAACTGATTCATCCTTGATGTAGTTTCCATTAGAGTCAATACCCGTGACTTGTGACGTATTTAGCAACACTGGACCAAAGCCCATTTCTCGGTTCATGTAGGCAGCGGCTTCGCCCAAATTTTTTCGACCTGACTGCATTGCCATAGCAAAGCCCTTAAGTTCACCCCAATGTTTTGCGTAGGTAGAAAACGCTTTCGATGTGTCACCATTTGAGTCCAGGATTTCTTTTAGCTTATCAATATCTTTATAGACTGATCCAGCGTATTTGAATACAGCTTCAGCTAGAACTTTTTCCCAATTACGCTCGATGGTTGCTGCTAAAGTAATAAGCTTTTCTCTTTGTGATGCCGTTAGTTTTTGTCCGTCAGCGTTAGTTATTATTTGTCTTCCATCAATAAATGCTTTTGTGACAGTTTCAAAATAATTTGTTTTTCCGCCTTTGTCGAAACTAGATGCATAGTACGAATGAGCAAAATTGTATTCAGATTTTAAATCTACCATGCCGTCTTTATTGGCATCNGCAGCAGTTAAATTTTTCATTTTTGNAATGTNGTAGTTTTCTTTTGCNGANAGNNNNAGNGAATGTGCGGCAGCACCCCAATAGCCAAAAGCTTCATCCCACACNTGTTCTTTTCCAGTATAGTGAGCTCCGTCCTTATATGGCTTNTNNTTAGGTTTGTTNTCGGCNCCNAGCTTTTCGTCCAAATAATTATCAACGGCTTGNTTGTAAAATACAGCNCCCATTGCAAANTTNGAAATTAATTGCGTGTAATTGTANCCTGTANTTGNATCAAAACCACCTTTTGATNNTGCCGCTTTTTCAATCATAAATTCAAGAACTTCTGGGCCAGTCATTTGTCCAGGCCAAGCGTTTATAATGCCTTTGTAGGTTTTTCCAGATAGGTTTTTACCTTTTGAAATTTCATTTAAAGTCTTCTGCTTGATTGGAAAACCATCTTTGCTTGCCGGCGCGATAATTGACAAATCCCCGTCGGAACCTTCATAATATACCATCATATCATCCATGTCACCTTTTGATGACATTTTTTTAAGGCTATCGTGAAGTACGTGCCGCGCTATCTGTCCTGTATAAGATACCGAATTGGTTTTAGAGCCAGAATAGCCTTTAACCGTAACTGGGAAAGGACCATAGCTACGATTTGCGGCTTCTTCGGCTGTTTGTGTTGAGTACAAGTTTCCATTGTAAGAAAACTCGGCAAGACCGTCGGCTTTGGCCTTTGCAAAGGCTTCAGAAAAAGTCTCTGTGTAGGCGGCACTCGTGATTCCCCCTGATATTAATGCACTGATAGCAATAATGTTAAACATTTTATATTTCATTTTCATTCCTATTTTAATGTAGTTGATTGTTAAAGATGATTTGAGTTTTTATTGGCTTCTGACATTCTTTTTTAAGATCCTCGTCTATTAAAAAAGCCACTACTTTTGCTTTTTTTGATAAACTTTCCACCTGCTTTGATTTCACAAGAAGAGAACCCAATAGTTTTACTTCTTCTTCTTGGTTTTCGAAGGCAAAATTTAGTATATTTGCAAAAACATTTTCATCAGAACCTACGCACTGACAACTTGGATGATGTCTCACAATTGGTCTTAAATGATACGATGCAAAAATAGAGATTAAGTCTGAAATAAGAAATCTACTAAATTGATTTAAAAATAAATCTTTAATACAACCGGGTAATTCAGAGGAATCTTTTTTTTCGAACAGATCATTAGCATGTCTGAGTATTTGAATACATTTTCTCTCAAAATCAGTCATGACCTCCAGTGAGTTGACTATCACTTCACCAGCTCTTTTGCTTTTTTGTAGGTTCATTTTGTTAATATTAACTTGTTTTGTTTCGTAATTTTTAAAAAGTATGTCTCTTGATCCAGCATAATTTTTGCAAGTTGCTTTGTTCCAACTAATTCACGTGCATCGTGAGTATTGACCGAATGTTCTTCATTTATCATAGTCTTTTTACCATTCTGAAAGTTCATTTAAGTTCTGATCTTATATTGCGTGGCTTTCCAAATGGATGGCTATTTATGTTGAGTAATTTACTCAAGAATTTGTTTAACTAAAATGTATGATGCTGTCAATCCCTATTAATTTAGTCAGGTTTGGGTTTTAAAAACAATTTATTCAAGATTTTAAATCTATTCTTTCAGCTTTTGATTGATTTGGTAAAATAATTGCCGATATAATAATAAAAAAGCTTATTAGACTCATAATGAAAAATAATTCAGACATTGAAAAGCCGTTTTGAAGAAGTTTGCTTCCAATTGGTAGAATTAAAGCACCTACTGATAGGTTTAGTAAAAACTTTAAACTTAGTATTTTGGCTCGCCATAAATCTGGAACGTACCGTGAAATTATCGTATCGGTAATTGGTATTTGCCCAAAAACAAAACACATTGCCATTATCATAATAAAAAACAAAGTATAGTCGGTCAGGATAGATGTTAACCAGATGAAGAAGCATTGGCCGATTCCCATACAAAAGAGAATTTTTTTTGGAGAAAGCCTATCGATCAGCCAACCTACACCAATCTGAGAGAATGATGCTATAGCGTATACCAAGGATGCTAAAAGTCCTGTAATAAATACAGAATTTGATAAATTAGTCATTGAAATTTCAAAATATCTTGGAATAAAAAATGTCATCGAACCAAAAATAAAACCACCGCTACATGAGGAAATAATCAACGCGACCAATACTACTGGCCAGTTAGGTGCAAATTTACCTAAATTTTTAATCAAATTTTTAGAGAGATCTATATCTTTAGATGGTTTCAATGCTTTTAAAAATAGAATACCGTACAGAATACATATTACACCAGGAAATAAAAAACAAATTTTCCAATTGCCAAAAGTTAATAGTGCCCCTGTAACAAGAGGAGCCATAGCTATTCCCATGTTTCCAAAAACACCATTGATACCAAGTCTGAACCCGATATTTCTGTTACTTTTGAGTAGCATACTAATCCCAACTGGATGATAGATTGATGCGAAGACACCAATTAAGCCCATTGAGATTGCGAGTTGATAAACTGTTGATGATAAACCTGCTAAAATCGCAGAGGCTCCTAGCCCAAAGTGAAAAATTACCATTAATAGAGACCGGGAGTATTTATCAGCTAAATAGGCAGCAACTGGTGCCATAGCTCCAAAGAGAAAAAAGCCGAGAGTTCCGTAGATTAAAAATGAATCGTAACTGACGCTAAAATATTTTGATGCGTCATACGCCGCTTTAGCGAAAACTAGCATCATGAAGTGGTCTAACGCATGGCTTAAATTTAAATAAATATCATTAACACAAAGAGTCTTATAGTTTTTACTCATCTTTAGCTTTTTTCGACACATTTTTCCTTTTGATCATAATGGAAAGAATAACAAGTAACAAAAATAATCTGGCTAAGTGATGAAAAGCTATGAAAGCTGGGTCAGCTCCAACAAGTTGACCCATTACAATCATAGTTTCCAAACCACCTGGAGCGAGAGCAATTAGAACTTCAATCAATTTAAAATCTGTTAAATTGGTAATTATAAATGCACCTAAAAGTGAAATTATTAAACTCAGAGCTGTAAATAATCCCCCTTTGATAATACAGGAAGTGAAGAGTTTTAGGCTTATACCGGTGAAGCGTGAACCGATTAATGAACCAAGGATAATAAAGGCCAAAACCGCTAAATATTCGGGAACAATACCCGGAGTGAATTCAAATCCGTGACCAATAGCGGAACTAAACATGCCACCTAAAAGGAAGGCTGCTGGTGTTTTTAACTTTAATAAGACAAAGCCAATTAATCCGGAAAAAGTAATAAGAATAATTAGGTGAGTGTAATTTAAAATTAGTTTTTGAGGTATCGTTTTTTGTATATTAAACTCGGTAAAAAATCCTATTGTTGCTGGTACAGCTAGTGTTAATGTTAGGACACGAATTGACTGAATTACAGATATAACAACTGTATTACCTGACCCACTTGCACTTAAACTTAATACATAGCTTAAGTGCCCGGGGGTAGAAGCAAGTATGGCGTCGTTTCTTCCCATTTTGAAAAAAGTTTGGAAAAGGTATTTCCCAACGATAACTAAAAGTACTATGCAACAAGTCATTCCTATAAGGCTAATTGGCCATTTTAAAATATTGTCTAATACCTTAGAGTTAATACCTTCCGCTGTTGATATCCCTATAATTATAAAGCTTGTGTTTCTAACTGGCATGGCGATTTGACAATCTAAACCAAAAATAAGGGCACCGATTGTAACGAAAGTAGCTGGTCCCGTTAAAAAGGGTGCTGGTGCGCTAATTAACCAGGCTGATAATGCTCCTATGCTT
>PAHT02000017.1 GCA_002705045.2 Paracoccaceae bacterium | reverse complement strand
TGGAGCAGGCAATGATACCATCACTGGGGGAACACAAGCCGATATCATCGACGGTGGAGCCGGTAATGATACACTTTCTGGTGGAGCTGGAAACGATACCTACATCTTCAATACNAATGATGTCGATGCGGGGGAAACCATTACAGAAGCATCAAGTGGTGGAACCGATACAATCTCGATTATAACAACAACTGACTTTACCAATATGCCTGCAGCATCCTTTGATGAAGTTGAAGAAATACTATTTGATGGTGTTGGACAAACAGCAACTTTTACAAGTGGACAAATTAGCNCAGAAACTATTGCATTAAAAGAAACATCAACTGGCATATCAAACCTTATCATCAATGTTGGAGCAGGGGAGACTGCTGATTTCACAACTATGACGGCAGGCACCTTTGATAGTGGATCCGATACAATAACCATAAATGGGGTGGCTGGAGCAGAAAATATTGTCGGACCGAACATCGTATCAACTATTTTGGGAAATGATGGCGCAGATAACTTAACAGGAGGGAATCAGAACGACATACTTAATGGAGGAAATCACAACGACGCACTTGACGGAAATGATGGTGCAGATACGCTTATAGGAGGAAGCGGTGATGATATTTATATTTTTAATTCTGGTGATGTCGATTTAGGAGAAACTATCGTAGAAGNGGCGAGTGGGGGCACTGATACTATATCTATTGTTACTACTACAGACTTCTCAGCCATGCCNGCAGCGTCCTTTGATGAAATTGAAATAATAAAATTCTCAGGATCAAATATTGATGCTACNTTTGACAGTAGTCAGCTTAATGGTGAAACAATTGAATTAACTGAGGTCGTTACTGGGACTTCAGACATAATTATAAACTCTGACACTGCAGGAGAAACGGTATCTTTTACAAATCTATCGGCAAGCACTTTTACAANTGGAACAGATACTCTGACAATAAATGGATTATATGGCTCAGAGAGTATAACTGCTCCAACAAACATTGCTGTGATCCTTAATGGCCTACAGGGAAATGATACGTTAGTAGGCGGAGCAGGTGCAGATACAATTACTGGTGGTCCCGGGGCTGACATACTTACAGGAAACAATGGGGTGGATACATTTTCTTGGACCACTGCTGGAGGTAGTGACTCTGGTCTTTCCGAGAGTACTGCCGATACAATAACAGATTTTTTATCAGGGACTGATAAACTTAAACTTGGTATAGCAGGCAATGGAACTTCAAATTCTGGAAATTATGTTGAGTCTTCCACCTCAGTAGCCTCCCTAAGCGCTGCACATGCGGCAGCAAATTCAGCACTTACAACACTTAATGGGACATCGAGTGAAACAAAATTATACTCTTTTCAATATGATAGCAGTAACGGTTACCTTTTTAAGGACGATAACAGTGATGGAACTGCTGATGGGCTTTTCATCTTAACGGGTATAGACCATTCTGAAATTTCTCACAGTGATATTATTGCGTAAATTTGATTGTTCGAGGGCATATTCCTAATTAAGAACCATACGGTAAGACTTGGAACACAACTTGCTTAAACGATAAGAAGACCGAAGCAATCTATGGTAATAACATGACAAAGCTTTTTTTTCGTACACAATATCTACTTGTCTTAGGATTGTTAGCCCTTTCTGCATGTGCTACAGCTTCCCAAGGAATAAACCAAAAAATTACTGTAAATAGTACTCCCCAAAGTGCTGAAGTTGTAACATCACATGGATATGGTTGTGATGAAACACCATGTAGCTTTTATGTCCCTCGCAATTCAAGTTTTGAAATGAAGATTTCAAAGCCTGGTTTCTCNACTAAAAAAGTAAAANTAAAAACAATGTTGAGCAGCGTTGGTACTGCTAGAAGTTTAGGNAGTGTGGTGCTTGGAGGAGTTATTGCAGGTGGATATGATGTTTATAACGGGGCTATTCTAGAACTGTCTCCAAATAATGTTAGTGTTGAGTTNGAAAATATGTCTGCCCTTTTATTTGAGGAAGTTCGACTTTTTTCTAATCTAGATTTATTTGAAAATGAATAATTNGAATAGATTAAAATTCTCAGTTATAGTTATTCCTATATAATCCAAAACATTTTTTTGGCACTAAACAAAGTGTTTTTTAGTGTTTTATTAAGATCAAAGGATAGGTATCTGATTTGACTGACTTAAACACATTATATTCCATTGTTTTGAAAAAAGCAGTCACCAGTATGCCTCGAGTACTTCCAAATTCACTATAAAGTATGCCTTTCGACGAATTGAAATCATAAAATAAAATGATATTTCATAAAGTGATTCATAATTGTTTACTATTATTGACTTCACTTACGNTAATAGCACGATTAGCATACATAATATTTTATAATTTTAGGTTAAAAAGTTGATACTAGGTANTGGAATTGATTTAGCAAACATCGATAGAATTCAAAAGGTTCTAGATCGATATGGAGACCGATTCAGAAATCGGGTTTTCTCTAAACATGAGCTAAAAAAAGCCCAGTCACGTAAAGATGAAGCTGGAACTTTAGCTAAACGNTGGGCAGCAAAAGANGCCTGTTCAAAAGCATTAGGAACAGGTTTACGCATGGGTATAGCCTGGCGTGACATGAGTGTTTCTAACCTTAGATCAGGCCAACCAACGATGACGGTTACCGGGTGGGCAAAAAAACGACTGGACGAATTAACCCCACCAGACAAGGTTTTCAAAATACACGTCTCACTGACAGATGATTATCCTTGGGCACAGGCATGCGTTATCATAGAGGCAATTACAAAGATTAAATAAATCCAACAAAAGAATGAGTTTATCTCCCATTTATGTTGCTCCGGGACTGTTCCAATGATTATCGGATGGTACAGGCGCATATGCTTTNAGCTNTATAAAAATTTAACTTATTGTTTGATTAGGACACGTAGTTCATATAAGTTTTAATAAAATTATTGCCGTAATGGCTAAATTGCAGAAGCTTTGAACCGCTGACACAAAATATACAATCCTATGGAAAAATGATGGCTAATCAAAAAGTGGCAATAATAACAGGTATCAGTGGCCAAGATGGCTCTTATTTAGCCGAGCTACTTCTNGATAATAATTACANAGTGGTTGGCCTTATTCGGCGATCATCATCAACCTACTCAAAAAATCTACAAATTGTAAAAAATCATCCGAAATCCTTAAATGGAAATCTTACTTTACTACATACGGATTTGTCGGACGCCTCAAGTTTAACAAAAATTATAAAAGATACTCAACCCGATGAAATTTACAATCTTGCTGCACAATCNCATGTCGCGGTGAGTTTTGAAAATCCAATTTACACCTCAGATATCAATTCTATAGGCTCATTACGCATCTTGGAAGCAATACGACTACTCGGCCTAGCTGACAAAACAAAATTTTACCAAGCTTCTACGTCAGAGTTGTACGGGTCAGTGCAAGAAACGCCGCAAACTGAAAAAACACCATTTTATCCATTGTCTCCGTACGGCGTAGCAAAATTATATGCTTATTGGATTACCGTAAACTATCGAGAAACTTATAATGTTTTTGCTTGTAATGGTATCTTATTTAACCATGAATCACCGAGAAGGGGCCTAAATTTTGTAACTCGAAAAATAACGAATGGCTTAGCCAATATATGTCAAGGTTTAGAGAAATGTCTTTATCTGGGTAACTTAGATTCATTACGTGATTGGGGACACGCGAAAGACTATGTTCGAATGCAATGGATGATGCTTCAACAAAACAAACCTGAAGATTTTGTTATTGCATCTGGATCACAATATAGTGTCCGTGATTTCATTAACTTCGCAGCAGAAAATTTAGGACTATCTTTAAAATTTGAAGGGAGTGGCGTGAACGAAATTGCAACAGTTACAAAAATAAACGGTGCAAATGCTCCTGCCTTAGCTGTCGGCGATGTCATTGTTAGAATTGACCCTGTTTATTTTCGACCCTCTGAAGTCCATTCTCTATTAGGTGACCCAAGTAAAGCGAGAGATAAACTTGGTTGGCAACCAGAAATTTCAGTAAAAGAACTTTGCCAAGAAATGATTTCATTTGATCTTTCTAACGCAAAAAAAACACGATTTCTGAAGGATAATGGCCTTGACACCTAAAATGCAAAGACAATGATATGATATTTCCCGTACTGTTGTGTGGTGGTACAGGCACACGCCTCTGGCCATTATCTAGAGAGTCATATCCAAAGCAATTTGTAAAAATAATTGGTGAAGATAGCCTGTTTCAGCAAGCGGCCCAAAGAGTGTCAGGAAAAATGTTTATGCCACCAACGGTCCTTACAAATACAGAATTTCGGTTTATTGTAACCGAGCAATTAGTTCAAACAGGTATTGATCCTGGGTCGATCTTAATCGAACCAGCTCAAAAAAATACTGCCCCAGGCATTTTGGCCGCGGCATTACATATCTTTGAAAAGGATCCTTCAGGGGTTATTCTTGCTGCTCCAGCAGATCACTTAATACCAGACATTCAAGAATTTGAAAATACAATACGCCTAGGGTTAGAAAATGCTCGCCAAAACCAAATTATAACTTTTGGAATTAAAATTACNAGGCCAGAGACAGGTTATGGCTATCTAAACTTGAGAGAGATTCCAAGTTTAAATCCAGTGCAACTTTTAGAGTTTGTCGAAAAACCAAGTTTAACTGAAGCAAAAAAAATGTATCAAGCTAAGAACTTTTTGTGGAATTCAGGAATTTTCCTTTTCAAAGCTGAAACAATAATTACTGAATTTAAAAAATATAAACCAGAGCTGTATGCGCGGGTATTAGAAGCCACGGAAAAGTCCAAAGTTGACCTTGGTTTTGTAAGGTTAGATACAGACTCATGGAATAACATTGAAAATATTTCAATCGATTATGCAATTATGGAAAAGTCAAAAAAATTAAGTGTTGTACCTTTTTACGGTTCCTGGACAGATCTTGGAGAGTGGAATGCTGTTTGGAAGGAAAGTACACCAAATAAAAATGGGGTAGCAACATCTGGGCCCGTAAAATCATTTGATTGTAAAAATTCTTTAATAAGATCAGATGATCCAGATCTTTATCTACTTGGGCTAGGGTTAGATAATATTGCTGTGATTGGAACGCGAGATGCAGTCCTGATCGCTGACAGGTCTCGTTTGCAAGACGTTAAAGAAGCTGTTTCAATAATGAAAAAAGAAAATATTCTCCAATCGAGTAAATCATTAAGAGATAGACGACCGTGGGGTTGGTTTGAACTTTTGATTACAGCTGAAAAATTTCAGGTAAAGCAGATAACTGTCTACCCAGGAGCATCCTTATCACTGCAGTCACATCAATATAGAGCTGAACACTGGGTTGTCGTGTCTGGTAGTGCAACTGTGACCATAAATAAAAAACANCAATTGGTTCATGAAAACCAATCAATTTACATTCCATTAAAAGAAAGACATCGACTGTCAAATAATCAAGCTGAAAACCTAGTGTTAATTGAAGTTCAAACTGGAACTTATTTTGGGGAAGATGACATCACGCGTCATGACGATCTGTATAAGCGCCTTTAAAAGGAAGTTAAGCTCCATTAATCAAAACAGTTAATCGGTTAAACTTATCATTATTTATATGTAAGTTAGATTACTAATCTATATTCAAACTGTTTACCGACAGATACACCATCCGTAGTATCATTGGCTTNAAAATTAAATATATGTACAACAAAAATAAATTAGCGTAAGACTGCCACACAGTATTTTATTACCTTTACGAGTTCTATATGCACTTAGGTATCATTATGGATGGAAATGGTCGCTGGGCCACCAATCTAGGTAGGCCTAGAGCGTTTGGTCATCGAAGGGGAGCNGCGAGAGTATCAGAAATAGTGAGGGCAGCTCCTGATTTAGGTATCAAAACTCTTACACTCTATGCTTTTTCAACCGAAAACTGGAACAGAGCGGCGCATGAAGTTGAGGCCCTAATGCGCATATTTCGCGGTTACTTACAAACGAAATTTCTTGCCTTGGTNGACAATAATGTACGCGTAAAGTTCTTGGGTGACCCGTCGCCAATAGCAGCAGACATAGCTCTGCAAATGAAAAAATTGGAAAATGCAACCTGCTGCAACACAGGTTTATATTTGAACATTGCAGTGAACTACGGCGGAAGAGACGAAATAATCAGAGCCGTGAAGGGCATGCTAAAAGCTTCCGCAAACAGTGACTTCGATATTGATAAAATAGATGAACAAACATTTGAGTCATTCTTGGACACATCTGGACAATCTGATCCAGACCTCATTATAAGAACAGCTGGTGAACTAAGACTATCAAACTTTTTAACATGGCAATCTTCCTACTCAGAGTTTTATTTTACCGAACTCACTTGGCCAGAGTTTTATTCAAAAGACTTATCGAAAGCTTTGCTCGAATACTCACAAAGACATAGAAAATTTGGAAAAGAAACCACTTCAATTTTTCGACGGAATAAATTTTAAAATGTCCTCCAAGGGAATTGAAGCACTCATAAAAAGCCTAGCATAAAGACGCCTGTCGCTCCTAATAGATGGTAAAGACAGATTTTCTGATATCTGAATTTCCAAAGGCCCTAATTGCTTCTTTAATCCGAAACTCAAAACTGGCCTTACTTCTCGAACTGATGCCTCCACAGGGGGAGCGGAAATAATATTATCATAAACAACAAATTCAACTCCCACTCTTCCAAATTGAGACCAACTTCCTANTTCTTGCTCGACATTCATATATGGCTGAGAACTTAAACGATCTGTCCCAACATACGATAAAATTCCAAAGTGATGTTTTTGATTAACATCTTCTTTTATAAACTTTAAATCTTTACCTATGCCAAACCATGTCTTGGATGGCATCCTAACAGTTTCAAGGAGGTCGATGTCATCTTGAAAATTTGCAAACTGATGAATTATACTCTGAAGTCCGGAGATACCAAAATCACCTTGACTTGTAATTTTTGTATACATATCCAGTTTAATAACATCATTAATAAAAAATTCGTTTTTACCATAACCTAAAGTGATTAACTCTCCAAATGATCGATTTGCTGTTCTCCATTTATTTTCAAATTCAAACATATCAGGCGTAACTATACCAAGATCAATTTGATAAAATTGATTTTTTTTCTCAAACCTCAAACCCATATTATGGGTTTCATAGGCNTCACTAAATTGGAATCCATTTACACTATCATTAAAAAAATAAGCAGTGACGCTATTATCTTTTGCATAACTCAACATGTTNGTACTAATAAAAATAAAAACAAGAATCGTGAATTGTAAAATAGAATTCATTTTGTCTTTTCTTCTATGTTCTTATTAGTGTAACTGCTGTGGCTTGCCAGACATCTGAGCATTGTGTTGTCGATCAAGTGCTTTAAGCTCCTGTTCGTGCCTTTTTGTTATTCTATCGATTTCCACTTTATGCCTCTGTTGCAACGATTTTAATCGACCTTCATAGGCCTTAGCCAACGCTTCTTCTCTTTTATCGCTCATATTTACTCCATTGGATTCAAGTGACAGGTTTAAAAAGTTAAGAATGTACGGTTACACTTTATCAAAATGTTCCATTTACATCCCCTACAAGAATACCAACGATATTTTGCTCTGATTGTAAATCATAAAATTGAACGTCGAGGCTTCCATCATAAGAAGCATCCTGNCGTGANAAGTTACTTGTATCCAAGTCATCAGGAANAAACTTCCACTGGGCAGGAGAACTGTCCATTTTGAGAGAATACTTAAGAATATCTAAAGCGTCTCGAACCGAAACTTTGCCATCCTGATTCATGTCAGCAGCAAGAAAATCGAATGGATTAGTGGTACCATCACTCTTTGTCATGCCAATTGATAGCTTCAATGCGTCAAGAGCATCACGAACAGTAACCGTACGGTCATTCACAAAATCCTTTTCAATCTCAAGTGTCATATCTTCTTCAAGAGTAAAGCTGAAATTGCCAGAGGAATCTGTCAGAGTTGAAACTAACTCATTCCCACTTGTATCAACACCAACTATTGTCGCTTCCTCAATAGCAGTGCCCGTCCTACTTACTATCGAGCCACTTAAAGTCCCGGGAGATGTATCCACTATTGATGAGTAATCACCGTAGGACACATCATTCACGATAATCTCTGAAAAATCAATTTCCACCATATCTGATGACAATTGCTTGCTTCCAATGATCGAAAATAAAGGGACGTCCTCACTTGATATG
>PAHT02000057.1:3774-64346 GCA_002705045.2 Paracoccaceae bacterium | reverse complement strand
GTTATGATTTAATTTTGGAGACGGTTGGCCGTAAGGGTACGAGTTATAGTGAGATTTCTGTATCGAGTGAGGGTGTTGTTGCCAGGAAGGGCAGTACTCTGACATCGCTTGAGCTAATTGATAAGGAAGTTGTGTATGGAGCTGATCTTAATCAGGATGGTGTGATTGGACCTGTTCCTGACGTATTAGCTGTTATCTATGGGGCCGCGCCTCCGCCCCCGCCTGCGTCCCAGCCTGCGCCCGTGAGTTCTACTAGAAGCACGGATTTAAATTCAGTTTATCATGCAGGATCGATAGAATATTCTGACGCGTACTCACCATTTGATCGATCGCTTGACGTTTATGGTATTAAGCTACTTGCATGGCCTGCCGTCGGAGGCTCTCAGGCCGTATCAGACACTTTTTTAGAAAAGACGGCCCACACTGTTACTTTGCTACTTGACCCAGATAGTCCTGGTATCGAATTAGAAGCCCAAAGTGCAATGATTTCTGGTCTGCAAAGTGGCTCTTCTTCTGGAGTGCTTACTGGCCAGCGAATAGGATACATAGGCCCAGACAATTACTCCCCATCTATTGTCAATGACAGCGCAGGTAGAAATTACCCAGGATTAGATGGGCTAACGGAAACAATACAGTTTACGGACTATGTTTGGGAGTTAGATGATAAGGTGGCTGACTTCAGTGTAGATGGAGCCGTGACTGAAACTTTGGAGCATTTACTTCATACGATATCACAACATGGCTTTCCGGTGGTATACCCAAATCAATTAAATAACTCGACACCAGAAGGCCCACTTTGGGATGCTATGCAAGAAGCAATCACGAATGGGGTATTTAATGATGATCAGTACAAGCTTATGGATGACGGTAGTAATTATTATGACACTCTTGTGATGCGCGAATACGTTTATCTTCTAACTTATGCAGAGTGGGATTATATAACTGAGTTTGTTGATGGAGGCACTCTTGCACCAGAATGGTCTGATAATAGTCGAACACCTGAGCAAGTTGCTATAAATAACCCGTTAGGCCATGCTCTTTATACTAATTACATAAGTAAAATAATTTCAAAGCCAGATGAGTCAGTTTTAAAAGAAATTTTTTCCCCTAATGCGCCAAGTGGTTATGTATCGTCAGATCAATTAGGCTATGATAGTTATTTTTCAAATGACACCCTCTCGTCAACTGATTATCTTTAATAGATTCTATTAGGCTAATTTCAGGAGTTTACTTGGCCCTTGCTTTTTTTTCAATGTGGCCTGAAACACCCAACCGACTTTCTAGTACTTTCAGGACCGCCCCTATACTTGTTTCTTTTNACTCTATCAGTACTAAAAGATGGAATAACACGTCGGCTGCCTCATTNTTAAAATTCTCAGTNTCTTTGTTTACCGCNGCGACAATAAGCTCAATGGCCTCCTCTCCAAATTTTTCTGCACATTTNTTTAATCCAGATTTCAAAAGGCTCGCTGTNTAGGATTTTTTAGCTAGCTCCTTTCTTTTACTTTTTATGATCCTATCTAATTCTAGTAATATTTTAGTCATGTTAACCTCATGGGTATACCCGCTTTATGCATGTACTCTTTTGCTTCTTTGATAGTAAATTNTCCAAAATGAAAAACCGATGCTGCCAAAACTGCTGATGCCTTACCTTTGGTAACGCCATCCACCAGGTGCTGTAAATTTCCAACTCCACCAGACGCNATAACGGGAATGCTAACGCTATCTGCNATAGTTCTTGTTAAGGGAATATTATAGCCTGTCTTAGTACCATCGTTATCCATTGCTGTCAGAAGAATTTCGCCCGCACCTCGGGTTTCCATTTCTTTTGCAAAGTTNACTGCATTGATTCCGGTTGGTTTGCTGCCACCATGAGTAAATATCTCCCAATGCCCTGAAGCGGTTGTTTTGGCGTCAATAGCAACTACGATGCACTGACTTCCAAAACGGTTAGCGGCATCGGAAATAATTTGAGGGTTTGCAACTGCTGCTGAATTGAAGCTGACTTTATCTGCTCCAGCGCGTAAAAGATTTACGACATCATTTGTCGTTCTTACGCCTCCCCCAATAGTTAACGGCATGAAACATTTCTCTGCTGTACGGCGAGCTAAATCATAGATTGTTTCTCGATTTTCTTGAGTGGCAGAGATATCAAGAAAGCAGAGTTCATCTGCTCCAGCATTATTATAGGCGAATGCTGCTTCAACGGGGTCTCCTGCATCGGTGAGGTTTATAAAGTTTATTCCTTTAACAACTCTGCCGTTCTTTACGTCTAAGCAGGGTATAAGGCGTGTTTTAAGCATTGTTTAAGACCTTAGAATATTTATAGCTTCAGGGATAGTAAATACCCCATCATAAATAGCTCTGCCAGCTATAACACCATTTAATGTTGCTCCACTTTGCTTGAGTTGGCTTAAATCCTGAAGTGATGAGACCCCACCAGAAGCAATTACTGGAATACTTATTGAATTTGCCAATTCTACTGTTTGCTCAATATTAGGTCCATTCATGGCACCATCCTTATTAATATCGGTATAGACAATACAAGATACTCCAATACCCTCAAGTTGTTTGGCTAATTCAAAAGATTTTATTGACGTTGTTTTCGTCCAGCCGTTAGTTGCTATAAANCCATCTCGAGCATCTATACCGACCGCAATCTTATTTGGAAATTCCTTTGAAGCAAGCTTAACCAGTTCTAGGTTCTTGATAGCTGTTGTTCCAAGGATTACTCTATTAACGCCTTCGTTAATCCAATATTCGATATTTTCTATCGTGCGTATACCACCACCTAGTTGTACCGGTACCCTTGATCTCTTTAAAATTTTTCTCACCGTTTGATAGTTAATTGGCAAGCCATCAAGGGCTCCGTTTAAGTCTACAAGATGTAACCATTCACAACCTAACTTTTCAAACGTATCGGCCTGACTTTCAGGCTTATTATTGAATACGGTTTCATCATTCATATTACCTCTTAGCAAACGAACACAGTTGCCATCCTTAATGTCTATTGCAGGGTAGAGTATCAATTTTTTTCCTTNAATTTATCTGTGGTTGCTAAGGTGGGTAAAAGTTCTCTTTGGTACTTGACGTGCACCTACTTATACCATCATACTTTAACTAAAGAAAATGTAAAATGAGCGAGGAAACGAATGAAAAAAATATTTTTATCGGTTATCGTAATTNTGTTTGCGATGTCTGCTGCATGGTCTGAAGTTGTATCGGGGGTTTTTAAAACTAATCCATCAGANGAAACTGGCGGTTACCTACATATCGAATTTGGTTCTTGTCCCGATGATAAAGAAATGTCGTGCGGTACCATCAAGACAGCAATNAGAAAGGATGGGTCAAAAAACCAGGATTACGAGCATTTGGGNGAGCTAATGGTCTGGAATATGAAAGCTGGTACAGAAGGAAGATACAAGGGCGGAAAAATTTGGGATCCATCTGAAAACAATGAAGATGGTTCAAGAAAAATATATAACTCTAAAATGGAGTTGAAAGGTAATACTTTAGAAGTGCAGGGCTGCATACTCTTCTTCTGCAAGGGACAAGATTGGGAAAGAGTAGATTAAGGTCGCCAACACAAGAAATTGCGGATAAAAGTCAAACCCATTGTCTGGCTTTTTTCAGGGTGAAATTGTGTTCCGACCAAATTCTCCCTCACTATTGCTGCAGTGATCTTTTGACCGTAGTTTGAGAAAGCAANTCTATCCTGTNGATTTTCAAGCTCCAAATGATAGGAATGAACGAAATAAGCNTGTTCATCTTCNTCAATCCCGCTAAATAACTCGTGTTTGCGGTCGAATTTCAGAGTGTTCCAACCCATATGTGGTANTTTTAGGCTTGGATCCGATGGGGCTATTCGAGTTACAGTTCCTGGGATCCAACCAAACCCCTCTGTTTTGAGATTATTTTCAACACCTATAGATGCCATTAATTGATGACCAACACAAATTCCTAGAAATGGCACTCCATCTTTTATAACGCGATGTTTGATAGCGTCAATCAATCCTCTTTGCTTAAGTAGATTTAATTTACAATCATTGAACGACCCAACACCGGGTAGGATGACTCTGTCTGCTCTGAGTATTACTTCGGGTTCTGAAGTAACTTCAACCTGATTGTTTCCAAGTTCATTTGAGATTAATTGAAAACTCTTTTTAGCCGAGTGTAGATTTCCCGAGTTGTAATCCACAATTACTGAACTCAACTNAAAGAACTCCTTTAGTTGATGGGATATCGGNCNCTCGTCTACTNTCTNTTTCAACAGCNTGCCTCAAAGATTGCGCAACTGATTTAAAAGTAGCTTCAGCAATATGATGACTATTTAACCCTGAGATCATATTGACGTGGAGGGTTACACCAGAATTCAGNCAAAACGCATTGAAAAATTCCTTTACAAGTTCCACATCGAACAGTCCAATTTTTGCAGTACTGAATAATAAATTCCAANCGAGATGCGCCCGACCAGATATATCCAGNGCACTTTGAATGAGAGCGTCATCCATGGGAAGTAAACAGGAGCCATATCTTCGAATTCCAACTTTACTGGTCAGTGCTTCTTTCAATGCTTTACCTAGAGCGATACCAGTGTCTTCCACTGTNTGATGATCGTCAACATTCAAATCTCCATCTGCATTTATTTTGATGTCGATCAAAGAATGCTTTGAGAGTTGCTCAAGCATATGGTCAAAGAAACCAATACCAGTACTNATTTGNGATCNTCCTTCTCCATCAAGTTCAATTTTGACTGAAATACTGGTTTCGTTTGTTTTTCGATTAATTTCTGCTTTGCGCATAATGAGAGGCCTTAGTTTTAGTTGTCTACNTTTTCTANCGTATATCTATTGTTTTTGTATCTTCCAAGAGAAATTTCTATTGAGCGCATAATCAAGAACTTAACTTATTGAAATTCGGTAGTATTTTACTCANATAATATCTCGAAGAATTCAAGGCACTGCAAATGAAATACTTGCCCAAAGGCTTTCCCAAAGAAGAGGTTTAGCATTATTTTCTGGATTGGAATTAACGTTTTTTGGCCGCCTCATTATTACAGAATTAATCATGTAGTCGGTGGCTGGACGTACTTTAAGGGCCGCTTCACCCTGCGCATTTGTGAAGGCAGTATTTCGTTCAACTTTCATATTTGCCTGACGTGAAAAGATTTCAATTTGTGTGTTAGCTNTGGGTTGGCCTTGGTATAACAATAGTAGGTTTAGTNTATCAGTATTTTCTGCTTGATATGGNTTTTCTNTNAAAACTATTTCTATTTCAAGACCGACTTTTTCATCATTCCCGACACTATTTCCAGACCCAATTAACGATTTCGCAAAACGGCTGTATTTTTCTCTAAATTGTGTTTTAGGAAGATTATTTTTAAGATGTTCTACTTTAGCATTTATTAGATTTTTCTCATCGAGGAACTTTTCGAATTGTAACCAATCATTGTATAGTACTGTATGATCGATGGTTGAATAAATAAGTGTTACAAGATGGTTTCCTTGGGCTGGTATTTTTATAGCTGGTTTATCGCCGAGTCGTCCAAGCACTGGAGAAATTGTATTGTTAGTTTTTACGTCAAATCGTCGAAAATTTTTTGGATAATACCCGTAAGAAACACCTTTCATCATTTGGCCAACAAGAAGGTTTCCGACAATTTTTTCATTACTGTTCACTAAAAATGACTCAGGCTCAATCCAAAATTCATGGGCTTTTAACGCTGTACATGAGCAGTAAATTATAATTATAAGGTAAAGGAATTGGANTAACTTGGATTTATACATTGAAATTTTGCCTTAGAAAATTAAATTCAAATTTTACCTTTCGAGCATTCCTAAATATTTTTTTNATGCTCAACTTTATGATTTTTAGTTCGTCAATGTGTAAGTCTCACGAAGAAAATCCTTCGATATTGGACTTTAAAGTTGAGTTTAATACTATTTATCTTGAACTTCAAATCAACTTAAATGTTTTGTTACAACAAAAGTTAAGTCACGAGGAATCGTTTGCATTTGAGTTGGTGGATCCTGACAGAGAAGCTTCAGAAAAGTCGTCAATCGATGATATAGTGGAATTGATTTTCAAAAATTGGGGGTTTATACGAACTAAAATCTTCGTCGCTGTAGATGATCAACAGATGGCACTTAAACTTTCCGAAGTTTCAGTAAAATCTGAAGATTCTGATCCAAAAGAGAAAGTTTTAAATCTGCAAATTGAAGCGAAACTTCCAGATAATCCCAAGTATTTGATTTTGGGTTGGGAGGATANACTTGGGGATCTAGTTGTCAGAGAGCAAGGNAATGCTCAAAATTTATACTCGGATTACTTATCTAAAGGGATGAAAACTTCGCAAATTTTTCTTAAAGATGCAAAAGCCACCTCTNGAAGTGATCAATTTTTAAGTTATGTCGTCTCAGGNATCTANCATATAGTACCGATTGGCTATGATCACATATTATTTATAATTGGCTTATATCTTTTCGCTAACCGGCTCTCAGTACTTGCTTTGCAGGTAACACTTTTCACANTAGCTCATTCAATTAGTTTAATTTTATCAGCTTTAAACTTTATCAGTGTCCCATCTTCTATTGTGGAGCCAATCATTGCTATTTCGATAATTTATGTCGGTTTGGAAAATTATTTCGGAGGTCGTAAGAATCGTAACAGAGTTATAATAGTATTTGGTTTTGGACTTCTCCACGGTTTGGGGTTTGCTAGTGTTCTCAAGTCGCTTGAGCTTTCGAAAGATAGTCTGGTTATGCCTTTATTAGGTTTCAATCTTGGTGTTGAAATTGGTCAAATTTTGGTTTTAGCTGCATGTTATTCGTCTTTTGGGTATTGGTTTCAAGAAAAAATATGGTACCGGCAAAGAATAGTGAAGCCTNTTTCTGGGATCTTGGTATTAGCTGGCGTTTTTTGGCTTATATCTCGGTTAATTTAGTGTGATTAATAAGTCGATTTTTTTTGTAAGTGTTTTGGACATTTTTAGTCGGCTATGCACGAAGTGCAATCTAGAAATGCAAAAGCTGCCGACATTTGCGCAAACTGCAATTTGGAAATGCACAAATGTCAGTTGTTTAGCTTGTTATTAAGCTTACTTATGAAATTCTACAGAAAATTTAAATAAGGTACAAATTATGGTAGTTATCAACACGCACACTAAGGGTAAAGAAACACCCGTGGACAGGCTAGTAAAGTTTGGTCATGCACTAGTAGTCAGGATAAACAATTACAGGCTTTATTCAGAAACAATGTCTGAATTAAATTCTCTAACTGGACGCGAATTAGCTGATCTTGGTTTAACCAGATCAATGATCAGGAGTGTTGCTTACAGTGCTGTATATGAACGGCGGGATATAAGAAAACAAATCAGNTGAGTGTCTCTAGTGAAAGGTAAATTAGATAGCCTTAAATAACGAATTTTGCAGGCATTAGCTCCAAATAAATTCTAAGAGAGTAGAATTCTTCTCTTGGATCGTATTNCTTAGCGATTATAATCCGGGGANNCCTTAGGATCAGTTCGTTTAACGTGAGGTTATCTAACATNTTTATGGTATCATATCCTTGGTGAGGAGGTAGTTGGCTTTAACTTTTTTATCTCCCGATTTACCGAAGGCTACATCNACCGTATCGCCATCGATACTCGTGATGTGACCATAGCCAAATTTTTGATGGAATACCCTCTCGCCAANTGCTAGGCTNGGATCAGATGCAGTTTTAATGCCTACTTTAATGACGGTTGTTGTGTNATTGCGTTTAGTTCGCTCTTTCATCCTCTTCCATCCAGGTGAGTTATATTTTTGAGAACCTACTGCTGTCGATTGATCTTCCAAGCTAAGTTCTTCAAATNNTCCAGTGTGATTTAAATTGGAGTGAAATGTGGGGTTGGCGGCACCNAAATTACCTCCGTGAAGCGCTGGAGCTGTNAGAACTTCTACATCATTTTTTGACAGATCGTCTATAAACCGTGACGGAATTGCATTTTGCCATTGGTTATAAATNCTTCTATTTGATGCAAAGCTGATAGTGCAATGTTCCTCTGCTCTGGTTATTCCAACATAGGCCAAGCGCCGTTCCTCCTCCAAACCTGTTAAACCCATTTCATCCAGCGATCTTTGAGATGGAAATAATCCATCTTCCCAACCTGGTAAAAACACGGTCTTGAATTCAAGACCTTTGGACGCATGGAGCGTCATTATCGAAATTTTTTCAGTATCCTCATCCGAGTCATTTTCCATCATCAAAGATATATGTTCGAGGAAGCCTGCCATATTTTCAAATTCTTCAAGTGCCTTTATTAATTCTTTTAAGTTTTCCAAACGTCCGGGTGCGCTGGGCGAGTTATCATTTTGTAACATTTCAGTGTAGCCTGACTCATCTAAAATTTTCCCAGCTAACTCGTAATGTGATATGTTGATTTCATTTAACGATTTAGTCCAGCTCTCAATATCACGAATTAAATTAGACAATTCATAACTAGCTTTTTTTGGCAATTTACCCAACTTAATCGCACATTTCGCACTTTCGAATAAGCTTGTTCCATTTTTTCTCGCTTGACTCGTTAATTCTTGCTGAGCTTTTTCACCAATGCCGCGTTTTGGCGTGTTAATAATTCGTTCAAAAGCCAAACTATCCTCTTTGGAAGCTACTACTCGCAAGTACGCGACTGCATCTCGAATCTCCTGCCTTTCATAGAATCTAGGACCTCCAATCACCCTGTAAGGTATCCCAATCGCGAGAAACCGATCCTCAAACGCACGCATTTGAAATGATGCTCGTACTAAGATGGCTTGTTTACTCAGTGGCACTGGGTCATAGCCGCGGGTTCCTTTGCTGAATGCTTCAGCTTCATCTCCAATCCAACGAGCTTCCTCTTCACCGTCCCAATGGCCGATCAGGCGAACTTTTCCCTCGTGTTTGCTATCCGTCCATAATGTTTTACCCAATCTAGTCTTGTTTGCTTTTATCAGATTGCTTGCCGCACCTAAAATATGAGGCGTGGATCGATAGTTTTGTTCTAATCGAATTACCTCAGCATTGTTAAAGTCTTTTTCAAATTTAAGGATATTGCCAACCTCTGCCCCCCTCCAACCATATATTGATTGGTCATCGTCTCCCACACAGCATATGTTTTGATGATCTTGAGCTAATAGTCTTAGCCAGAGGTATTGCGCGATGTTAGTATCCTGATATTCATCAACTAGAATGAATTTGAATTTTTTTTGATATTCTTTGAGTACTTCTATATTATCTCTAAGAATACTGAGCGAATGCAGTAGCAAATCGCCAAAGTCTGCAGCATTTAAGGTTTTTAATCGGTCTTGATACATACTATATAATTTAGTTGCTTCTCCATTGAATGTATTTAGTTCGGACCGTGGTACTGTGTTTGGCGTAATCGCTCTATTTTTCCAGTTGTCAATTATGTTTGCTAAAAATCTTGGTGGCCATTTTTTATCGTCTATCCCTTCTAATTTAATAAGTTGTTTGAGAAGTCGCAGCTGATCGTCTTTGTCTAAAATTGTAAAATTTGCATTTAAATTAACTAATTCAGCATGGTTTCTAACAATTTTAACGCATATTGAGTGAAAAGTACCAAGCCAAGGCATTCCCTCCACAGAATCTCCAATTGAAAGTCTGATGCGTGATTTCATCTCTAGAGCCGCTTTATTAGTGAATGTCACAGCTAGAATTTGGTTGGGAAATGCCTGTTTAGAGTAAATTATGTGAGCAATTCGAGCAGTTAATGCACGCGTTTTTCCTGTTCCAGCTCCAGCTAACATCAGCACAGGACCATCTATAGTTTGAACAGCTTTTTTTTGACTGATGTTCAACCCATCTAGATAATTTACTCTTAAACTTTTTAGAGCCTGTTGGGTTAGTGCAACTTCATCACTATCCTGAATTGGCTCATCCTCACTATCAATAGGGAAATTTTCTGATATCATTCAGTTATACTATAAAAGATTTTAATTAATTTAAAGGTATGTTCATCTTTTTGCAGATTTTTTTAAATTTATTAATTTCTGTGTGAGTTAGGTTTCATTATAGTTGTCATAAAATTAATATGAGTTAAGAATGGTTTCATCTGTTTTGGTCGAGAGTGAGGTGTCGCGTTGAGTTCAGCTTTTAGAAAAATTTTGATTGCTAATAGGGGCGAAATAGCTATCAGGGTTATGAGAGCCGCAAATGAAATGGGAAAAAAAACTGTTGCAGTTTACGCTGAGGAAGACAAATTATCGCTCCATAGATTTAAGGCGGATGAGGCTTATCACATTGGTGCCGGTCTTGGTCCAGTGGCTGCTTATTTGAGCATTGATGAGATTGTTAGAGTTGCAAAAATGAGTGGTGCTGATGCTGTTCACCCAGGTTACGGCCTGTTGTCAGAAAATCCAAATTTGGTCGATGCTTGCAGAGGTGCCGGTTTAGCATTTATCGGACCATCCGCGGAGACAATGCGTGAATTAGGTGACAAGGCAAGCGCGCGTAAAGTCGCAATGGCAGCAGCTGTTCCAGTAGTTCCGGCAACTGACGTTCTACCGAAAGATATTGAAGAAATATCAGAGCTTGCAAAAGGAATTGGCTTTCCTCTTATGTTAAAAGCTTCTTGGGGTGGAGGTGGTCGGGGGATGAGACCAGTCCTCGATGAAAATGAACTATCAGCTAAAATATTAGAGGGGAGGCGCGAAGCTCAGTCTGCCTTTGGAAATGATGAAGGATATCTTGAAAAACTAATTGCACGTGCTCGTCATGTTGAAGTTCAGATTTTAGGCGACAAATTTGGAACTATCTTTCACCTTTGGGAACGAGATTGTTCTGTTCAGAGGCGTAATCAAAAAGTAGTGGAACGCGCTCCTGCTCCGTACCTTAAGAAAGCTCAAAGAGAACAGCTATGCGGGTACGCAACGGCAATTTGTCAGAAGGTCGGTTACTATTGTGCGGGTACAGTCGAGTTTTTAATGGATATGGATACAGAAAAATTTTTCTTCATAGAAGTAAACCCCCGAATTCAGGTTGAACATACAGTTACTGAAGAGGTAACTGGAATTGATATTGTTCGAGCGCAAATCTTATTAGCTGAGGGTAAGACGATAACAGAATCAACTGGAAAAATTGATCAGGACAGTATTACTTTAAATGGGCATGCTATCCAATGTCGAATTACATCAGAAGATCCTCAAAATAATTTTATTCCTGACTACGGGAGAATTACCGCTTATCGTGGTGCTACGGGTATGGGTATAAGACTCGATGGTGGTACTGCCTATTCTGGTGCAGTTATTACACGTTACTATGATAGTTTGCTTGAAAAAGTCACTGCTTGGGCTCCAACGCCTAAGGATGCAATCGCAAGAATGGATCGTGCTCTTCGAGAATTTAGAATTCGAGGAGTTTCAACTAATATAGCTTTTGTTGAGAATTTGTTAAAACACCCAACATTCACAAATAATTTATATTCAACCAAATTCATAGATACAACACCAGATCTTTTTGATTTTGATAAAAGAAAGGATCGGGCAACCAAGTTACTTACTTACATTGCCGAAGTTAGTGTTAATGGGCATCCGGAGATATTGAAGGGTAAATCAGGTTCTTTTAAACATCAAAAAATAAGAATACCAGATATGGAAACCGAAAATTATGATAGTACAGCTTGGTCTGTGTTTTCGGACCGTGGCCCTGAGGCACTTTCTGAGTGGATTATGAAACAAAAAAGTCTGTTGATCACGGACACGACCATGCGGGATGGCCATCAGAGCCTCTTAGCCACAAGAATGCGTACGGTTGACATGGAATCTATTGCTCAATGTTATAATGCAACTATGCAAAATTTATTTTCAATAGAATGTTGGGGAGGTGCAACTTTTGACGTCGCTTATCGATTTTTGCAGGAATGCCCTTGGGAAAGGTTACGTTCTCTTCGGAAAAAGATGCCAAATCTACTACTCCAAATGCTACTTCGAGGTTCTAATGCAGTTGGTTATACAAATTATCCTGATAATGTAGTCGAAGGATTTGTCTCACAAGCGGCGAAAAGTGGGGTGGATGTATTCAGAGTTTTTGATAGCCTGAACTGGATTGATAATATGCGTGTAGCGATGGATGCAGTCCTCAAAAGTGGGAAGATTTTGGAAGCGTCCATGTGTTATACTGGTAACTTGATGAGCACTGAGAAAACTAAATACGATCTAAATTACTATCTTGATCTGGCCAATAAACTTAAAAAAGCTGGTACTCATATCATTGGAGTGAAAGATATGGCCGGATTACTAAAACCAGAAGCTGCAAAGATTCTATTTTCTGCCTTAAAAGAGGAGATTGGTCTTCCGGTCCATTTCCATACTCACGATACAAGTGGTTTATCTGCAGCAACTGTGTTAGCTGCCTCGGACGCGGGTGTTGATATCGTAGATGTTGCAATGGATGCGTTTTCTGGAGGTACTTCTCAGCCTTGCATGGGCTCAATATTGAGTGCATTGGAAGATACTAACCGAAAAACACTTTTAAAATCCTCTAATGTAAGAACAATAAATGAATATTGGGAACAAGTTCGAGCTCAATACAAGGACTTTGAAAGTGGCCTGGCTTCGCCAGCGTCTGAAGTTTTCTTGCATCAAATGCCAGGTGGACAATTTACAAATTTGAAAGCGCAAGCACGATCGCTTGGTTTAGAAGATCGTTGGCAAGAGGTGGCCCTCACGTATACTAGTGTTAATGACATGTTCGGTGATATCGTTAAAGTCACACCGTCATCTAAAGTGGTAGGAGACATGGCGCTGATGATGGTAGCGCAAGATTTAACCCGAGAAGATGTCGAAGATCCTGCAGTGGAGGTAAATTTTCCGAAGTCTGTTATTGAGATGTTTAGGGGAGATATTGGTCAGCCGCCTGGTGGCTTCCCAAAAGAACTTGTAAAAAAAGCTCTTAAAAGTGAGACTCCGGACTTAAGTCGGCCTGGTAGTCGATTAGCTGCTGCTCGCATTGGAGATTTAAGGAAAACCGCAAAATTAGATTGTCTGAACGAAGATCTTTCTGGGGAGGAATTTAACAGTTATCTTATGTACCCTAAAGTGTTTCAAGCTTTTGTTAAAAATAGGCAGGTTTACGGTCCTGTTTCTTGTCTTCCTACAGATGTATTTTTTTATGGGATGGAAGCAGGACAGGAAATTAGTTCTGAGATTGACCCAGGTAAAACGCTGGAAGTTCGTTTGCAAGCGTTTGGAGAGACAAACAATGAAGGCGAGGTTAAGGTTTTTTTTGAATTAAATGGGCAGCCTAGAGTGATAAGAATCAGGGATGCAAAAGTAGCAGATACGGTAAAAACCTCAGAAAAAGCAGATTTAAATAATGTTTGCCACCTTGGCGCGCCAATGCCAGGCATAATAACATCTGTAAACGTAGTGGTGGGACAAAAAGTGATTGCCGGTGATTTATTAGTGACTTTAGAGGCAATGAAAATGGAAACTGGTCTTTATGCAGAAAAAAATGCAATTATAAAACACTTGCATGTTAGCGTAGGAACTCAAATTGATGCAAAAGACTTACTTGTTGAGTTTGAAAGTCAGACAACCAACATATCATCGAAATAAAGTTTTCAAAATTATATCATGGCGTGATGCAATTTTAGTAAATAGAGGAAAAAAGAACTTGAAATCAATAAAAAAATATTTATTCTTTGCGAATGATTATCAGTTGCAATCAAGAGAGAGTGTAATGAATGCAATTTTTTCCTAAAGTAAGTTCAAGAGTTCTACATTTAAATCTAATTTTTCCTATGGCTTGTCTTTCAATTTTGTTTGCTCCATTATGTCATGCGAATAATAGTAAGATGAAAGTTGTGACTACTTTCACGGTTATAGCTGATATCGCAAAAAATATAGCAGGCAATGTAGCTGATGTTAGCTCAATAACAAAGGTAGGAGCTGAGATCCACGGATATCAGCCAACGCCAAGAGACATAGTCAAGGCTCAAGATGCAGACTTAATTTTGCGGAATGGTTTAAATCTTGAAATATGGTTTGAACCTTTTTTTCAAAATTTGTCTAATGTTCCTAGTGTGACCTTAACTACTGGTATACAACCACTGAGTATTTCCGAAGGTGAGTATCTTGGGAAGCCAAACCCGCACGCTTGGATGAGCCTTGATGCTGCGATGATTTATATTGATAATATAGTTGCAGCCTTTAAGCAGTATGATCCTGAGAATTCAATTATCTATGAGACGAATTCTAAGAATTATAAAAGTGAAATAATAAATACTGTTAGGCCACTTCGCGATGCTATATTGAAAATACCTAAAAAAAAACGTTGGCTAGTTACATGCGAAGGCGCCTTCAGTTATTTAGTCCGTGATTTTAAAATGCGGGAGTTGTATCTTTGGCCGATTAATTCTGGTGCTCAAGGTACACCTCAACAGATCCGAAAGGTCGTTGATTTAGTTATAGAGAATGCTATCCCTGCTGTATTTTGCGAAAGTACTGTTTCTCAAAAGCCCGCTCAACAGGTGGCAAGGGAAACAGGGTCTGCTTATGGTGGTATGCTTTATGTGGATAGCTTAACTGATCAAAATGGGGCTGTTCCAACATATTTGGATCTTTTAAAAGTCACTTCTGAAACAATTCTTTTGGGTCTTACAAGATAGATAGACTAAACAATTTAAAAATTAATTTCGTTTAAAATTAGAGAATGTCCATTTCAGATTAAGATGAAAGATAAAAATGAGTGAAAAATCTAAAGGTGGAATAATAGGACGGAATGTCACGGTCGTCTACCGTGATGGAACAATTGGACTGCGTGATGCTAATTTTGAAATTCCGGCGGGTAGTATATCAGCCTTAGTAGGGGTTAATGGTGCGGGAAAGTCTACATTGTTTAGAGCAATTATGGGGTTCGTTCCCACTTCTTTAGGAAATATTTCACTATTCGGTGAGTCTGTAACTCGAGCGCTTAAGAAAAATTTAGTTGCGTACGTTCCTCAGGCAGAAGAAGTAGATTGGAGTTTCCCGGTGCTGGTAGAAGATGTCGTTATGATGGGACGATACGGAACTATGAACTGGTTGCGAATTCCAACAGAGATGGACTCCGACGCTGTTACAAGCGCTTTGAGCAGGGTTGGTATGCTTGATTATAAGAAGAAGCAGATAGGTGAGTTATCAGGCGGTCAAAGGAAGAGAGTTTTCCTCGCTAGAGCGTTAGCGCAAAAAACAAAAGTTATCTTGCTCGATGAACCATTCAATGGAGTTGATGTGCAGACAGAGGACACAATTATCGAGTTGTTGAGAGAAATGAAAAAGGAAGGACGCCTCATCCTTGTGGCTACGCATAATTTGGGTTCAGTGCCACGATTTTGCGATTATACTCTACTTGTCAAAGAAACTGTTTTAGCTTTTGGTCCAACAAAAACGACGTTTACTCCTAAAAATTTGGAAATTACCTTTGGGGGGGTTTTAAGACATTTTGTTCTTAGTGGATCAGATTTACATGATGATGAAGATAACAGGCAGGTCACAGTAATCAGTGACGATGAAAGACCTTTGGTTTTGTACTCAGAAGATGATGCCTGATGCATTTAGAAATATTAAGTCCCTTTTTTTATTCATACATGCTTAATGCAATGATAATCAGTTCGGTAGTAGGTGGTCTTTGTGCGTTTTTGTCTGCGTATTTAATATTAAAAGGTTGGTCTTTAATAGGAGATGCCTTAAGTCATTCGATTGTGCCCGGTGTTGCGGGGGCCTATATAATAGGATTACCATTCTCCATTGGAGCTTTTTTTGCAGGTGGAATTGCAGCTTTTGCAATGTTGTTTCTGAATAAGCGCACTGGCCTGAAGGAAGACGTTATCATTGGCTTAATTTTTACATCTTTTTTTGGTCTTGGCCTTTTTATGATCTCCTTGTTCCCTATGGCAGTGGATATTCAAACAATTATTATGGGCAATATCCTGACCATTACTCCAAAAGATACGACACAGTTATTGTTAATTGGGGTCCCATCAATTTTGATTCTTTCTTTGAAATGGAGAGATTTTATGGTCACTTTTTTTGATGAAAATCATGCCAAAACTGTCGGATTAAATACGGAAAGGTTGAAAGTGTTATTTTTTATAATTCTATCTTTGGCGAGTGTTTCCGCCTTACAAACTGTTGGTGCATTCTTAGTCATTGCCCTACTGATTACTCCAGGGGCTACCGCATATTTATTAACAGATCGATTTGGTGTGCTAATTAGTTTAAGTGTGATTATCGGAAGTTCTACCTGCTTTCTAGGAACCTACTTAAGTTTTTTCTTAGATGGGGCAGTTGGTGGGATTATCGTAATTGTACAAACGGTGATCTTTTTGAGTGCATTTTTTGTTGCGCCAAAGCATGGCTATTTTACTATTAGATCGAGGATTTCACGGCTATTGGAGAAATGCAATGATTGAAATCTTACTATTCCCATTTGAATTTGAGTTCATGCGTAAAGCTTTTATAATTTCGTTGGTTATTTCTGTCCCGGCATCACTTTTCTCATGTTTCCTTATATTAAAAGGTTGGGCATTAATTGGAGATGCCATTAGTCATGCCGTCCTCCCTGGGATTGCCTTAGCGTACATATTTGGAGTCCCTCTATTCTTTGGTGCTTTTTGCGCAGGCATTTTTTGTGCTCTTTCAAGCGGATTTCTATCCCAAAATAGTCGACTGAAAGAGGATACAGTTATGGGTATTGTATTCTCAGGTTTATTTGGTTTAGGCCTTATTCTATCCACCGCGGTTAAAACTGAGATGCATCTTGATCATATTCTGTTCGGTAATATTTTAGGAATTAGTCTACTTGACATTTTCATCACTGGTAGTATCGCAATTTTAGTGACTGTTATTCTAATTTTAAAGCAGTCAGACTTTTTACTTCACTCTTTTGATCCAGTTCAAGCGCAGATTGCTGGTCTAAATAAACGGGTTCTAAATTATGGACTTCTAGTAATGCTTGCGCTTACAATAGTTTCTACACTTTCATCAGTTGGAATAATTTTATCGATAGGTCTTCTCATAACTCCTGGTGCGATAGCGTTTTTGATTACAAAGCAATTTAAGATAATGATGTTGATTGCATTGTTTGTAACATTAATCTCAAGTTTTTTTGGGGTGTATTTAAGTTTTTTTATAGACAGTGCACCAGCTCCAACAATAATTCTAATTCTGTCAGTCATTTTTATTTTTGTTTTTTTATTTGCTCAAATAAAAGATTTAGTCATTACGAAAACTCTCTAATAGTTTTTAGGTTTGCAAATAGTTCGTGAACTAAAACTAATTGACAATTTATGCCCCATTAAATAATGGTAATCGAAGAATGTAAGTCTATCATGTAAACCAAGAATTGTTTTTGCGGGTGTAGCTCAGTGGTAGAGCATCTCGTTGCCAACGAGAATGTCGTGAGTTCGAATCTCATCACCCGCTCCATCATCAGTAGCAATGATTCGATACGATAAACGAAGCTTATACTATGTTTGTAAGATATGATCCTTAAGTTCTGAAATAGTCCTCTTTCTCCGACTGTATTTTACTCAGCAATCAGCTAAATAGAATTTGTGGTAATGTTTTTTAAAGCGAGATCCGGTAAAAGGGGATTAAAGTGATAGGAGACAAGTGGTCCATTCGCACCTGCGGAATAATCCAAGCACAAGGCATTTTGCCTCTCAACTCTCAGGGGAGAGTCCATCCAATAGTGGCCAAAAAATACTGGGGGAGCATTCTTGGGGTAAAGCTCAATCTCATCCCAATTATTAAAAGTTGAATCAGGGATGAGACTTGTGTTTGGGACAGAGACGGCAAGGTCTCTCCAAGATTTTGCTTTGTCTCGCCACCATGCTAACCGTAAAGCATGGCGTTGAATTCCAGTTTTGTCGGTGAATAGAGTATTCACAGGTAGACGAGCTTCTGGGCCTTTGGTTAAGAGCTCGATAGCGAAGTAAGCTTTGCTTTTTTTCAAATTATTTTCAATGTAAAATTCTCTTGGGAAAACACCCAGTTTGTTTATCTTACTCAAGGTGCCGATTGCAGAGGAGGTCCAACAGGCGTGGACTACTCTAAAGGAACTAAAATCTAAAAATAAAGGAAGTGAACAAAACCAATTAATAATATCTTCAGTTTCAGAGTTTTTTAACGGAAATTCGTTTAAAAAACTTTTGTGTTGTTGGATATTTGCTGGCGAATGTGCCCTTAATGGGTGTCCTGTCATCGGATTTTGTGAATGAAAATATATGGCATTTAACTCATGGTTTCCGATTATTGCATAGGCTAATTCTTCTGATTGAAGGTTACGTATCAAGGAAACAACTTTCAAATTTTGTTTTCCTCTATCTATAAAATCACCCAAGAAAATTATTTTCCTTCCTTTATCACGATGTTTCCAGCTACCTTGCATTTCAAACCACCCAAGTTTTGAGATTAAATCGACGAGCTTTTCGTATTGACCGTGAATATCTGGGATTATATCAAATGTAGGGTTCACTAGACTTCTCCTGGGAAAAGGCGATTAAAAATTTTTCTGTTTTATTCTCTTATAATATAAAGTTTGAAGAATAAACTGCTGTAATTTTCTTCTACCAATATGTGTAACTACCGAGGGTGATTGGATAAATATAATTTTATTGCAGTGTAAGGATGATTTTACGAAGTTTGTACGAAATTTGTTTTACTTATGGCATTTACACGGAATTTTGGTTAGTAATAATAAGAAGGCAAAGAAAGCATGGGATTAATCAATTTATGGAAATAATTTTTCACGGAGTTCGGGGATCCACACCAACAGCCCACCAGCCATTCCTCCAGTATGGAGGCAACACGACGTGTACTGAAATTCGTCTAGATCAATTTCAGTTCTTGTTTGATGCTGGGACAGGATTTCAAAATGTTGAGATATTAAAAGATCGGCAGGTCTACCTATTTTTTTCTCACTTTCATTATGATCATATTCAAGGATTGCCGTTCAATGGAGCTATATTTGATCCGTCAAATTCAGTAATAATATCGAGCGGCTTGGTAAATGCAGATGATCTTAAACATGTATTCACCAGAGCTTTTCAACCGATGTATTTTCCCATTCCATTAGTTGAAACTTTAAAGAACTTAAGATTTACCGAATTTAACAAAGTTCAAAGTAACTTGCAATCTTCCTCCAACACAGCTATCGAACCGATTAAACTTAACCATCCTGGAGGCGCTTCCGGTTATATTATCACTGAGAATGGAAAAAAAGTTTGTTGTTTTCTTGATCACGAGTTCGGTGGGGATAACGATGTTGATGCAAACTTACTTTCTGTTGCAGATGGTGCTGATTTGGTGATTTGGGATGGTATGTTTTTAGAGACCGAATTAGTTTCAAAGAAAGGTTGGGGACACTCAAGCGTTGAACAAGGGGTTTCATTCGCAGAAAAATCTTGTTGCAAAAAGATTGCAATCGCTCATCATGCTCCTAATAGAACTGATGAACAATTGAAAGAACTAGAAAACAACCTACCTTCTGACAATATGTTTTTTGCTGCTGAAAAAATGAAAATCATTGTTTAACAATTATAATGAGGTGTAGGTGAAAAAACTTAGCTTTAGACCAGGTCAATTTGTTTTCAAATCGGGAGAAAAGTCGACGGAAATTTTTTTATTAGTCGAAGGTGAAGTTGGAATATTCCTTCCATATAACGAAACGAAGGTTCCTGATCATAAAATTGGAGTGAGTGAAATTTTTGGCGAAATGGGTGTGATTGAAGGTAAACTCAGAATGGCTCATGCCAGAGCGATGAGTGATGCATTGGTTATGGCAGTGTCAAAAACAGAGTTTGAAGCTAAAATTGAGGCCACTGATCCATTTGTTAGAGGATTAGTAAGGATCCTTTCTTCCAGAATTCGCGATCTGCAAGATAAGAGAAATTAATAAATTATGAATTTAGCAAGAAATAACTGTGTTAGATTAAAACATGATACGAAAATAAAAATTTTAGTTTGAGGATAGAATATGAAAGTAGCCGCTCCAAGAGAAATATTTAATGGTGAGAATAGGGTAGCACTTACTCCTGAAAGCGCAGCTTTATTGCAGAAAATGGGACACGAATGTTTGGTGCAATCTGGTGCTGGTGAAATGGCACGGTTTTCAGACCAAGATTATAAGAATTCCGGTGTTAAAGTGGTAAAGTCAGCGGCCTCACTTTGGAAAGAAGCTGACGTTATAATTAAGGTCCGAGCGCCAAATGCTACTGAAGTTCAAAAGTTTTCAAAAGGGCAAATCTTAATTAGCTTTGTTTGGCCGGCGGAAAATAAGACTATTTTGGAAAAGCTCAAATCAAAGGGAGTAACTTGTCTAGCAATGGATATGGTTCCTCGGATAAGCAGAGCTCAAAAAATGGATGCACTTTCTTCAATGGCTAATATTGCTGGATATCGGGCGGTCATAGAAGCTGGGAATAATTTTGGTCGGTTTTTTACCGGTCAAATTACAGCGGCAGGCAAAGTCCCACCTGCCAAAATTCTGGTGATTGGAGCTGGGGTAGCGGGTCTTGCCGCGATTGGAGCGGCCCAGTCAATGGGTGCGATAGTAAGAGCTTTTGATGTACGCCCAGAAGTTGCTGAGCAAATAGAGTCAATGGGTGCAGAGTTTTTATTTCTTGATTTTGATGAGCACGCGTCTGGCGAGGGAGGTTATGCCGCTCCATCAAGTCCCGAATTTCGCGAAAAACAATTGGAATGTTTCAGAAAGCAGGCTGAGGATGTGGATATCGTCATTACAACTGCGTTAATTCCTGGGAGAGATGCACCGAAGCTCTGGTTAGCTGACATGGTGGACTCCATGAAGGCCGGGTCTGTCATTATCGATTTAGCGGCTGAGAAAGGTGGAAATTGTGAAAAAACTGTTATTGATAAAAAAATCGAAACAAAAAATGGTGTAACCATTGTAGGTTATACCGACTTTCCAAGTCAAATGGCAACTCAAGCATCAGTGCTGTATGCAAACAACATCAGACACATGCTCGACGACTTAACTCCAGATAAAAACGGAGTAGTGAAAGTAAATATGGAAGATGATGTGATCAGGGGTGCAACTATAACGCACGAAGGTAAACTCACGTTTCCTCCACCGCCACCAAAAGTCAAAGCAATAGCCAAAACAACAGTTCGCGAGCAGCCAGGTGAGGCCCCTGAGACGAAGGAAAGTTTGGAAGCAAAAAAATTTAGAAAATCAGGGATACAACAAATAGTTTTGTTGGCACTGGGAGGATTAGCAATGGTGCTGATTGGTGCATACGCGCCTCCAAGTTTTATGCAACATTTTATAGTATTCGTGCTGGCCTGTTTTATTGGATTTCAGGTTATTTGGAACGTTAGTCATGCGCTCCATACGCCTTTGATGGCAATAACGAACGCTATTTCAGGAATAATTATTCTTGGGGCGTTACTCCAAATAAATACAGGTGGATTTTTAGTAGAGGTGTTAGCTGGGATATCTGTTCTCATAGCAACGATTAATATCGTTGGAGGTTTTATGGTGACACGCAGAATGCTGTCTATGTTTCAAAAAAGTTAAGATAGTTGAGGAACAAAAATGAGTAGTGGTTTAGTAACGGCTTCATATATCGCGGCGAGTGTTTTATTTATTCTCGCTTTGGGTGGTTTAAGTAATCAAGAAAAGGCAAAACGAGCAATTTGGTTTGGTATAACTGGAATGTTCATCGCTGTCTTAGCAACAATTTTTGGGCCAAAAGTGGATGTGTCGGTCTGGAGTTTCTTATTGCCTGCCCTAGTAATCGGCTCAATTATTGGAGCATTTTTAGCACAGAGAGTCCAAATGACTGAAATGCCAGAACTTGTAGCCGCACTACATTCGTTTGTCGGGCTCGCAGCAGTTTTTATTGGCATAAATTCAGATCTTAATCCACCTATCGGTTTAACAGGTTCTGAGGTTATTATTCACGAAATAGAAATATTTCTAGGAGTTTTCATTGGGGCTATTACCTTTACTGGATCGGTTGTTGCTTACGGAAAATTAGCAGGGTCTATTGACGGTAAAGCGTTGATTGTTCCAGGACGCCATCTCATAAATATTGGGTTATTAGCATTAGCCTTAATTTTGGGATGGCTTTACATTCAACATTTTGGCATTTGGACTTTAATTTTGATGACACTGGTAGCATTTGTAATAGGAGCTCATCTTGTCATGGCTATAGGGGGAGCTGATATGCCTGTTGTCGTTTCGATGTTAAATAGCTATTCGGGCTGGGCGGCAGCTGCTACAGGATTTATGCTAGGCAATGACTTGTTGATTGTCACGGGGGCGTTAGTAGGCTCCTCTGGAGCAATTCTATCTTACATAATGTGCAAGGCGATGAATAGAAATTTCATATCAGTAATTCTGGGAGGGTTTGGAGGACCGGTGGGACCTGCAATGGATATTGACGGTGAAATGATTGCTACTGATGTGGAAAGTGTTGCAGCTCTAATAGGTGAATCCAAGAGCGTCATCATCGTTCCTGGATATGGAATGGCGGTGGCTCAAGCACAGGCGTCGGTCTCTGAATTAACAAAAAAGCTAAAAAGTAAAAATATATCTGTTCGGTTTGCTATTCATCCGGTTGCGGGTCGCCTGCCGGGTCACATGAACGTGCTCTTAGCCGAAGCGAAGGTGCCGTATGACATCGTACTAGAAATGGATGAAATAAATATTGATTTTCCAAGTACTGATGTGGTTATTGTGATTGGGTCGAATGATATCGTTAATCCAGCTGCACAGGATGATCCAAATAGTCCAATTGCTGGGATGCCAGTACTTGAGGTCTGGAAAGCAAAGCACGTTATAGTATCAAAGCGGGGGCAAGGAACTGGATATTCCGGTATTGAAAATCCGTTATTTTATAAAGAAAACACTCGAATGCTGTATGGCGATGCCAAGATTTCCGTTGACTCAGTTTTAAAATTTCTTTCTTAAGAATTTTGTTTTTCCAACCATTTAAANAAGTAAGAGATATCTTGAAAAACAACTTCACAGAAAGGTTTGAGNTCGTTGATTGACGCTACTCCTGTAAGAACGCTAAATGATCTAAACCCAGCNCGATTTGCTGCAATCATATCATGAGTGCTGTCGCCTACCATTAATATTTCGGACGGTTTTAACCCTTTNCTTTTTTCCAATTCTCGTAATTGAGTTGGTGAGGGTTTAGCGCCATAACCACTATCTGCACCNATAACATAAGTAAAGAATCCCAAAATGTTAGCTTCTCTTAATTGAAANATGGTAGGTCCCACNAGGTCGTTNGTTGCAACACTCATCAAGTAACCAGCNTCNTGCAAATTTTGTAAAATATTGTAAAGGTTTTTTATAGGAACTTGTTTCTGGTTTGAATAACACTCTGCATGCATGGCGAGAATATCTTCTTCTTTCATTTCAGGCATCAATGCTTTTATCAAGTTTATAGTTTCGCCTGTCGTTCCGGCAATGAAGATACTTTTTGGATAAAAAACTTTTTTATTGAGATCAAANTGTAATNCGTCGGCGAGTTTTGCTAAAACATTTATATTACCATTGCTCAACCTTNGAAGAAATTTGAACGTTGTCTCGCCCCATGAACTTTGAAAGTCAAAAAGAGTTCCATCTTTGTCAAAAACGATTCCTTTTATATTCACTTTTGGCCTNAGTTATATTAATATTGAAAATGTGAGGATAGCATATGAAACCAGTACAAAACAATAAAGAGGATTACTGTTTTTTTAAAGAGTATGAAACGAGGTGGCGTGATAACGACGTATATGGCCATATGAACAATATTGTTTTTTATGAATTTGTAGATAGTGTTGTCAATCATTGGTTAAATATTAGTGGTGCTCTCGAAGTCCCTCATAGTGANACCATAGGGCTGGTTGCTCGGACCACCTGNAATTATTTTGACCAACTCGGATTCCCAAACAATGTTACTTGCGGATTAAAAGTAGATAAGATTGGCAAAACNTCAGTAACTTATGATGTTGGTCTATTTAATGTTGAACAATTTTATTGCTCTGCTCANGTGTCTTTTGTACATGTCTATGTCGATTCTGCAACCCGCAAACCGGTTTTGCTACCATCGAAGTTAATTTCAGCTTTAAGCAAAATATCGACAGGTTAACAAAGAAGCTGGGTTATTNCTGACTTGACTTCATTCCATGATGATGGTCGATGTGTTGCTCCTTCAGCATAAGGCATTGTTTGTTTTACAATCTNACAGGCAGTAAAGTGAAACCGATAAATGTTTGGTGTATAAGTAGCGGCACTAGCAATTTGAAATGGNTTATCATCGACAAAAATACAGGTACTCTTCGCGAGTTTTGTAATCTCAAGTAGAGCTGGACCCTTCGGACCAGAGTTACTGATAGTCGGATAATTCATGTTTAGATCAGAAAGATTTTTTATTCTTTTGNAGTAGGCTCTACTGGGAACATTTGTAAGAATTATTATTTCAGCTTGCTTACTAAATTTCTTCAGTGTTGCTGAGGCCCCAGGTGCTTCTGGTTGGTGGGCAGTCTCTTTATTTATAAACTCATCTATTAAATTTTGATAAGTGATTTTATCAGCAATNTGGCCGTCANTAATATTTTTGATTGCATCGTCAAGTCTATAACTTGTTAGACTAAGCTTCCAGCCTCGCTTAATAAGGAATTTTGAAAAGTGACTTGCAAAAAGTACGAGGACTTCATCGGCATCAAAAATTAATAGCGGTTTATTAAAATCAATAGATAAATCCTTTATCTGACTTAGTGTCTCGCGGTTCATTTTAGGTCCAATGCATTAAGTCTCCGCCAGACAGCGCAGAATAGGCCATTTTTAATTGTTCGGGTGAAATATTTAAATCNTTACTTACACNGCAAACAAGTTCGTCTGCGGTCATTATGAAATCAAGNACAAAACTAAGGAATTCTGGATCTTTNGAACGGNTCCTTATTTCCTCTAAATTTGCTCCNGAGGAAATAAGAAANGTCTCGAGATGATCAGTATTTTTGGATAACCAGATTAGTGACTCTAAAGCATAATTTTTTGCTGTATTTAATTGCATGTGTAAGGAGTGAATCAGAATAAAAGAAATGTAAAGAGTAAAGTTATAATGACTCCTGAGTTGCCTTGTTTTGATAATTTAAATTATTGCTCAGAAAAATTATATTTGATTCNNAAAACCGGTATATTAGACGGAATATAAAAATTTAGGTCTCTTTATCAGTACCTAATACCTACTAAAAATATTTTGTAGGACTGACTATAGACTTGTTATAAAGAGCCAAATTAAACGGTACCTGCATCAGTTTTTAACATCTAATTTTCTAGCTACGATAGCTTCGTTACTTAGAAATACAAAAAATTGATCCTTACTTAGCCAGAGTGCATTTTGGAAATTGAAATTATTGAGTTAGGTATGTTAAAGGTTGCCAATGAGTGAAATTAAAGATGCGGCAACAATTGTCTTGATAAGGAATTATGGCTCTAAAGCTTTTGTTCTAATGGGCAAGCGCAGTGAGACTGCTACTTTTATGCCAAGTAAATACGTGTTTCCTGGGGGAGTCTGGGAAAAGCAAGATAATTTTGTTCCTCTTTCTCAAGATATGAGTGAGAAACAAAAACAACTTTTAATGATAAAAACCGGAGGTGCGTGGAATGCTAACTTAGGAGTCACGGTAATTCGGGAATTATGGGAAGAAACTGGATTGCGTCTTTCATCCACTGGAAAGTTTGAGAATGTTCCAACTAGTTGGGAGGAATTTTTTTTTGATAATCAGGGTCCAGATTTAAGCAAATTAAATTTTTTCTTCCGAGCAATTACACCGCCGGGGAGGCCTCGTCGCTTTGATACCAGATTTTTCTTTTGTAACGCGAGGAATATTTTTGGTGATTTAGAAAAATTTCACAAGGCTTCTGGTGAGCTCAATGACTTACAATGGATTGAAATCGCTAAAGCTGGGACCTTAGATTTGCCCAAAATCACAATAATCGCAATTAATCGGTTGCTTGCAGTGATGGCAGAAGGTTTCAAGTATCAGTTTATTCCTTTTTACTCAGGTGGTTCAGATGATTTTCACATAAAAAAGTTAATGATCTAATGGTTTATATTAAAGCAGCGTGTTGACACTTTGCTAGTAGTGTGTACAAGCAATAAGCGAAAATTATTTAATATTTTTAAGAATAGTTAAAAAAGATTAGGAGATGTGAGTATGGCCAAGCCAACCACTGTAAAGATAAGACTAAATTCTACTGCTGAGACAGGTCATTTCTATGTTACAAAGAAGAATGCGAGAACCATGACTGACAAAATGACTGTTAAGAAGTATGACCCAGTCGCAAGAAAACACGTTGAGTACAAAGAAGGCAAAATAAAATAAAAGCCGCTAGACAGCGGCTTTTATCAGTAATCAGTATATTTTCTACTCTCTATTTCCCATAAAACTTAAAAGAAACATAAACATATTTAGAAAGTTAAGATAAAGACTTAAAGCTCCCATGATTCCCGCCTTAGCAGCTGCTTCTTCGCCATACGCTGTTCGTAACTGCAAATATGTAGTCTTTATATTTTGAGTATCATATGCAGTTAAGCCTGCAAAAATCAGAACACCGATTACTGAAATTGCGAAGTGCATAGCCGAACTTTGAATAAAAATATTCAGTATTGATGCGACCAATAATCCGATCAACCCCATGAACAAAAAACTGCCCATCCCGCTCAGATCGCGTTTTGTTGTGTAACCGTACAAGCTCAGAGACGCGAAGGCGACTGCCGTTGTAAAAAATGTTTGAGCGATTGATACTCCGGTATAAACGGCGAAGATGTATGAAATCGACAGTCCCACTAATCCTGCAAATACCCAAAAAACTAATTGTGCAGTTTCATATTTCATCGAGTTAATTTTTGCTCCAAAGAGGAACACCACACCCAGAGGCGCGAACATCACTACCCATTTTAATGGGGTGTTGAAAATTGCTGCAAGCATGGTTGGCGATGTTCCAACTGCATATGCTACTAACCCTGTGATTATCATCGCTACCGCCATGAGGCCGTAAACTTTGGTCATATGAGCTTGCAATCCAGCATCTCTTGACAGTTCTGCTGGTCTGCTAGCGGCGCGAGCAGATTGATAGTCAGCCATTCAATTCTCCTTAATGATTAAATAATAATTTCTTTATACGTATATATTGTACCTGTTGGCAATGGTTTCAAGTATGTTTTTAATTTTTTGCAGGTTTTTTTACGAAATTGCTCAAGTTTTGAGCTTAATCGAGTGCACGCAACGTTTGAGAAACGCTTGCTGATAATGATTTCTGGGAAAAAATTAAACCTGCCATTACATTTGTTATTACTCCTAAGCAGCATATTGTTATAGCATTTTTTATGTCAAAGCTATATTTTGAATCCATAAAGCCCGCTATTATTGCCCATGAAGATAAATTTGATACAAGTATCGCCATCAGTCCTGCTCCAGTTCCCACAATAAATGACCGTAGAGTGAAACTTATCAATATTTGGCTATTCGAAGCCCCTAATGTCTTTAGTAAGCATGCTTCATAATTACGTTTTTTCTCCGTAGCAATGGCGACACCAACTAAAACAACAAAACCAATTATGATTGTGATTACTGAGCTCCAACGTGTTATTTCTGCAATTGTTGAGAGTGTCTCGGACACTTGCCTCAGGGTGTCCCGCATTGATATAGTTGTGATATTTGGATATTCTTGACTAATCTTTTTTAGAAGGCCGGCTTCAACTTTGTCATCAGAGTAGATGGTAGCTATGTGTGAATGAGGGGCCGTATCAAGCGAGCTAGAATTAAAAACCATAAGAAAATTGATTCGCATAGTTGCGAAGTCGACTTCTCTAAAATTTTTTACTGTTCCAGTTAAATCTTTGCCTAAAACGTTTACAGTGATTTCGTCTCCTAATGATAATCCCATTTCAATTGCCTCTTCATGTGCAAAACTAATTAAAGGCTTTCCCCTATAATCTGGATCCCACCACTCTCCTTTTGTAATAGTAGTATCTTCAGGAGGGGAGTCGGAATAAGTTAGTCCACGATCTCCTCTAATTGCCCAATGATCTCCAATAAATTCTTTTGCTGAAAAACCATTAACTTGGGAAATTATTCCCCTCAGCATTGGCGCTGATGAGAATTCTGTGACCTGTCCTGTACCGAGCATTAAATTTTTGAGCGGTAGTAGTTGCGACGGTTGAATGTCAATTAAAAAAAAGGTCGGTGCTCGAGTTGCAAGATCAGTGTTTATGTTTTTACGTAAATTATTGTCTATTTGGCCAATAGTTGCTAGTACGATCAGTCCTAAGCCAACCGAGAGCGTTGCTAGTGCTATTTCATTATTTGGCCCTCCGAGCGATGATAGAGCTAGGTGAGTTTTGAGGTTCTTTTTAAAAATTCTGCGTTTTGCAAAACTGGCACAGATAGCTTTAATGCATCGTGCCATAGCTAATAACCCTCCAAGTGAAATTGCTATGCCGCAAAATACACTTAGTGAAATCAATGGTTTTGGGGATTGAAAAGAAAATGATGCTACGAGAACTAATAAAGTAACTGCAATTAGTAAAAGATAACCCCATTTAGGTAGTTTATAAGCCTGACCAGTAAAATTTCGAAATAGGTTAGCTGCATTATTGCCAAGCATTTGCCCTAGCGGCCAGATAGAAAAAATAATAGCAGTCAATAAACCGTAATATATTGCATGTAATATTGGTTGAAAATAAAAATCAAAAATTATTGGAATTGGAAACCGTGGTGCTAAAAAAGACTCAAGTATCAGTGGTAAAAGAGCGCCCAAAAGTGCGCCAATCAGTGAGCCGCCAATCGCGAGGGCTAATATAATGAGAAAATAACTAAAAAAAATCGTAAGGTCTGAAGTTCCTAAGCTTTTCAAAGTTGCAATGGTTGTACGTTTCATTTCCAGATAAACTGTTACCGATAAGGCAACCCCTATTCCGCCAATTGCCATACCTGCCATTCCAATTAAGAGCAAAAATGAAGAAAGCTGATCAACAAATCGGTCAACCCCAGGAGTTGCATTGTCACTGTCTTTCCATCTCATTCCACTTTCCTTAAACAGTGATTCTGCAGCTTGTTTTACTTTCTGAAATTCGATGTTTGGAGCTGCCAATCGATACTCAGTATCGAACATGGTTCCTAAACCGAGTAAGCCGGTTTCCTGAAGCCCTGTATTATATGCGATGACCTTAGGAGCGAATGAAAATGAGTTACCCGCGGCATCGGGCTCACTCAGTATTTGAGCTCGGACCTCAAAAAAATTATCACCAATTTTTATTTTGTCACCTATCGTCAAGTTTAGCCTAGCTAAAAGTGATTTTGCGACAATAGCGCCATACGACCCGTTAATTTTATCTAACGCAGCAGGCAACGAAATTTTGGGATTTAATTTAACCTCACCATAAAGAGGATATTTTTTATCGACACCTTTAACCTGAATTACCGTACTATCAACTATCGTATCTTCATTTTCTACTCCAGCCATTGATTTGAAGTTTGTTGTTTCAGTAAATTCTGATGAATTGATTCTGATAAAATTTAGTTCTTCCTGAGTTGCAAAACGATAGGTAAGTTTTATCGATATATCCCCTCCGAGAACTTCAACACCTTTTTCCTTTAGACCAACGTCAATGGACTTTTTTATTGAACTTATAGTCGCTAGTGCCATTGATCCCAATGCAAGACAAATTATAAAGACTCGGAAACCTTTTAGTCCGCCTCTTATTTCTCTCAAAGCAATAGTGATCGCATTTAACATTTAACGTCCAATTGAAATTCCACTTCAAAAACAAGAGTCACTTAATTTGCCGTCGTGAATGGATATTTGTCTATCGCATTTTTTTGCTAGGGCGTCAGAATGTGTTACAATAATCAAGGTTGAGCCTAACTCTTCTTGCAGCTCAAAAAGAATTTTGGTAACTACCTCGCCTGATCCTTTATCTAAGTTGCCAGTCGGTTCATCTGCAAGAATAAGTTTTGGTCTAGTCACCAAAGCTCTTGCTAGTGCAACTCGTTGCTGTTCGCCGCCCGATAATTCTGCCGGGTAGTGGGACTTTCTTTTAATCAAGCCTACCTTTTCTAAAGCTTCATGACTTTTTTGGAAAATACCATCTATTTTTTTTATTTCTAATGGGACCATTACGTTTTCCAGCGCTGTCATAGTTGGTATAAGATGAAAAGACTGGAATATAACTCCAATCGTATCTCGCCTAAAACTTGTCAAGGAAGCTTGACTTAATTTGCTGATATCTTGGTTAAGTATATGAATTTGACCGCTAGAGGGTCTTTCTAATCCACCTATTAGCATTAGCAAAGATGACTTACCGGAACCCGATGGGCCAACCAATGCAATAGCTTCTCCTTGCAAAACTTCTAAGTTTACATCATTTAGAATTTGAATTAATCCCGCTTTAGTTTGGAAGGAAAGGTTAATGTTTTTAATTTCGAGAAATGGTTTTACCATAAATAAAGAGAGTTCCGTTTTTGCTTCGTGTTTACATAACAATATGTACGTCAGGTTTGGAAAGACAAGTATCTTTTTATTTTTGTTTTTGGCAGTAAATTTTTTAACATTTTTCTTAAATCCTAATTTTGTTTTAAGCCATGACGGCTCTGTCAGAAAGATTGCGATGCTTGGAGACAGTCTCACGCAAGGCTACGGCTTAATGCCCGCAGATAATTTGGTGGCTCAATTGCAGGGGAGGCTATTTGAGGATAATTACCCGGTGGATTTATTAAATTTTGGTGTTTCTGGTGACACTACCGCCGGTGGACTTGCAAGGTTCGATTGGAGCGTTTCCTCTGACATAGATGGGGTCGTGATAATTTTAGGTGGTAATGATTTATTGAGGGGTATTGCTCCAGATCATTCATTTGAGAATCTCACGGGAATGATTACAAAAGCTAAAAGTCGGAATTTACCTGTTTTACTAGTAGGAATGAGGGCGTCTAGTAATTTTGGATCTGCTTACAAAACAGAGTTTGACACAATCTTCAGTAGATTAAATAATAAGTTTGATATTTTTTACTACCCAAATTTTTTTAACGCGTTAAACCCAGAGGATATCCCACTCTTTTTATCATCAATGCAAAATGATGGAATACATCCAAATGCCAATGGAATAAAAAAAATAGTAGACGATATGTACCCTACTTTTTTAAACTTTTTGGACTCTTTGTTAAAGATAAATTAATTTTCCATACTAACAACGATTTTACCGATTGATTTTCTTTCCCTAATGAGTTCGAGCGCTTCATTGGCCTGTTCCAAACAAAATATGCGTGTTACTTGGGGGTCGATGACCTTCTGAGACCACATTTCTATTAATCGGCTAAAGCATTCTTCAATTACACTTGGTTTAAATGATCTGTATGCTCCAATTTGAAACCCGATTAATGTAATATTCTTCACCATGATGATGTTCGCGGGCGTGTTTGGAACCTCGCCGCTAGCAAACCCTACAGGTATTATTCTTGTTTCAGGCTTAGCTATTGAAAGAGCATCTTTAAATTGGGAACCTCCGACTGGGTCATAAACTACATCTATCCGTTTTAACTCTTCCAATTCTTTTTTTAATTCAACTTTGGCACTATCAAAAACCATGTCAGCACCCATTGACTTAGCAAGCAAACATTTTTTATCGCCTCTCGCAACGGCTACAACAAAAGCGCCCATAGCCTTACCTATTTGCACTGCTGAAAGACCCACCCCTCCTGATGCACCTAGCACGAGCAAGGTCTCCTCTTTTTTTAATTTTGCTCTGTAATTTAACGCAATCTCGGTACTTCCATAGGCGATTAACAATGAGGCGGCTTTTTCGTTTGAGATTTGTCCTGGTATTGGGAAACAAAGACACTGTTTAGCGGTGACAAATTCTGCCAACCCACCAAAACCAACGTAAGCTACAACTCTTTGACCTATATCAAAATTAATGTTGTTTCTTCCAACTTTTTCGATTAACCCACAAACTTCCATTCCAGGTGCAAACGGTAACTTTGGTTTTTCTTGGTAATTACCCGACATCAAGAGGGTATCAGCAAAGTTGAGGCTCGTAGATAATACTTTAATCAACACTTCATCCGGCTTACAAATCGGCTTCGGAAGCTCGAACATGTCTAGCTTTCCATTGACTGATTTTAATATCATAGTTCTCATTGAAAACGGTTCCCTAAATCTTTTTTTAAAAATTTCAAATCAGCTTATCACCAAATTACTTGCCTTTTTCGGCATGTGCAAGTATGGCAAATGAACTAAAATTATCTTTAACTCGCGGTAGGAACTGAAATGGATCTTAGAAATATTGCTATAATTGCTCACGTTGATCATGGAAAAACAACTTTAGTTGATGAAATGCTCAAGCAGTCCGGAGAATTTAGAGATAATCAGGCAACACTTGATCGCGCGATGGATAGTAATGAGCTTGAACGGGAGCGTGGGATCACCATTCTTGCTAAATCCACGTCGGTCGTATGGGGTGATATTCGTTACAATATTGTTGATACCCCAGGGCATGCCGATTTTGGCGGCGAGGTTGAGCGAATACTTTCAATGGTGGATGGAGTAGTATTATTGGTGGACGCTGCTGAAGGCCCGATGCCTCAGACTAAGTTTGTCACTGCTAAAGCACTTGCATTGGGTTTGAAACCGATAGTTGTGCTCAATAAAGTTGACAAACAGGATGCTGAGCCTGATCGTGCTTTGAATGAAGTATTTGATTTATTTGCTAATTTAGGAGCTGACGATGGGCAGCTAGACTTTCCAATTTTGTATGCGTCAGGACGAACAGGTTGGGCAGATGTAAGTTTAGATGGACCTAGAAAAAATTTAGATGCACTTTTCAAATTAGTGTCAGAACATGTGCCTGCGCCTTCTCAGATAACTTCCCGATCTAAGGAATTTAAAATGCTGGCGACTACACTGGGAGGGGATAGTTTTTTGGGTAAATTACTGACAGGCCGAGTTGAAAGTGGAACATTAAAAACAGGGCAAAGTTTGCGTGCACTAAATCGAGATGGAATTATCATCGAGAGTTTTCGCGTAAGTAAGATTCTTGCTTTTCGTGGACTAAAACAACAGGCTATAGATTTTGCTGAAGCGGGTGATATCGTTTCAATAGCTGGAATGAGCAAAGCAACGGTTGCCGATACCATTGCTGATCCTGGTGTGGTTGAACCGATCCCATCACAACCGATTGACCCACCGACGATAACTGTTACATTTGGAATTAATGACAGACCTGTTGCGGGAAGAGATGGCAAGAAAGTGCAGAGCCGTGTTATTCGTGATCGGCTTCTAAAAGAATGTGAAAGCAATGTAGCGATTAGGGTTGTTGATACGCCTGGGGGAGAAGCTTTCGATGTGTCGGGGCGCGGTGAACTACAAATGGGTGTGCTTATTGAAAATATGCGTCGAGAGGGTTTTGAATTATCTATTTCGCGTCCACGGGTTGTTTATCGCGATATTGATGGAATTAAAAATGAGCCAGTTGAAGAGGTGACAATTGATGTTGACGATGAGTTTTCGGGAGTGGTTATTGAGAAGCTTTCAGCGAGAAAAGGTGAGTTAGTCGAAATGAAATCTTCCAATGCTGGAAAGACTAGAATTGTTTCGCTAGTACCCTCTAGAGGATTAATTGGTTATCATGGTGAGTTTATGACAGATACTCGTGGGACTGGTATTATGAATAGAGTATTTTCTTCGTGGGAGCCCGCGAAGGGATTGATTCCCGGAAGGCGTCAAGGCGTTCTGATTTCTATGGAAAATGGTAGTTCCGTGGCATATGCAATTTTTAATTTGGAAGATAGGGGTCGTTTTTTTATTGGTGCGGGCGAATATGTTTATCAAGGAATGATTATCGGTGAGCATACCCGCGATAATGATCTAGAGGTAAACCCCCTTAAAGGAAAAAAGTTAACTAATGTTCGAGCTTCAGGAACTGATGACGCTGTTAGGCTAACCGCGCCCACGAGGTTTTCTCTTGAGCAGGCAATAGCGTATATTGACGATGACGAGTTGGTTGAGGTCACGCCGAATAACATTAGGCTAAGAAAGAAAATTTTGGACCCTCATGAACGAAAAAGGAGTCAAAAAATTGCTAGTTAAAGATGTTTTCGTTCGGTAACCGCTTTATTCAAGAATGTTGTGATGAATCAGCAAGAAAAATTTGAATTAATTGAGTTAGCAAAAAAAGTCGCTACTTTAGGTGGCAATACTGCTTTAGATTATTTCCGTATTTCAGGCTTAGTGATAAACAATAAAGGAATTGGTTCGTTTGATCCCGTCACAAAAGCAGATATATCTTCTGAGGATCGAATGCGCAAATATATTAAAAAAGTCAGACCTTTCGATTCAATCATTGGTGAGGAGAAAGGAATTTTGAATGGATCAAATAATTTTAAATGGGTTTTAGATCCAATTGACGGAACACGTGCCTTTATAAGTGGAATTCCGGTCTGGACAGTATTAGTTGCTTTACTAGAGAATGACTCCCCCGTTTTAGGCGTCGTTTATCAACCTTTCACTGGCGAACTTTTCGTAGGTGGGTTTGGTGCTTCGGATTATTATAGAGGAGGGTCTTCTAACCGAATCTCTGTTCGATCTTGTAGCAGTTTAAGTCAGGCTTATTTAGCAAGTACATTTCCTGAAATTGGTACCGAACTTGAGAAGAAAGCTTTTGATTCTGTTGTTAGTAAGGTTCATCTTTGTCGGTATGGGTTGGACGGCTATGCGTACGCGTTGCTTGCTGCAGGTTACTTAGACATTGTGGTGGAAGCTGGTTTGAAAATATATGATGTCGCTGCCACAATTGCTCTAATTGAGGCAGCTGGAGGTATAGTTACCAATTGGTCTGGAGGACCAGCGATTGAAGGAGGTCAAATTTTAGCTTGTGGTGACAAGCTAATTCATAAAACTGCGTTAGATATTCTGTCAAAATAGTTACACTCTACTGTTTTATTATTAAAAAATTATTAATTTTTTCCCAAACTGAATCTATTATATTTTGTTTCTCAATTAAGAGTTCATGCCTAGCTTTTGGAATGATGTGAAGCTCACAATTATCATTTAGATTGCATTTCTTTTTGACGGCTTTGTGCGAAATCAAGGTATCTTCTTGCCCTAATAATACTAAATGGGGAATTTTTATTGGGGCTCTTTTTTCAAGATCAATTAATTCGTCTCCCACTGCTGAAATCCAGCCAAAGGTTGCTGGCCCAGCAGACAGTCTAGGATCTGCTATAATTATTTTCTGCAATCTTTCAAACTGGCGCTGATCAGATGTGTGGCAATTTTTTTCAGGAGTGGTGGTAAGTATGTAGGGTCTTGATTTTGGTGATATTGGTGATTTTTTATCCCATCCTGCCAGTACCATTAATCGGCTAATCCGATGCGAAAGGTGTTGCATGGTGTTTCCACCCCAAAGCGGGGCTAAAAAAATAGCACTTTCAAATTGAAACTTGTTATCAGTTAAGGTTCTTAGACCAATACAACCTCCTGTTGAGTGTCCTACGAGGATCCTTGGGCCAATAATTTTTTGTACCTGAGCTTGGTTAAGTACTGCTTCCAAGTCTAGTTGATATTCCGCAAAGTTATTAACGTAACCTAAGTGCTCTAGTTTTCTTTCTCGCTCGGAAAGTCCTTGGCCTCGCCAATCTAGTGCAACCACCGCAAATTCAAGATCTTGAAACCGTTTGTAAGTTTCATTGTATTTTTCTAAATATTCGTTTCTTCCGTTAAAAAATACTACTAAACCTTTACTACCTTTAGACCATAAGGCGAACCTTACCCGTCGACCATCTGCAGTTGTGGCAAAGTCTAAGTCTCCACCTGCTAAAACAGGATAGTTGCTTTTGGGTGAGGTGATGATCTGCATTTAGGATAATACCGCGTTGTATTGCATCGCTATTCCCATCGAACCATCTATTTTAAGTTTTCCGCTCATGACGGCAGAAGTGGAGCTAGTCTCACCGTTAAATATATCCATGAAAACCTGTAGAGCTCCGCTCAACTTACAATCAGTCTCCTCAGTAGATTCTTTTACCTCACCATCCACGATAACTATCGAGCCAACATCCTCTATTTCGAATTTTATTGAGCCATCTATTTCTTGGCCGTTCAGCTTTTCTTCTAAAGAGGCTATCGCTTGTTGAATTTCTGTCACTTATCTCTCCTACATTAAAATTTCTAAGTAATATTTACTAAATCCTTATTCAAGAAAAAAATTGACGCGGACGTTAATAATTACGTTACGTAAACAAATATTAATTAGTGCTTCGATTTTTGATAATATAACATTAAGCGAAATTGTTTGTTGCAATTTTTAAATAAGAATGTGACACGAGTTTAAAAAAGGTTTTAGAAAAAGCTGATAATGTTGCGTAACTTCATAGATTTTTGTAATGAAGGGCTTTTTGTTACTGGGGAATTCCTTTCGCTTGTAAAGGGATTTAATTATGGTAGTTGATATAAAAGTTAGTGCCGTATTGGGTCCTACAAATACTGGAAAGACGTTTCTAGCGCTAGAGCGAATGCTTGGGTACGAAAGCGGAGTAATAGGTTTACCGCTTAGATTGCTGGCCAGAGAAATCTTTGACAAGCTTGTGGCTCTTCGTGGAAATAATACAATTGCTTTGATCACGGGTGAAGAACGAATAGTTCCTCAGAATCCAAAGTACTGGGTTTGCACTGTAGAGGCAATGCCATCTGATTTTGGAGTAGATTTTATCGCAGTTGATGAAATTCAGCTTTGCGCTGATCCTGAGCGAGGACATATTTTTACTGATCGACTTTTGAACTCTCGGGGGAGAATAGAAACAATGTTCATGGGCTCAGACACGATGGTAGAAAAAATAAAAAATTTAATCCCAGAAGCCCGCATAATTAATAGAACGAGACTGTCAACTCTACTATATCGAGGCAAAAGTAAAATTTCAAGAATGCCTGAACGTTCGGCCATCGTTAGTTTTTCTGTCTCCGAGGTTTACGCAATTGCAGAACTTATTAGACGTCAAAAAGGTGGCGCTGCTGTTGTTATGGGCGCTCTTTCACCTAAGACACGCAATGCACAAGTTGAACTTTATCAAAATGGTGACGTAGACTATTTAGTAGCCACAGATGCTATTGGTTTAGGATTAAATTTAGATATTAAGCACGTCGCGTTTGCAAGTTTGTTTAAATTTGATGGAATCAGAGAGCGGAAACTATTTCCGAACGAATTAGCCCAAATTGCTGGTCGTGCGGGTCGGTACAAAACCAATGGTACCTTTGGCGTAACTGGAGAGGCCGAAGGTTTAGAATTATTTTGCTCACAATCGATAGAAATGAGTAGGTTTTCGCATATAAAATTTTTACAATGGAGAAATTCTAAATTAAATTTTGGTTCAATTGAGCTCTTAATTAAATCATTGGAAATTTTACCAAATGATAATAATTTCTTAAAGGCGAAGGATAGCATAGATATAGAAACCCTTAGGTTTTTATGGGATCAGTCTAATTCAAGGTTGGATGTCCATTCTGTAAAAGATTTACAACTTCTTTGGAACGTTTGTCAGATACCCGACTTTAGAAAAATATCTAATGTTGACCATGCTACTTTGGTGAGCAATATTTTTCAATTTTTAAGAAATGATGGAGTTATCCCAGATCGATGGTTGCTTGATCAGGTGCGACGGCTTGATAAGATCGAGGGTGATATTGAGGTTTTATCTAAGCGATTAGCGTTCATCAGAACCTGGACTTTTGTTTCTTATAAGCGCACTTGGACTATCGATTGTTTATATTGGCAAGCTGAAACTCGGCGGATAGAAGATCGATTATCAGATGAACTTCATAGAAAATTAACTCAAAGGTTTGTTGACCGACGGACATCAGTTCTAGTAAAAGGTCTTAAGCAAAGGGAGAAACTGGTGGCTAATATCAATAAGGATAGCGAAATTTTTGTGGAAAATCAACTTATTGGGACATTGGTCGGATTTTGTTTTGAAAAAGATAAATCTACATCGAGTGAAGAAAGTAAGGCTTTAAGATCTACCGCTCACGCTGTTCTCGGACCGCAATATAAATTGAGATCAGATAGGTTGTATAATTCCTCTGATGAGCAGTTTTCGTGGAATGAAAATGGGCAGTTGTTTTGGCAATCTGTTGCCGTTGGAAGATTAGAGGTGGGAGTTGACATTCTTACGCCAAAAGTAATACCTATCGCCGACTCAGAAGCGGGCGCTGAAATAATTCAAACCATTAAACGCCGTTTAGACTATTTTGTTAACCGTACAATAGAGAGACAGTTTGAGCCTTTACTAAAAATGCAAGCGGATGATTCGTTAAGCGGTATCGCAAAAGGTGTAGCTTTTAGGTTAATTGAAGGACTTGGTCTCGTTTCCCGAGACGCCATAGCAGACGAAGTCAAGGCTATGGATCAAAAGGAAAGGAGTTTGCTTCGAAAACACGGTCTTCGGTTTGGTCAATTTACAATTTTTCATTATCTGATGTTAAAGCCGGCTCCGACAAGATTGAGACTATTACTGTGGTCGTTGTTTCATAAATCTGGTTATAGTGTGGCACCGCCTCCAGGGTTGGTTACTATTCCAAAAGCTGAAAATGCAACTGTACAATATTATACAATGGCTGGCTACAAGCTACTCGGCGAAAAAGCGCTGCGGGTTGATATGCTGGAACGTTTAGCAGACCTTTTAAGAACAAAAGATGTTTGGAATGGATTTGAAGCAAATGTTGATATGCTGTCGATGACGGGACTTACATTAGATCAATTTTCTGAAGTACTTAGGAATCTTGGGTATACTTCAAAGAAAGNTACCCGACTAAAAATTCGACAGGAAACTGACCAAAGCCATATTACTGAAACGACTGATGTCTCAAAGGTAAGTGAAAGTATTATCGAGAAGAGTTCCGCCCATGAGAGTAAATTAAGCGAGGAAGAAACCTTTTATATTTTCAAAATCAAGAAAANAATAAAATCAAGGAAGAAACTTCTGAATCAGGATTTGCGTGAGAAAAGAAAGTCATCAATGAGTAGCACAAAAANTAAAAATGAAAATAGTGGCAACCGCTATTTAAAATATATTAAAACAAAACAAGAAATTGACCCGAGCAATCCATTTTCGGCACTGATAAAACTAAAAAATAAGCTTTAGAAAGTTTAAAAACTGNTAGAAAATCAAATTCGATTAGATAAGTGGTTGTGGTACTCTAGATTATATAAAAGTAGGTCTATCGCTGCTCAAGAAATAAAACGCGGAAAATTCCGAGTCAACGGTGTTAAGGTAACAAAATCGTCAACTTTATTGAAATGTGGGGATATACTAATTTTTTATCTTGGAAAAGATCTCAAAGGTATCCGGGTTGTGGCGATCGGTGATCGCAGAGGCCCATCTTTTGAGGCCCAAAAAATGTACAGATACCTGTTGAAACATTAGTCAATTTTTAAATCGTAAAATCTATATTGTATCGTTAGTGAATTATTTAAAAGACAGGTGTGGAATTTTATTATTTCAACACTTGATCCGCTCTTAGAATCTGTTCTATGAAGGAGAGTTGCGTATTTTTCTNTCGNANCCGGATTCGTATATTTTAATGGAATTATTAGATGACGTATGTAGTTAACGACAAATGTATCGGATGCAAGTATACTGATTGTGTAGAGGTTTGTCCCGTAGATTGTTTTTACGAAGGAGAAAATGCTTTGGTAATCCATCCTGACGAATGTATTGATTGCGGTGTTTGTGAGCCGGAGTGTCCGGCGGATGCAATAACGCCTGATACCGAACCAGACGCTGAGAAATGGGTAGCCTTTAATCGAAAATACTCTGAGATTTGGCCAGTAATTACTATTAGAAAGGACCCACTCCCNGATGCAGAGGAAAGAAATGGTGAAGTAGGTAAATTGGANAAATATTTTTCCGAGAGTCCCGGCGATGGGGACTAAAATCTTGAGAGTGGTGTTTATTGCTGATTTGTTATATAGGAACCGTGTGTGATCTAGGTTAGAATTTGCTCTGCGTTATCACGAGTGTCAACATAAACCCGATTTCTAATTATATTTGGATGTTTAGAAAAATGATGGGATAGGCTGATGAGGTANACGAGTTAGAACGTAAAAGGTTAGAAAATGGATAGTGAAAAAAAAACATATGACTTTCAAACGGAAGAATATATTGTCTACCCAGCGCATGGAGTAGGGCAAATTGTATCAATTGATAAGCATGAGGTTGCAGGAGTTGAACTAGAAATGTTTGTTATTTCTTTTGAAAAAGATAAAATGACTTTAAGAATTCCAATTGAAAAGGCTTCTNCAATTGGGCTGCGATCTGTGTCCTCTCCAGAATTGATATCGAAAGCGATGGAGACTCTGAAAGGCCGAGCTAGAGTAAAAAGAGCGATGTGGTCACGCAGAGCCCAAGAATATGAACAAAAAATTAATTCTGGTGATTTAATAGCGATTGCTGAAGTTGTGAGGGATTTACACAGAAATGATGAACAGCGTGAGCAGTCTTATTCAGAAAGACAACTCTATGAGGCCGCTTTGGAACGTTTNACTCGAGAATTAGCGGTTGTAGATGGTGTTGAGGAAAGTGCTGCTCAAGCAAAAGTAGATCAAGTTTTAGAGGCGAGAGCCGCTTGATATCAGCAACAAAACTAATTGCTGTATCCGGTCATTTCAAGATAGCCATAACCGTTATGGCTCCCATCGATCAAGATAGGACCCTCCCAATATGGGTATATAGTTTCCATTAGAGATAAACTATTGATTGCATGAATTTTTATATCTACGCTAAGATTTTCAATTTTTATGGTCCAACTTGTATGATAGCCGCTGGTGCTTTGTTCAGTGCTCGGTGACATTAAGATTTGTGACGGATCTACAGATTGTTTGTTACCTTCTTTACTGATCCAAGTTCCGGAATAAAAGTGGTTATTATTTTTCTCACGAACCTGAAATAACATTAATTTTTCACCCGTATCAAAATTTAGACTGAACCAATCCCATCCCTCCTGAGTGTCAGCAAGAAATTGACTTGACCACTCATGATCCGCCCATGCAGAACCTGTTACAAATTGCTTTTGGCCGTTTTGTTCAACCCATCCTTTTACGGAAAAAAAAGGTTGACTATAATAAGCAGAGGCTTGTCCTAATGCCGACTTTACGCTTCGACCATCGTCACCATGTTTAATTATTGGTCCTGTAGCTTTTAATTCTAATTCATATTTAAAATTCTTTCCTGAGGCTGAGACCGTAAGAAGGTCCCAATCAGCGCCTTCAAGACGCCAATCATCAATCCATGCTTTAAATGGCTCGGTAACCACGCCTGCTTGCAAAACGTCATCACGAGCTATTTTCTCTTCAACCAAATGTAAATTTTTGCTAGTCAGCGCTGCATGTCCCATCCAAATTTGCGAGCTATTCCATTTACTTTTCGCAGTCTTTGGTTCTAGAGCAGCTCTAAAAAGAGTCCATTGGATCCCAAGTGGATTTCCGCTTTCGTCCCAAAGATTTGCTGTTAAGTACCACCATTCTGTCCTATATTCGGCGTGTGGTCCATGGTCTTCTGGAAAGTTAATTGATAGACCCTTCTCAATAGCAGGATATTGTGTTGAGGTACTATCAGTTTGAACTGTATTTTGACAGCTAGCATAAACAAAAGTTAATATATAGAAATTGATTACACAAAATATAAAGTGCACTAATTTAGGTATCATATTGGGAAGCTTTCAATAGCTCAGCAGGGGATGCCTTAGCTAATTTTATTGAATGAACACCAGAGGCCAATAGTGTAATTATAACCGTTGTTAGCAATAGTGAAAGCCATTGACCGGGAAAATAAAATATTGGTAGCTTCCAACCAAAGGCTTCGGGATTCACGTGATTTGTTAAAATAAATACTACTCCTAGCCCGATTGGAACTGCAAATATAAAAGTTAGTGCTGATAGAGCTACTGAACGTAGGGCTTCTAATATGGCGAGGGTTTTGCGTTTTGTGCCAATTGCCCATAAAGGTGCAAGCTGTGCGTATCGATTATCTGCCAATGCCGTCAGAGATGTAAATAGTGCCATTCCTGCAATACCAAGAGTTAAAATTGAAAGTGCCGCAGTTACAGTAAAGGTTTTTTCAAAAACTTTTGTCGAAAGATTTTTAATTTCAATTTGGTTTGTGACTGTAATACCGGTCTTGGAGAAATTTCTGTCTAGTTCGTTTTGTAGTGCAGTTATTTCATTTTTATCCATACGAATTGCGAAATTCAATTCTGGTTCGTCTGGGAAATATTCTTCAAAAAGCTTTAATGGTACCATTATTTGCCCCTTTGGGTTTCCATAATCACTATAAACTCCAACTATTTCATGACGAATGATTTTACCTAATTTTGACTCAAATTCGATAACGTTTGAAATGTTTAGATTTAATCTTCGCGATAATTGCTCATTTATAATAATACCCATTCCTTCTTTTACATCATTCCATGCATCCTNCCTCTGATAAATGAGTGGCCAGTGATCTATATACGTCTGATGAGGAGAAAACCCATAAATATCTGTTGGAACGCCAGCAATTTTTTGTGGAACCTTTACGATAGGTAGGATTGCGTCAACTTTCTCACTTAGCAGTGCTTTTATTTCTCCAGATATAANTAAGTTTGGTGCGCGAATATAAAGCTCTGAAACTAACCGCTGATCTAACCAACCATTAAATGTTTTTCTAAAGCTTTCGACCATTCCACCNACACCTACATTAACAGCTAGGGCAAGGAGCAATGCCATTAAACTCACCGACAAGCTATTTATTTGTTGTTTACAGTCAGCGAAGAACCACCCCAGAAGAGGAGATTTAAATTTATATTTATTGANCAAGGAAAGGGTGAGCCAAAGAAATATTGGTAGCAGTAGGGTGGTAGTGACTAGAGTAGAACCAAGGAATAAAAATGCAGAAATGATTCCTGAACCGAATTTGGAAGAGTATGCTANAACGCTNCTTAAAACAGCGGCANCAATTAGCTGATATTTTAAATTTGCTTTAGTCTTTTCGAACCAAGTAANTTTTTTTGCNGANTCTAGAGGGCTNAACTTAATACTTTTCCAAAGAGTTGGGACAGAGGCAAACAGTGCCCCAAAAGTCGAAATACTAATACTGCTTGACCAAAAGAAACTATTCAAAGACATACTATTTTTAATATTAGCCCCGAATAATCCATTTAGTGTCATTGCAACGTCTGGTAAAAGCGATGCTGCCAAGAAATAACTTAAAATAACTCCTAAAANTCCAGAGATTGCAGAGATAACAAATATTTCAAATAATACTATAGTAGTTATTGTTACTGAAGATAAGCCTAGGCTTCTTAATGCTTTGAGTATACCTTTCCGTTGCTCAAAAGCTAAAGTTACTGTCGAGTAAACTATAAAAAGTGCTACAAGATATGATAAAAGACCGAATGCTGTTAAATTTAAGTGAAAGCTTTTTGTTAGGCGATTTAGATCGATTTTGCTTTCGTTGAGATTTATTTTAAGGCCTCTAACCTTTATATCCTGGAGCTGGTTTGGTATTGGTCCGGCAAGCTGCAGGTTAGTCAATTGATTGTCTCTTTTTAAAATTTGTTGGGCAATTGAAATATCTGTTATCGCGTATCCCTCTGGAAAGTGCTTAGATGACTTAACATTTTGAAATTTTGTCCTAGACCTTATTGTCTCTGCTGTGTCGGGACCTGCAATTATGACCTTAGTACCTTCCAGAAATGCGTTTTGACTCAATTCAGTAGGAAAAGCATCAGTATTTATTTTTGAGCCTGCGCTTAGTGGGTCAATTCCTATTACAATTACATTACTGCCTTGTGCTTTTGCTGAATTTGGAAGCTCCCCTTCAAGACGAGGGGTAACGGGCCATCCCAATTGTCGCAATTCTCCAAAGAATGCATCATCAAAGTGCAAACTAGTTCTAGACACAAGGGTTTTTTCAGTCGAAATTGTAGATATAATTTGGGCATCCGAATAAGCCTTTTTTGCTTCTGAATTAATTAAATGGATACTGTTCCAAAGTGCGGTTGCAGAGGTTAATCCAGCAATCATTAGAAACAGTTGCAGAGGCTTAATCCTCCAATGTTTTATAATCGTAAGAAAAGGAAGGAAGTAAAGTTTATAAGACATTCCTTTTTAACTTTCCGTTTTTTAAGATAAGTTGTGTATTTAACGCAGTAGCAAATGCCTGCGAGTGAGTAGCAACCAGCAAAGTTGTTTTATTTTTCTCAACTAAGTTATTAAGTATTTTAATTACACCAATAGTATTTTTTTCGTCTAGATTACCAGTAGGTTCGTCAGCCAGAATTAATACCGGTTTGGCGACGACAGCTCTTGCAATTGCTGTTCTTTGTTGCTGTCCGCCTGAAGTTTGCTCAGGATATTTTTTCAAAATATCTTCGAGCTTGAGGAGCTTTATCGTCTGGTTTGTGAATTCTTCGTCATGACTATCTATAATTTTTGAGTGAAATTCAATGTTATCTTTTATTGTTAGGCTTGGAATTAAATTGAATTGCTGAAAGATTACCGCCATTTTTTCTCTTCGAACTTTCGCTCGCTCAGACTCAGTTGCTGCCCAAATATTGCATGTGCCGAATTCGACCAAGCCCGATGTTGGCCTCTCTAATCCTGCAATGATGTGTAAAAGAGTACTTTTTCCGCTTCCGCTATCTCCTAAGATTGCAATACTTTCACCTGGAGACACTGACAAATTCAATCTATTCAAAACTTCGAGATCACCTTCAGCCGAATTGTAAGATTTTGATAAGGTTTTTAGTCGAAGCATCCTCCTAATTCACCGTTATTAAGTATTTTTTTAATAAGCTTTCTGGAATAATTGATAAGGCTAAGTAATTAGTAGATTTTCCAAAAACTAGTGGAGCAACTCCGTCTTTTTCGGCCTGCAACCACCGTGAGGCGCACAAGCACCAGCTATCACCAGAGCTTAGTCCTTTGAAACCAAATTCTGGTCGAGGCGTAGATAAATCATTTCCTTTACTTTTCGAATATGACAAAAATAGTTCCGTCATCTCAGCACAAACTGTATGGCTTCCTTGATCAGTTTGGTCTGTATTGCAACAACCATCTCGAAAAAATCCGGTAATTGGATTGAATGAACAGGGTAATATTTTATTACCGAAAATGTTTAACTGGGGCTTGACAGGCTTTTCTTTGAGCATGATAATTTTCTCACAAAATTTTATAAGTATCTAAATTGAATCATACAGAAGTCAACACTTTACCGAGCACTGAGATTTGTTTTTGTATTTAGGAAAACTAATTATTTGACCATTTTAAAAATTGCTTTTTCTTTTGAGGAGTTGGACTTGTTGCATCAGAAAACTGTATACGCTAATGACAAAATAACAGCTTCTTCGAATCTGGTTCTTGACGAGAACATAGAATGTCAAATAGTAATCGTAGGTGGTGGATTGGCAGGTTTAAGCTTAGCTTATCAGTTAGCTTATTACAATCAAGATTTCGTCTTGATAGAAGCTGCCACTATTGGTGATAGCGCTTCCGGAATGAATGGGGGATTTTGTTCGCCCGGTTGGAGCATTGATTTTAATACATTAATAAGAAAATTTGGCCTTGAATCGGCGAAATGGTTTTATGGTTTGTCTTTAGAGGGATTGAGATGGGTGGAGTCTTTTAAGCATAGAACTGGTTTTAAAATGATGGCTGTGAAGCCGGGGGTTGTTAGCCTATCTTTACTTAAAAATGAAAAGTTGGCACATGCGGCATTTCTTAAAAACAATGCGATAAATAGAGATGAATATGAGTTCATTCCACAGGATGGNTTAAAAAAATATGTTAGGTCTAACTCTTATCAGTCTGGTATATTATCCAAATNAGGCTTTAGTTTTAATCCGTTAAATTTTTTAATTGNTTTAAAAAATGAAATAAATTTAAAACGACCTTGGGCAATTTTTGAAAAATCNAAGATGAAAAGTTTCTTTGAATATGATCATTCNATAAGAGTTAACCTAGAAAATGGAGTNTCAATTATCACCAAAAAACTCATTTTTGCAACTGGTGGGTATGGTGGCTCTGAGACTGGGTTCCTAAGAACGCGATGGTTGCCGTTAACAACCTCTATTTCAGTTACACCACCTCTGAAAAAAGAGGTGACGGCCATAATTAATCCTCAATTTGCCTTTAGTGATGATAGGCGGGCGGGGAATTATTTTCGTTTAATTGACAATAATCGGCTTCTTTGGGGACGCGGATTTAGTGCTTTCGGTGCTCCTAATCGAAAAATGATTAAAAAATTAGCTCAATTGGACATTCAAAAGTTTTTTCCAAATTTATGGGATATTACTACCGATGCCGAGTTAGATTTTGAATTTATTTGGTCTGGTAAAATGTCGTATTCAAAAAGCATGATGCCTTATGTTGGTAAATTAACGGCAAATACCTATGCTTTAACTGGGTTTGGTGGTCATGGCATGAACACTGCGCCTGGAGCAGCAATAGTTTTGGCCGAACACTTATTGGGATTATCTGATAGAATTTCAACTTTTAAAAAAATACCGTTAACTTGGAATGGTAATAAGTTTGGTTCTATAGGTGCGGAATTGCTGTATATTTTTATGGCTGCTAAAGATTCTGCTAATCAGAAACTATTGAGTGTAAAAAAATGTTAGGTTACTTCTTTTTGCTGACCATTAGTAGGTTTAATTTCAACCCCGACGCTTTCAGGTTCATTATCTTTGATTTGAGCAGGGAAACCTGGCGCTAATATTTCTAGACCAGTCTGTTTTTCCAATAACGAAATGATCGAGGGTGAGTTTGCTCGTGCTCCCAATTTTGAAATAGCATTTTTAACAATTTTATTTAGAAGAGGAGAAATTTCAAGTGGAACATTATTCTCAGTTGCAATTTCTTGGAACAAAGAAATATCTTTAGCAACTAAATCTAAAGTAAAGTTGATATCACGGCTTCCATTCAAAATTACTTGGCTCTCTGTTTCATGTACGAAGGAGTTTCCAGACGAAATTTTTATGGCTTGAAAAGTGGTACTAAGATCAATTTTAGCTGCTTTCATGACCACTAAAGCTTCACAACAGGCAACAAGATGCGTGGTTGCCAAATAGTTCGTCATAACTTTTAAGGTTGATGCGCTGCCAAGCGGGCCGGTATGTAAGATTTTTTTCCCTAAAGTACAAAGTAGCGGTTTTATTATTTCAAACACTGATCGCTCACAGCCAGCAAATATAGCTATATTTCCTGTTTCAGCTCTGTGGCAGCCGCCAGAAACAGGACAGTCCGCAGAATGCATTCCTTTTTCAAGTAATTTTTTGGCTAATCTTTTAACCTCCGAGGATTGGGTTGTACTCATCTCAATCCATATTTTCTTTTCAGAGGCAGCTTTGAAAATCCCTTTATCCCCTTCTATTACATCGGCAGATGCCTTCGGTGATGGCAGACAAGTTATAATACAGTCTGATTTGGACGTTATGTCCTCTGGCGTATCTAGCCAATTACATCCCATTTTTATTAAGTTTATCGCAGATGATTTTTCAATATCATGAATAAACGTAGGGATTTTATTCCTTATAAGTGTTTCAGCTAGCTTTGCACCAACATTACCTAACCCAATAAAGCCAACCTGCACTAAGTTTCTCCTTCAAGAATTTACCACTGAACTAACTTAATTTTCCGGTTGTACCAAGCCCTGACTCTTTTGCTAATTGTCGACGCCTCTTAGAGTAGGATGGCGCTACCATTGGGTAGTCAAGTGGCAATTTCCATTTTTTCCGATATTCTTCAGGTGTCATTTTATAGTTGCTTGCAAGATGCCTTTTTAACATTTTAAATGGCTTTCCATCTTCCAAACAAATTATTTTATCCTGATGAATTGAATTTTCTACGGGGACTGCAGGGATTGTTGTGGTTGACGTTTCCCGATCCCGCTCACGATTTTCAATATTCATCAAACCCTCGTAAATATGATCAAAAATAGTAATTATTTCGGTGGGTTTACATCTATTATTTATAAGATAAGATGCTACTATTTTCGTAGATAACTTGAGAATACGATGATTTTTATTGTCTTCCATCAGAGTTAACCTTAAGTCCTAAACCTATATTCGTACGACGAGCTTACATGTACTGCGTCTTCTTAACAACCTTATTGTGCTGAAAGCATGACCTGAAGGATGAGTTAAAAATGTAAATGTTATTTTAGACTGTCAATGCAAAAAAAATCGACATTTTATAGTGACAGTTAAAGGTTTAGATCCGGCCCGTATTCAATGTTAATATCTTTATGTGAGTGTTTTTCTATTTTATCCGCTGGGAATAGGCCGAGTTTCAACACTTTACCTGATTTAGGATTTTTTACGCTAATTCTGGGTCCATTTGGATCTGGCATCCATTTTTCTGACCATTCACTTAATGCGAGCAACGTATTTACTAAATCAAAACATTTTTGAGTTGGTTTATAAACTGCTCTTTTCAACCCTTCAGGCACGACTTTTTTAGCTAATCCATTTTGCTCCATCTGCTGTAAGCGCTGAGTGAGCAAGTTACGAGAAATTTGTAAACTCCGTTGAATATTATCAAACTTATTTATTCCGTTCATCAGATCTCTTGCTATCAAAAGTGTCCATTGTCCACCTAATATTCCCATTGCCTGGGCAATTGGACAGTTGTGGTATAAATAATTTTTCTGGCTCATTCCATTCTCATCTTATTTTAGTTCTATTGACACGTTGCACATCTTTTTCAATTTATAAGACTTACGTTATACTAAGTTTACTGTACGTCAACTATTTTTCACCTAATTCTGATTTATGAAAATTATCAGTTTTTTGAAAAATTGTTCGATGCTAATTGGCAATGTCGATATCCATTAAATCGACGTTTTGCGAACCAGACATATAGCCGCCGTGATAGGAAGCTGATAATTGGTAACGAAATCAGGTGACCCAGGATCCACCATTTTGGCAAGTGTTTCCATATCATCGCAAATGCCTCGGAACCAACATGAATATTATCCCTGCAATCCACTGCGTGCAAAAATAATAGCGCTTCCGCTTGGGTGATATTGTATCTAATCATCGCATCAGGTTCTCTCGCCACATCAATCCATTCAAATACATTTGCTGGTGAAATTTTTCTGTAATGATTGATTTCTTTCGAACAGTAGCCACAAATGCCGTCATAATATACTTTAATCATAAAATTTATATCTCATTAGAATAGTATGGTTAATATTTATATCTATGCTTGCTAAGTAGCGTGAAAAAAAAGTATTGCAATATTTAACTTTTTATGATTCTTTGGAATTATAAAAGACTATTCAAGTCTTCCTCCCAGAAGGACTAGGCGTTGGTATCGAGCAGCGCCCTTTTTTTGAAAAAGTTTAATCGGTGAATTGATGTGATTGAATAGTTGAAAAACCCTTTTTTAATCAATTCGTTAGTGATTGATGGCGCGCCGATTGGACAAATAGAAAATATTTTAAGATCTTATGATGTCAAAAAATTTAAGCTGGTAAAGTCGTAGGTATAACGATGCTATATTTTGCAAATTGATTTATTTTAGCATAAAACTAAAAAAATTTTATATTTAGTCGTCACTAAAGGTATAACGAATGTTTCATGCACTATTCTTCCAAAAATACTTCAACCGAGCTCATTTGAACTCGGTTTTTTTTGTTGTTGCGTATTCACTCCTAATGCTCTCTTTTGCCTTCGGGAATACTATTACAAATTTTGGACAATGGAGGAATCTTAATTCAATATCGAAAACAGCTTATGCTGCAGGTGCAATTGATACTTTTATTAATCCTCTTGAAGCAAGTGGTGGACATAAGGAATTCGTTGATAAATTACAATCATGTCTAAGCGAATTAAACATAACAATTGTGGAAGTCACACAGATGGTCGATAATTTCTACGCAAACTCGGAAAATTGGGGTTATAGTCCTCAAGAGGCGATAAAATTTCAACTAATCAATGGACATTGCTTTCAATTCTTGAACTAGGACAGCTCTAATTTTCGTGGATTACTGATAAACACTGTTTTGGTAAATCTTTCATCGTGAAATCTAAAACACTTTTCTTACGTTTTTTCTTTTTCACCGGATTTATTGGCTTTTTAGCTGGTTCTAGCGCTGTTGTTACCCACCATTTTAAAGTATGGTCGCACCCATCTTTGGACTGGGATATTCTCGGAATTGATGGGGTTTGTGAAATGCAATCTGTTGATGCTTGAGGACAGTGAAGTCTAATATGAAAATGCTGGTGGTGCCCCCCAAGAGGTCGTATTTTTTGTAACCACTCTCTGTTACCCTTTTCGCGCTCACACATCCAAATCTTCGCAGGTGCCGTTATAAAAATTCTATCAACAGCTTTGTCTAAAGCTACAAATTTCAAGATTTCCATGTGATCTTTTGTCCAATTAGCATTAGTTTCTTTATGATTTTTTGATCTTATTGAGATAGGTTTAATTGACTTAAGTTCTGTCCTTGTAAGACCCAATTTTTTTGGTTTCGTCAGCCATATGTCAACATCTAGCCCCATTTGGTGTGATTTGTGACCGTATGGCATAGGACCGCCCCTAGCCTGTGAGATGTCTCCGATGAAAAGACCCGTCCACCCAACATTATTTGCAGCTTGACTTACGCGCTTTACCAGTTCGATTGTTTCAGGGTGACCCCAATTTCGATTCCGGCTTGGATGGAGAACTTGCCAATTTGGGCCATTAAACGGTAATTGTTTTGCCCCGTGTAAGCAGCCTTTGGCGTAAGACCCGATGGCACTTGCCTCAGTTTGGGTCGGCTGACTCAATTTACTGAATATTTTGCTTGCAACAAAATTTTTCTTTGGATCATGTGCTGATCCAAAATTACTTGTCGCAACAATTATAAACGTCACTAAACAAAAAAAATACCAATTTTGGGGGCAGTAAACCCTTAACAATGATGATACCAACAATTAAATTCTCCGTTTTAAATTTCAAATAATGCGCCTTTATTCTTTTTTGATACAACGGCTTTAGAGAGGAGTGCCATGTCCCAAGCAAGCGCAGAATTACTAGATAATATTGGTACTCCAAATTTTTTCTCAGCAACAGGTATAATTGAAGCGCACTTAAGTGAAGTGCATGAAACAAATATTGCTTGCAAGTCTGAGGATTGAGTTACTAAAGTTTCTATTGCGGCCAAGATGGAGTTGGGAGTAATAATCCCAACAACGGAGTCTCTATCTTCTGCAAAAGTTGCCGCGTTAATTATTTCAAAACCAGCCTCACCCAAATGTCTGCACATTTTATTTGCAATCTCAGAAATATAAGGGGCTAAATACCCAATTTTATTTGCTCCTAATGCTTTTAACCCTTTTTTGACAGCAGCTATCGGCGTAGATACATTTTTTGTATGTACTTTAGATTTAATTATTTTAGCAATTTTTTCGTCACCTATCAGAAGTGACGCCGATGTACATCCATAGCCAACCACATCAAATTGGTATTTGTTTGGAAACAAAGCCAAGGAATCTGAAAAGTGACTTTCCATTGAAGTTAGATTTTCGGCAGTAACTTTATCATTGCAAGGAATTCTTGTGTTTAGAAGAGAAAGTTTCGGAACTATGTTTTCATCTTGAGACAAGAATTTTACAAATTCGGTTTCGATGGTTAGGTCAGTCTCAAGAATTACGAGCCCCATTTGGACCGACCTATTTTCTTCTCTAATCGTTGAAAAAGGTACTTTAATGAACTCAAGGTTTGAATTTTGTGGTATCGGCATAATTTCCTCCGCTCAAATTCCTTTCTCATTTTAAATATTTGACTTAGTAAATTGTGGTTTTCAACTAATTCAAACGATAATTTTGAGTTCGCGACTACGCGGTCTCGATAAGTACTCAATTTCTCTTTCTTTGACAATAATATTTTCTTCAGCCACCATTAGGAAATTTTGTTTCCCATAAATTATTGACGGTTCGATCGTGAGAACCATTCCAGGTAAAATTATTGTCTCGTCCCACTCAGTGTGAGATGGTGGCTCTGTAAGCTGGGTCCCAAGGCCATGACCAAGTCTACCTACCTCATTTGACTCGTTTCCTGAGTTATCTCGGTTAGGATAAAGAACCTCGCTCATTGTTGAGAAGATATCTTTAGATGACGTTACACCGGGTTTGATACTGTTTATTGCGGCATCAGTTGCATCTATAAGTTTTTGATGAGCTTCAATAGCTTGATCAGATGCATAATTTAAGGCGAAGTTTCTATCAAAGTCTGAAAAATATCCGTCCCAAACACAACCTGTGTCTAACATAAAAACATCGCCATTTTCCAATTTTCGGTCGTTAGGAGGGGCTATAATATCAAAATAACCACCCTGCCCAGCGGCGCCAACAAGATAGCTGACGTCATCCACCCCAAATTTTAAAGCATTTATCTTAAAAGTTCTGAATAATTCTGACAACGGCATTCCAGTTAAAATCCAATTTGGCAGCTCGTCGAAGACATCAGAAACCAAGCCGCATACAAATTTGAGTTTATCAATTTCAGATTTTGACTTTATCATCCGAATATGTTGAATTTCAGTAGTTACATCAAATACTTGAAGATTAGTTTCTGGCGCAATAATACTAAGGATATCCTTTAGCGGAGCTCTGAAGCTTGTTTCTCGTCCCATGAGTAGTCCAATTTTAGCCTGCTCGCTGTCCAAGTTCTGTTTTAAGACCTTGAGCAAAAGGCTTATGCCATCATCTTCTTTATCTGGCGAGCTCCAACTATGGATTCTTGATACGTAACAACTTTCCATTAAATGAACTCCAATCGATGGAATAACTGCAACCGGTGGACCGTCTGGTAGAATTATAACAAACCAAGGTCGGGTTGGACTTTGCCAAAACTGTGTCATAAAACCAGTGAAATATCTTATATCAGCCTCTGAAGAAATCAAAATCGCCTGGAGCTTACGATCTAGCAACACTTTCTGAGCTTTTTTAACGCGACTGGCGTACTCTTGTCTTTCGAATCCACGTTTTGGAAATTGAACTTTCATTCCTCACTCTCGGCAATTAGTTTTCGATATAGTAAAGGATCTGTTGCTCCTTCTGTCCCAATTAACAGAATATCTGAAGTTTCGTTGAATTTTAAGCTTTCCCATATGTCTGGATGATTTTTTGCTATTAAAAGGGCTGCTAGTCCTGAGGCTGCACATTCTCCAGCTTCAATAAAATCACCGCCAAGCTCACCATTAGCTAAAAGACGCATCAGGTATGGAATACCATCATCGCCGATACTCATACAATTGCTTAGAGTGGGCTTTAGTATCTCCCAAGCGATTTCAGAAACTTCTCCACAAGATAAACCTGCCATAAGAGTTTCTTTCTTGATGTCGACTGCTGTAGGCATACCGAGGTCAATACTTTCTAAAAAGCAATGAGAAAAATGGCTTTCAACCGAAATAAGCCTGCACAATTCTGAATTCATTGCTTCCCACATCGGGGCGACAATACCTGCAGCAAGCCCGCCAACTCCTATTGGCAGGAATATATGACTGGGTTTCAAAGAACCCATCTGATCAATTATTTCTTTAGACATCACGGAATAACCTGCCATGATTTGCATCGGTATTTCGCGATAGCCAGTCCAAGACGTATCTGAAACAATATACCAATTATTTAAATCAGCAGCCTTTTTACAAGCTGCTAGAGAAGCCTCGTAATTTCCATTAATTCTAATTACATCGGCTCCTAAATCAGACATTGCTTTTTCTCGCTCTGAGCTCACTTCGGCATGAATAAATATTTTAGCTTTGCATCTAGCTAATTTTGCCCCCCATGATACTGATCTCCCGTGATTTCCATCAGTAGCTGTGGCCACAGTTATTTCTGACGGATCCTGACCTTTGGCTTTGCAATCTTCCGTTAAGTTCATGATTGCATAGGATCCACCGAGAGCTTTGAAGGAACCAAGGCCGAAACGGGTAGATTCATCTTTATATAGTACGGACTTTACGCCGCAAAAATCAGCAATATGATTTAAATTTCGAAGTTTAGTAGGTTCATAATTTGGCCATTTTGAAATAACTCGGTAAGCAGCATTCATGTTCATCGAATTCAATGAATTTTCTCGGTTTGGAAATTCTATTTTTTTGAGATTTTTATTCTCTACAAATTTGCTTAGTTTTAGAGATTTGGCTGCATGTTTTATTTTTTTATCGATCATCTCTGACGGTCCTTTGAATGATGCGAAACTTTTACGCTGTTTGATAATAAGGTCATTGCACGATAAGATAAATTGTTAAAGTCAAAAACATATTGCATCTTTCATAGCACTGGAGTTTCTTACTACTATTAAAATTATTAGCATCACATTGCTGGCATCACTAAGCTAAATTAATCCAATCTGGCTCACCGACTTAAATGCATGAATATAATACTTCACATTTGAAAATATAAAATGTTCATCATTTATTTATACTTTAACATAAAAGCCTAAATATTCATCACTTTTCACTCAAAAAAGAAGATTTAGTAAACTCAGTTGGACTTTTGAGCTCCTTCTTGCTACCACTTTTAATCAACTGAGTCGTGGGAGTAAGAAAATAGCCTTAGATCAAATTGATAGTTCGAATGCTTTTGTTGCCTTCGAAGGTGTACAAAAAAGTTATGATGGTGAGCAGTTAGTTGTAAAAGATTTAAATTTGTTTATCAAAAAAGGCGAGTTCTTAACCATGCTTGGTCCGTCAGGCTCAGGTAAAACCACCTGTCTGATGATGTTAGCAGGTTTTGAAACTGCGACATTTGGTGAGATTAGACTTGGCGGCAAGCCGATAAATAACATACCTCCCCACAAGCGCGGTATTGGAATGGTCTTTCAAAATTATGCACTTTTCCCGCATATGACCGTAGGAGAGAATTTGTCCTTTCCTCTTGAGGTGAGGGGCTTAGAGAAGGCTGAAAGAGAGAAAAAGGTCACNAATGCGCTTGATATGGTTCAAATGAGAGATTTTATTGGCAGGCGACCTGCGCAGCTCTCTGGAGNACAGCAACAGCGGATNGCNTTAGCCCGATCATTGGTTTTTGAACCAGAGCTTGTTTTGATGGACGAACCGTTGGGAGCATTGGACAAACAACTTCGAGAACACATGCAATATGAAATTAAACACATTCATGAACAGTTAGGTGTAACAGTCGTATACGTCACCCATGATCAGTCTGAGGCTTTGACTATGTCGGATCGCGTAGCAGTTTTTGATGATGGCAAAATACAACAGCTAGCAACCCCAGCTGACCTGTATGAACGACCAGAAAATGCGTTTGTAGCGCAATTTATCGGGGAGAATAACAGGTTTAAGACNGAGGTTGTTGAGGTAAAAAATNATAAGATTTTGGCTAGAACTGCTACTGGGAGTNTACTCTCGGCAAGAAGAGTTAATTGTGGTGAAGTGGGGTCGACTTCTACCCTATCCATAAGACCGGAGCGTGTTTCTGTTGGAGTGAAGGGAGAAAATACGACGAATGCGAAAGTTTTAGAGCTTATTTATCTTGGTGATCATATTCGCTGTCGAATGAGTGTCGAAGAAGATAACGAATTCATCGTTAAAGTCCCAAATTCGTTAAATCATACTCATCTCCAGGTGGGGGAAGAAACGACGGTAAGTTGGTCGTCTGAAGATTGCCGTGCTCTAGACAATGGGGACTAAAGGAATTAATAGTTTATTTTGTTTGCCCGACCAAAATATTTAGTGAGTTTTTAGGGCGTTTATTAGTGGGAGAAGAAGATGAAAATGAAAGTACTAATTCTGAGCGCAGTTAGCTCTGTAGCGGTAGCCGCTGCAGCAGTTGCTGACTCAATAACAGTTGTTTCCTGGGGAGGAGCATATACAAAGTCACAAGTTGAAGCATATCACAAGCCTTGGGCCTCATCTACTGGAAATGCGGTTGTATCGGAAGATTACAGCGGTGGATTGGCAGAGGTCAGAGCACAAGTTGAAGCTGGAAGCGTAACTTGGGATGTAGTAGATGTTGAACTTTCCGATGCGATAGTAGGTTGTGATGAGGGTCTTTTAGAAGAGATTGACGCTTCCATGCTACCAGCAGCACCGGATGGNACNCCAGCTAGTGAAGATTTTATGGATGGTGCGTTGAGCGAGTGTGCGGTTGGAAACATCGTGTGGTCTACTCTATACGCCTATGATAAAACAAAGTTTGATACGGCTCCAACGACTATGGCAGATTTCTTTGATTTAGAAAAATTTCCNGGAAAAAGGGGAATGAGAAAAGTTGCCAAGAATATGCTCGAAATGGCTCTCATGGGTGATGGAGTTCCTTCATCAGAGGTATACGACGTTATGAACACTCCCGAAGGTATTGACCGCGCTTTTGCAAAACTCGACACTATTAAAGATAGTGTGGTTTGGTGGGAAGCTGGCGCACAGCCACCGCAATTGCTAGCTGATGGTGANGTNTCAATGACGATTACATGGAANGGAAGAATATTCAATGCGATTGCTTCTGAAGGACAGCCTTTTGGCCTCGTGTGGGACGGTCAGATCTATGANCTTGATTTGTTTGTTATTCCAAAAGGAAGTCCAAACAAAGATGCAGCGATGGATTTTGTGAAATTTGCTACTGCCACGAAACCCCTTGCGGATCAAGCCAGTTGGATTCCATATGGTCCAGTGAGAGCTTCATCTATTCCATTAATTGGTACGTTTCACAGTGATGCATCTATTCANATGATTGANCACATGCCTACTACAGCTGANGCGCTTAGGAATGGTGTGCAGAACGACTATATGTTTTGGGCCGATAATGGTGAAGAGCTGAATGAACGTTTCAATGCGTGGTTAGCGAAGTAATTTATAAAGATTAAGATTGTCCGCAAAAGTTTGTTTTGCGGGCAATCTTTTAACTTAATGGGTTTGGCATCTGAGATGGAATCGTCCAAAGATAGTAATAATGTAGTCATNACNAGTGATGGCGTTCCCCTCAAAAAGAAACTAGCTAAATCNCTTTTGCAAAGTCGCCTGAGAGCTTTTGGGTTAGTAACTCCGTTACTCTCNCTCATTCTTTGTGCTTTTGTTATTCCGATATTAATTTTCTTATCAAGGGGCGTTTANAATGANACCTTTGAGAGACANATGATAAATCTTACNCCTCTNATTTCCAGTTGGGATAGTAANTCNGANCCTACTGAGGCCATGTTCGAAGCGCTGGTNTTAGATCTNNNGGCAGGAAAGNAATCAAAAAAAATTGGNAAAGTAGCCACTAGGGTTAACCGTGAACTTTCAGGAACTCGCTCACTGTTCACAAGTTCAGCCAGAAAAGCAAAAAAATTGAAACCTCCGTTTAAGGACTCGTTAATAAAAGCAAATAAAAAGTGGGCTGATTTGGAGGTATGGAGGGCTATGCAACTGACCTCTATCTCCGTTACCCCAGCATTTTTGGCATCAGCATTGGACATGAAATACAACGCAGATGGAACGTTTGAGCGTAAGCCGGAAGAAAGAAGAATTCATTTACAACTTTTTTTTCGCACTCTGCAAATTTCGTTNATTGTAGTTTTGGCTGGGCTAATTTTNGGTTATCCNGTTGCTTTCTTGCTCTCTAGTTTGCCAGCAAGNACGTCNAATCTATTACTTATCTTTGTATTNTTACCGTTCTGGACTTCTCTTCTGGTCAGGACGACTGCTTGGATTGCTATGCTTCAGGGACAGGGCGTGCTTAACGATTTGTCAGTTGTGTTTGGATTAGCCACGGATGAAGATAGATTCTCTCTAATTTATAATAAAACTGGGACATTGATTTCAATGACTCATATCCTNCTGCCGTTCATGATTTTACCACTGTACTCTGTAATGAAAACAATACCACCTTCGTATGTTCGGGCCGCAAAGTCGATGGGAGCTACAAATTGGACAGCGTTCTGGAGAATTTACTTTCCCCAAACAATTCCTGGCATTGGTGCAGGCGGCATTCTGGTATTTATTCTCGCCATAAGTTTTTATATTACACCAGCTTTAATTGGTGGACAAGATGGTACTATGATTTCAAATCTTATTGATTTTCATATGAGGAAAACATTGAATTGGTCTTTGGCGGCTGCGATGGGTGGGGTGTTACTGGTCTTAGTGTTGTTTCTTTATTGGATTTATGATCGCGTCGTTGGCATTGATAACATGAAGTTAGGATGAAACCGTGACAAAATCATACGCTTACATTCCACCGAGGCCTTTGATGATATTTAACCTCTTTTGGGTTGGTCTTTTTGGTATATTTCTAGGCTTCCTTACTGCTGAAGGGAAGCGTAGTTTAATGTTGCCCTATGCAGGAATTGGTGCGGTAATTTTCATANCTTTGGCTTTTATCTCGATTAAACTGAATAGGTCTAGAAATGTGACTGCTCTNGCTTGTGCAGCGGTCTTGTTCTTTCCGGCACTTTTTTTTACCGGTCTGGCATACTCTATNGTTGTTNGTNTCTTTGGGTGGATACTAGGATCAATGGCTCTTTGGTTAGCTGATGGCTCTTATCGCCTTAATCAGCCACCTTATGCGACTTCTGGTGAGGTCCTATTGTTTTATTCTTTTCGATTCATTTGCGGGTTGATTTTTTTATTTTTAATAGCTCCAATATTGATTGTATTTCCGCTTAGCTTCAACAAGGAGCCTTATTTTAGTTTTACTGAGGGGATGTTAGCGTTCAACCCTGAGGCTTTTTCTATTCGATGGTATATCGATATTTTGCATAATGGAATGATAAANCCTGAGGCCATCGAGGGTTGGTGGTCCGATCTTTGGCTTAACTCGCANTGGGTACGGTCAATAAAAAACAGTTTCATTATTGGTATATTCGCGACTTTATTAGCCACNGGGCTAGGTACTCTTGCGGCCATTGGTTTGTCACGTAGCCATATGCCCTTCAGGCGGCCAATAATGGCTCTTCTAATATCGCCTATGATTGTGCCTTTAGTAATTATTGCTTCNGGCATGTTNTTTTTCTTTTCAGATATTGGTATTGCAAAAACGTATGTTGGAGTAATTATCGCTCATGCTATTTTGGGTACGCCGTATGTCATAATCACAGTTACCGCCACGCTAGTGGGATTTGATCAAAGTCTGACACGCGCTGCCGCTAGTTTAGGTGCAAATCCATTTCGAACTTTTTTTAAAGTTCAAATGCCACTAATCTTACCTGGGGTTGTATCTGGAGCATTGTTCGCTTTTATTACATCTTTTGATGAGGTGGTTGTNGTTTTNCAGGTTGCAGATGTCAGACAGCGCACTATCCCACGACAAATGTTTTCAGGCATTCGAGAGCAGATTAGCCCTACAATCTTAGCGGTTGCCACAATTCTTGTGATATTATCTATATTGTTGTTAACTATTGTAGAACTACTTCGCCGCCGATCTGAACGCCTTCGAGGAGTAACCCCATCATAAAAGTACATTTTTTTATTGGCTTNAACTTATTTTNCTGCGATACATTTNTAAACTGATTAGTTNTAAATCAAGGAATGCAANATGACCTTAGAAGAAAATATTGGTATTAACTCTCCAGAGGGTAGGGACGTTGCATTTCACTTGCACCCCTACACAAATCCCANAAATTTAGCNGAAGTCGGTCCACATATAATTTCTTCTGGTGATGGCATNTATGTAACGGATAAAGATAATAATAAATTTATTGAAGGAATGAGCGGNTTGTGGTGCACGTCAATGGGTTTNAACGAGCCNGAATTGGTCGAAGCTGCCNTAAAACAAATGCGAGAACTTCCCTTTTATCATAGTTTTACNGGNAAAACATCNAACCCGGCAATTGATCTGGCAGAAAAGTTGATATCGATCGCTCCAAATAATTTAAAAAAAGCTTTCTTTTGTAATTCTGGTTCAGANGCAAATGATACNGCAATTAAGATGGTTTGGTACTTTCAAGCNTCTCAAGGNCNNCCCGAAAAGAGGAAAATAATTAGTCGAAAACGTGGTTATCACGGGGTAACTTTAGCTGCAGCCAGCCTTACTGCATTACCATATGCTCAAGATGGATTCGGGCTACCACTTGATTTTGTNAAACATACNTCNTCGCCACATTATTTTNTGGATGGNNTTGAAGGTGAGAGTGAGAGTGAATTNGTTAGAAGAATTATTCAAGAGTTAGANGANCTNATTANNAGAGAAGGTNCCGAAACGATTGGTGCNCTTATNGCNGAACCNGTTATGGGNGCNGGAGGNGTGATAATTCCGCCAAAAGGNTATTTNGAAGCGCTNCAGAAAACTTTAGATAAATATTCTATNTTGTTAATTGNNGATGAAGTGATCTGTGGTTTNGGNCGAACNGGCAACATGTGGGGTAGNGAAACCTANGGANTNAAACCNGANATTNTGACATGTGCNAAAGCACTTTCTTCTGCNTACCTTCCTATTTCNGGGATTTTAGTNTCNTCGGAGATTGTNNNTGGNATNGAAAAACTNGCTTCTGANTTNGGTATTTTTGGNCANGGTTATACNTACTCTGCNCATCCAGTNCCGGCNGCAGTGGCGCTTAGAACNTTAGAACTNATGGAAGANCG